>JAEUQX010000602.1 GCA_016788625.1 Anaerolineae bacterium
TCGTTGGCCCGCTGATCACGCGCTTCCGGCTGATCAACCGCGCGGCCTTCGCCCGACAGTTCAGCACGCTGTTCGCCGCGCCGCCCGCTGACGCCGAGATTGACGCCTTCTGGTCGCTGATCAATCATCACGATGGCGCGGCCATCTATCATCTGCTGATTCGCTACCTGAACGAGCGCAAGGTTCACGAGTACACCTGGCTGGACGCGCTGCAAGCCCACCGCGCGCCGCTGACGGTCATCTGGGGCCAGCGTGACCCGGTATCCGTGCCGCAGATCGCCCAGGCTGTGCTGGAACGCCGCCCGGATGCGCGCTACATCCCGCTGCACGATGTGGGGCATTACCCACAGTGGGAAGCGCCGGAGCGCGTGGCGGAAGGCGTGCTGGGGAATGGGTGACGAGAAGACCGCCGCCCCTCAGTCCTTCGGGAAGACCACCGCCAGCGCCTCGGCCAGGTTGCGCGCCTCGACCAGCTTCAGGCTGCCCGGTATGCCGTCGCCCTTGCGCCGCATCCGGGGGGCGAGGACGCGCTTGAATCCCAGCTTGACCGCCTCGTTCAGACGCGCCGCGAGCTGCCCCACCGCACGCAGTTCCCCGCTCAAGCCGACCTCGCCGACAATCGCCAGATCAGCCGGTACGGGCTTATCCAGGTAGCTCGACGCCATCGCAATCGCCATCGCCAGATCACTGGCGGGTTCGCTCACCTTCAGCCCGCCAATTACGTTGACGAAGATGTCCTGCTCGTGCAGCTTGAAGCCGACGCGCTTGCTCAGCACCGCGCTGATCAGCAGCAGGCGGTTGATGTCCACGCCGTTGGGGGTGCGGCGCGGGTTGCCGAAGGCGGTTGGGCTGGTTAGCGCCTGGAGTTCCACCAGCAGCGGGCGCGTGCCCTCCATCGTCACCGCGATGGCCGACCCCGGCGCGTTAACGACGCGCTCCGCCAGAAAGGCCTCGGATGGGTTAGCGACCTCGGCCATGCCGTCGCCCGCCATCTCGAACACGCCCACCTCGCTGGTCGCGCCAAAACGGTTCTTGACGCTGCGCAGCAAACGGTACGCCTGAAACGGGTCGCCCTCCAGGAACAGCACTGTATCGACGATGTGTTCCAGCACGCGCGGCCCGGCAATCGTGCCCTCTTTGGTGACGTGGCCGATCAGGAACACGCAGATGCCGCTCGACTTGGCGAGGTATTGCAGGCGGCTGGCGCACTCGCGCACCTGCGAGACGCTGCCCGGCGACGATTCGATCTCTTCTAAAAAGGTGGTTTGTATGGAGTCGATCACCAGGATGGCCGGGTTGGTGGCCTGCACGTGCTCGAAGATGATGCCCAGGTTGGTTTCGGTCAGCAGAAACAGTTCTTCGGCCTCGACGTTCAGGCGGTCAGCGCGCATTTTGATCTGCGCGGCGGACTCTTCGCCGCTGACGTACAGCACCCGCCCGGCGCTTTCCGCCAGCAGATTGCTGATCTCCAGCATGATCGTGCTTTTGCCAATGCCGGGATCACCGCCTAGCAGGATGATGCTGCCCGGCACGATGCCGCCGCCCAACACGCGGTTGAATTCCTCGACCGGGACGGGCAGGCGCTCGCCAATATCGGCGCTGACTTCGCGCAGGCGCTGCGGCGTGCTGCGCTGCAAGGCCGTCGGGCGCGCGGCGGGGCCACGACCGGGGCGCGCGGCCTCGATCACCTCTTCGACCATCATATTGAACTGCCCGCACGAGGGGCAGCGGCCAAAGCCCTTCGGTGCCTGATACCCGCAGTTCTGGCACACGAAGCGCGTGCGTGTCTTTGCCATATTGCTGCTGTCCTGATTGGCTGCATGAGTGAACGGATGTGCTATGGAGGGAATTATAGCACGAGTGGGCAACTCGCGGGGCTTGTTTTGCGTATAAATGGGCAGTCGATAGTCTGTCGCCGTTAGTCGATGGTCTGTAGTCGTTAGTCATGGGTCGAAAGCATTGAGTGTCTATTCAGAAATTTCACCCCAGCTTCTTCTCTAAGAACAGCAGAATCTCTGGAGGTCCCCTGGACGGGGATTGAGGGATGAGGTTCAGTGAAGCACAGACATCATGCTTGCAAACCAACATCAGTCCTGGCGCACGACCAACGACTGAAGGCTAAAAGCTAACGACAAAACGCTAACAACCATTATTTTCAGAATCTACTGATGAGCCGAGGGCGGAATCGGGCTATAATCACGGCATTAGCTCGACCGGATGGCTGGGGGTCATATGCCGCTGCGTGAAGGAGAAATTGTCGGCCCGTACCAGGTGGTGAATCAACTGGGACAGGGCGGGATGGCATCGGTCTACAAGGCTTACCACGCCAAGCTCGACCGGCATGTCGCCATTAAAGTGCTGCATCAGGCTTTCAAGGAAGACCCGGACTTCATCGCGCGCTTCGAACGCGAGGCGCAGATCGTCGCCAAGCTGGAACACCCGCACATCGTGCCTGTCTACGATTACAGCGAACACGAGGGGCAGCCCTATCTGGTGATGAAGTTCGTGGAAGGGCGCACGCTCAAGCGCGTCCTGTCCGATGGCCCGCTGCCGCTGGAGAGCATCACGTCCATCATGGGCAGCGTGGCAGGCGCGCTGACCTACGCGCATCAGAAGGGTGTGCTGCACCGCGACATCAAGCCCTCGAACATCATGATCGATACCAACGGCGTGCCGTATCTGACCGACTTCGGCCTGGCGCGCATCGCCCAGGCGGGCGCTTCTACGATGAGCGCGGACATGATCCTGGGCACGCCGCAGTACATCTCGCCGGAACAGGCCGCCGGCACAGGCACACTGGATGCCCGCACGGACATTTACTCGCTGGGCGTGATCCTCTATGAGATGGTCGTCGGGCGCGTGCCGTACAACGCCGATACGCCCTATGCCATCGTGCATAAGCACATTTACGATGAACTGCCGCGACCCAGCAGCATCAACCCGGAAATTCCGCCCGCCGTCGAGGATGTGCTGGTGCGCGCGCTGGCGAAGCAGCCGGAAGGTCGCTTCGTCTCCGCCGTGCAGATGATGGACACCTTCCGCCGCGCCGTGCAGCAGTCCGGCCTGGTCGAACTCGACCCGCAGCGCGACCAGCAGGCCGAAGAGCGTTTCGTCCAGCGCGGTTATGAAGGCCCAACGATTACCGAGCGCACGCCGCAGGATGTGATTCCATCACCCTTCGCGCCGCCGCGCCCGCCCAGTCCGCCCAGCCCACCAACTGCGCCGTCGGGTTCGCGACCCAAGGTGAAGGTGGTTAAGGACAAGAAGGCTTATGCCGAGTTCCAGCTTGACCTGAGCCTGGAAGATGCCGGACGCAAGATGGAGGAAGGCTTAAAGCGTGGCGCGGGCTGGGTCTCGCGCGTTGCCTCCGAGGTCGAAGCGGCTGCCAAGTCCGCCGCAAAAGAGGCTGGGCGCGCTATCGCCGAGTCGCGCCGCGATGAGATCCTCACCGAAGAAGAACGCATCCGTAAGCGCATCGAAAAGCGCTATCAGGAGCGCCAGGGTTTCATCATTCATCTGTTCGTCTTCATCGTCATCAACCTGTTGTTCTGGGCCATCTGGAGCAGCGCCAGCGGTTATCTGCCTGTATGGATTGGCGAGGTGCCGCCAGAAGTGCCGCGCGAGTTCGTGGATGGCACGTTCCCCTGGCCGATCTTCATTACGCTGCCCTGGCTGATCGGCTTGATCTCGCACTATATTGGCTACTACAACAAGTTCGGCCCTGGCGCGATGCGACGTGAGGCGCTCATCCAGCGCGAGATCGCCCGCGAGCGCGAACGCAGCCTGGTCTATGAAAAGCCCAAGAACGAAGCGCGCCGCCGCCTGGAACTGCGCGACGACGGCGAAATTGTCGAAGTCGAGGATGAAATTTCGCGAGCCGAAAAACAGAAACGGGGTAATTGGTAACGATGACCGACTACGACAAGATCCGTCAGCGTATCGAAAAACGGATGAAAAAACGAGAAGAAGTCGTTCAGCACGCGGTGGCTTACGTGCTGGTCAACGCCATGATGTGGGGCATTTATGTGTTCTCGGGCGGGGCGGCAGAAGGAAGCTTCCCCTGGCCGATGTTCGTCACGTTCGGCTGGGGCATCGGCATGGTATCGCACTATCTGGAGTATTACAACAAGTACGGCATGGGCGCGGAACGCCGCGAAGACCAGATCGAACGCGAGGTCGAACGCGAGATGGAGCGGCGCGGCTACTACGAGAAAGCCAAGAACGATGATCGCGTGCGGCTGGAACTGACCGAAGATGGCGAAATCGAAGAAGTCTATGACGAAGGCAGCGGCGAACGCAAGCGGCGGGAGTAAAACACCATGAGCGAGATTGACAAAGACTACCGCAAAGAAATTCGCAAACGGATGACCGAACGCTACAACGCCCGCGCGGAGTTCGTTGGACATCTGGTGGCTTTCATCATTTCGATGGCTGTACTGTGGGGCCCGCTCTCGCCGCAGGGTGGCTGGGCGACATTGGCGCTGCTCATCAGCGGAGGCTGGTTCATGGGCGTGGTCATTCACGCTGTCAACATGCTGATGGCCGAGCTGCGCGAACGGGCGATAGATGCGGCGATTGAGCGCGAACGCGCCTGGCGTGGGGCCTACCCTGCCGAACCGGCTAAGGCCAAACGTGACCGCCTCACACGGCTGAGCAGCGATGGCGAACTGCTGGAAGTGATCGAGGACCAGTGGGATGAGGAACAGCCAGCCCGCAAACGCCAGTCGTAGGCAAACCGTGCACTAACCACCATTCGCGCTCATCAGGAAGCCGACTACAATAGAAGATTGAAGTCGTGTGAAAGGGATGAGTCATGGTCACCAATCCGATGGCCGTTATTCGTAAGGAGAATGCCCGGCTGCAAGAGGAAAATGACCGGCTGCAAGCCGAACTGCGGAATCTGCGCGAGTTTGTACAGATACTGAATGACCTGACCCTTTCGGCGAAGGCTTTTTCCAGCGATAAAGAACTACTGCCCCTGCTTGACTACATCTTTTTCAAAGCGCTGCGACTGCTCAACGCGCCGGACGGTTCGCTGCTGCTGCTGGACGACGAGACCGATGAACTGGTCTTCCTGGTGGTCAAGGGCACGCTGGCGAGCAACCTGAAGGGCTTCCGCATCCCCGCGCGCGAAGGCATCGCGGGCTGGGTGGTGCAGTCCGGCGAGCCGACGCTGGTGCGCGACGTGCGCCGCGACACGCGCTTTTCGCAGAACATCGACGAACAGTTCACCTTTCGCACGCAGTCCATCGCTGCCGCGCCGCTGATCGGGGATCGCAAAGTCTACGGCGTGATCGAGGCGCTGAACCAGCCGGGCGATGAACCCTTCTCCGAAAATGATCTGGCGCTGCTGGGGCTGCTCTGCCGTTTCGCCGGGGAGGCACTGGCGGACATCGAGCGGCTGCACCCCGAAGAAGCACCGGAAACTGCGCCCTAAGCGAGCAAATCGCACGAGAATCCCCCGCCGCAGTTCTCGCATTCTGCACAGCGCCGCTCCATTGTTTACCCCTGGGGAGTCGGCTAGAATTGTGCCGCCTGTCACAAATGGAACCCCTGTTGGGAGGGATGCATGACGAATAAGAGCCACAAGTATCTGGTGATTCCCGGCCCGGTCGAGGTGCGCGAGGAAATCCTGCAAGCGCAGACCAAGTGGATGATCGGCCACCGCTCGAAGAGTTTTGAAGAACTGTTCGCCAGCCTGCAAACCAAGCTGCGCCAGGCGTTCGTGACCAGCAGCCGCGTGTTCGTCAGCGGCTCATCCGGCACGGGGCTGTGGGAAGGCGCGGCGCGCAACTGCATCCGCGACGGACACAAAGCGCTGCACCTCGTTGGCGGCGCGTTCAGCGAGCGCTGGGCGGAAGTCAGCCAGTTGAACGGCAAGCAGGTTGACGTGATCAGCGTCGAATGGGGAAAGGCGCATACGCCGGAGATGGTGGCCGAGGCGCTGCAGAAGTCACGCTACGACGCGGTGTGTATCGTCCACAACGAGACCAGCACGGGCGTGACCAACCCGGTCAAGGCCATCGCGGAAGTCGTGCGCCAGTACGAGGATACGCTGGTGCTGGTGGATACGGTCAGCGGCTTCCTGGGCGCGGAGCTGCGCGTGGATGAGTGGGGCATCGATCTGGCGCTCACCTCGTCGCAGAAGGCATTCGCGCTGCCGCCGGGATTGGCCTTCGCCGCCGTCAGCGACCGTGTGCTGGAGCGCGCCAAGCAGGTCACCAACCGGGGCTACTACTTCGACTTCGTGGAGATCGAAGCCAGCCTGAAGAAGAACAACACGCCGTCCACGCCGCCCGTCTCGCTGATGTTCGCCGCTGACCAGCAGTTGACCGATGTGCTGGCCGAGGGGCTGGAAGCGCGTTGGGCGCGGCACACACAGATGCGCGACATGACCACCGCGTGGGCACAGCAGCGCGCGTTTGGCGTCTTCGCACAGGAAAGCTACTGGTCGCCCACCGTGACGTGCGTCGCCAACGGGCGCGGCATCGACGTGGACGAAATGGCGAAGTTCATGGGCGGCAAGGGCTTCTCGATGGACAAGGGCTACGGCAAGATCAAGGGCAAGACCTTCCGCATCGCGCATATGGGCGACATGCAGCCCACGACGCTCGAAGAAGTGCTGTCGGGCATTGACGAGTTCGTCGGGGCGTAGTCACCGGTCGGATAGAACAGATCGTGCAAGGGCGCAACTGTACTGCGCCCTTTT
>JAEUQX010000400.1 GCA_016788625.1 Anaerolineae bacterium
GCTGTGCGCGCCCGCAGTTCGTCCGCCCAGCTTTGCAGCACCCAGGCCTGCGCCCAGCCGTTGTTCGTCATCTCGCCTGCCATGTAGTCCAGCGACTCCTGCGAGTCCCAGTAGCGCGAAAGCTGCGCCCAACTCAGCATCGCCCCGCCCCAATCCTGCATCTGCTCGGCCAACTGCGCCGACTGCGACAGGTGGTAGTTGCCCTCGTCCCAGCGCTCGACGGCCAGCAGGGCAATGCCCAGGTTGTGCAGCGCGATCACCACTTCCTGCGACCGATCCTCAGCACGCCAGCGTTCCAGCGACTCCTGGAAATGCCGCGCCGCAACGTTCCACTGCCCCTGCGCGCTGGCGAGCAGTCCCAACTGCCCGCGCAATAATCCCAGCAGGTAGGGGTTGTCGCTCACGGTGTCCAGCGCTGCCGTCAGCGCCGCCTCCGCGCCCGCCGCATCGCCGTTCTCCACCGCCACACAGGCCTCGTCCAGCCGCCGCGTCGCTTCAGCATTGTCGTCGGTCTGAATGTAGCATGGCCCCTCATCCCAGCCGCGCCAATCGAGCAGGAACCCCCAGCTTTCCACCTCGCCAAAGCGCGGAGCAAAGTCTGCCGGGTCACCCGTCGGTTCTTCCAATGGGCTGCTGAGCGCCAGCACACTCACTTCGTAAGTCATGTCGCGCACGACTTCGTTGCCGCCGTCATCCAGCGCTTTGGCCGTAACAACAGCGCGCACACGGTAGACCCCCGGCGCGGAGAAGTACAGCGTGGCATCCAGCAGTTCGTTGCGGAAGTCCGATCCCCAGGCCTCGAAGGGCTGCGTGGCCGCGTACTGCGCGTACTCGAAGTCCTCCATACCTGGTGATTGCAGCGCGACATCCATGACGACATGCCCGCTGCCATAAGCGTCGGTCAGCCAGAGCGCGCGCCAGTCCGCCCGCAGCCGCAGGCCAACGCCGTTGTCATAGAGCAGGTATTCCTGCTCGGCAGGCCACTGTTCCATCATCTCAATCGCCATACCGTCGGGCGCATAGACCAGGTGCGGATAGGCCACCGTGCGCACGATCATCGACTCGTCATCCGGCGCGCTGTAGGCCACCAACCCGGCGGAGGGCAGCACTTCCAGCGGCGGCGCATCGGTCGCGGCAAGCGTGGGCGTGGGGATCGGCGCAACGCGCACATCGACCAGCCCGCAGCCCGTCAGCAGCAGCCCACCCAGCACAGCGGCTATGATCCTGTAAAACCCCATCCTGGTCATACGCTTACACCTCATCCAGATCACGGCACGCTAAAGCCGTGCCGCTGACGAAAATCAAGCGCACTAAAGGCGCTCAAAGATACGGTTCGACTGCTTTTAGCACGGCTGTGCCCTGTAAATCCTTGAAGCGGACACGGCAGTGCCGTGTCCCTACAAATGCTCGCGATTTGCGATGGATATTTGCCGGATCCGGCGAGTATCCTCTGGCGGCGGCACATCACTCATCACCCATTACTCATCACTCGTTCCGACGGCTTCGGCAGGCGCACCGTCATCGTCGTGCCCTCGCCCAGCTTGCTCTGCGCGCTGATCGTACCGCCGTGCATCTCGATGATCTTGCGCACAATCGAGAGTCCCAGCCCGCTGCCGCTGCCATGTGAACGCGCCCGCACCAGCGGCTCGAAGATGCGGTCAGGTAGGTACTCCGGCGGGATGCCCTCGCCGTTGTCGCTGAACTGAATCACGACCATGTTGGGCAGGTCGCTCAGCCGCACCAACAGTTTGCCCTGCTCGCCGGAATACTTCAGGCTGTTGTCGATCAGATTCTCGAAGGCGCGCACCAGCAGGTCGCGGTCGCCTTCCAAGGGCATCGCGCCGGGCGGGGTTTCCAACTGGAGCGACTTACCCTGATTCTGCGCCTGCTCATCATGGGCATACAGCGCTTCTTCCAATACGTCGGCCACGTCCAGTCGTTGCAGTTCCAGCGGCACATAAGCCAGCCGTGCGTCGAACAGCAGGCTGTCCACCAACCGCGCCAACCGCTGCGCCTCGGCCTCAATCGTCCCGGCGGATTTGCGCCAGCCGTCCGGCTCGACCGTCGGCGACTGGCGCATGTTGGCCGCGTGCCCGATGATCGCCGCCAGCGGGTTACGCATATCATGCACGATGCGGCGGATGAAATTCTCGTAGAATGCGCCCTGACCGCTGGCCGACTGCATCGGGCGGCAGATGACGGCGAAGTTCTGGCGGTCGAGCGGCAGCGCCTGCACCGAGAAGCGCAGCCCTTCGCGCAGCGGCAGCGTTTGTATGGCGACCTTGCCGCTGCTCTGCGCCCGTTTGAGCAGCTCACCCGCGTTGCTGACCAGCGTATCGCCCTCCAGCAGCAGCTCGCGCGCCGCGTCATTGTGCCAGCGCACGCGCCCGCGCCCGCTGCATACCACCACGCCCTCGTTCAGATAGGCCGCCAGTCCCTCGAAACGCGCCACCCACTCATCGCCCGCCGAACGCCGGGGCAGCGCCGCCCGCAGCGCCAGCAGTCCGATGCCCGCGCCGCTCAGCAGCCAGGCCAGCGAGAACGCCGACGAGAACCGCAGCGTGAACAGCGGCAGCACCTCCGGGGGTGCGAAGGCATTCAGCAGCAGCGTCAGCCCCAGCCACAACAGCAGTCCGATGATCAGCAGTAAGCGATACACGGCGTCACTCCGTCACCAGGCGGTAACCGATGCCGTGCACCGTCTCGATCAGTTCGTCGCGTTCGAGGCGCAGTTTGCGGCGCAGCGCGGCGACGTGGCGGTCAACCGTGCGCTCGTAACCCGCCCAACTGGTGTCCCAGACGTGGTTGAGCAGTTCCTCGCGCGTCCAGCCCCGGTTGGGATGGCGCGCCAGGAAGGCCAGCAGCGCGAATTCGATGGGCGTCAGGTCGAGCTGCTTCCCGGC
>JAEUQX010000605.1 GCA_016788625.1 Anaerolineae bacterium
GTATCCATAAGCTGCACATGTTCATCGTGATGCCGCTCCAACAGCAGTTCCGGCGGCAGTGGACGATATACCGCCGCCCGGTCTTCGAGGCTTTCCAGGACAGCGCCTCTGGTATGCAGGCGGCTCAAGGCTTCATAGACCATCGAGCGCGGCACGCCGGATGTTTTGCTCAACTGGTAGCCAGTAGCCGGGCTATCGCTCAACAGCGCCAGATAGACTTTCGCCTCGTATTCGGTGAAGCCAATCCGGGTCAAGTCTGTCAAGAGATCCACAGTACGCTCCATCTATAGTAGTTCTAAAAATTACTACTATGCATAGTGTAAACCACTTTTGCTTGCAGGTCAATCACCTGATGGCAATGCTAAAGTGAAGTCTCGAAAGAAATCGTGGAAATGGCTACACCTGTGCTGTCTTGACGAGCGACCGATTATGGCAGCACCTGGAAAACAGACCGCGATCAGCTTGAGTAAGGGCCAGTTTGCGAAGTTGATGGCGGAAATGGGCTATGTCTATCGTCGCCCCAACGCGACCTGACCGCGAAGCAAGATCAAGCTACCAAACAACAAGCCGCCCAACCACGGGACCAGCCAAAAGCGGCGGAACAAGAGGATTGTGAGCTTCTCTATGTGGACGAAAATGAACCAGACCAGACTTGAACGATACGTGCAGGGCAAGATGACAACACGTGATTTCTTCTACAGGCGCGGGCGTCGTCCGAGCGCTTCGGCCTCAACAGCCAGTTGCAGGCTCTCGATGCCGTGCTTGAGTGTCACCGCCGGGACATTGATGGGGTTACGGATGCTGCGCGCCAGATCGCGGATGCCGGATTGAATACAAGCGCGATATACGGCGGACTTGCCCTCTACCAACCGTGCCGTGATCCGTGCCAGACCATCCGGCAGCGGCTCGACGGTGACCTCGCCGGGCAGCAGTGAGGTCAGGTTGGGGGTCAGTTCGGCGCTCACGGCACTGACCAGCAGTTCGCGCAAGTGCGTCCCTCTCAACCCGATTTCGAGGTGATAGGCGCTTTCAACGCGGGAGCAACACAGTTTGGGGATGAAACACTTTTGCTCGTGCGCGTTGCCGAGCGACCCTGTGCGGCAGAACCAGGATGGATCGCCTGCCCTTATGTCAATCACCGGGGCGAAATCGTACTGCATCACGTTCGCCAGGCAGATCCCGATTACGACACACGCGACCCGCGTTTCGTCCGCCACCTACGGACAGGCAGCGTTCATCTGACGAGCATCAGTCATATCCGGCAGGCACGCAGTTCTGACGGTATCCATTTCACGGTGGATGACCGAGCATGGCTGAAGCCGGAGACCAGCTACGAGTCCTATGGTGTCGAAGATGCACGCATTACCGCCATTGATGGCGCATACTTCGTCAATTACTCAGCAGTCAGCGAACATGGTATCGCTACGGGATTGGTGGAGACAGTCGATTTTCGGTCATACACCCGTCACGGAATCATCTTTCCGCCATCCAATCGCGATGTGGCGCTGTTCCCGCAGCGGGTAAACGGGCTGTACCTGTGCTATCACCGCCCTATGCCGGGTGAATTCGGTCGCTACAGCATCTGGCTGTCAAGTTCTCCCGACCTCGTACGTTGGGGAGATCACCGGTTGGTGCTGCAAGGCAGCGAGATGGGTTGGGATTCTGGTCGTGTAGGGGGTGGCGCGCCGCCGATCTGGGCTGAGCATGGCTGGCTCTCGATCTACCACGCCGCTGACCGTCAGCAGCGCTACTGTCTCGGCGCGTTTCTCGCGTCCCATGCCGATCCAGCGCAGGTCATTGCTCGTACTCGCGAGCCAATTTTCATTCCTGAGGCCCTGTATGAGGTCAGCGGATTCTTCCCTAATGTAGTGTTCACCTGTGGCGTGACGCTGGTCGATGGGATCATTCGTCTGTACTACGGGGCAGCGGATGACAGCATCGCGCTGGCGGAGGCTCCCCTCACGAGCCTACTTGGCCTAATGACCGCCTCTTGAACGCCGGCTGTACCGTTTACCGAAGCTGAAGCAGCAGTCCGGGCGGAATATTCTGGTGGTGGGGAGCGGCATGTTATCGCAGCCGCTGATACAACACGATCTCGTGGATGCGTATCGTGTTCTCATCTTCCCGGTCATTGTTGGACAGGGGAAGCACCTCTCCGACGCTCAAATGGGACAGACTCGCATCCCTGACGATGCGGTTGGTCATGGTGGTAGATTTCCTTTCTTTCGCTGACAAATCCGGGTTTACAGCTGCGCACAGGATACAGAAAATCGGGTATGCTAAACAGCATTGCGCGTCGCTGAGTTCTGTAATAAGGGAACAGATCAATGACACAAGTTGCGGTTGTACGTGCCCTGTATCGCTACCCCGTCAAGTCGATGGCTGGCGAGACGCTGAACGAGATTGAACTTGGCTGGCATGGCTTTATGGGTGATCGACGCTTTGGATTTGTTCGCACTAACGAAATGGTTGGATTTCCATGGCTTACAGCCAGTCGTGTGCCCGAACTACTGCTGTACAAACCGCGTTACGTGAATGACGACCCCGCAAAAGGTTCAGTCCTGGTGCAAACGCCCGATGGATTGGAGATAGAGCTTTCAGATGCTCGCCTGGCAGAGCGTATCAGCCAGTTGTACGGCTCGGACGTGTATCCGATGCGGTTGGACAGCGGAATTTTCGATCAGGCGTCCTTGTCGCTGATCAGCCAGGAAACAATCGCAGCCGTGAGTGGCGAAATGAGCCGAAATCTTGAGATCGCTCGCTTCAGACCGAACATTGTAGTCGAGCAGCTCGACGGACGACCCTTTGCTGAAGACTCATGGGTAGGGCGGCGGCTTACATTCGGGACTTCGGTCGATGCACCGGCAATGCGTGTGACGGAACGCGATATACGCTGTGTGATGGTCAACTTCGATCCAACCACAGTTGAGCAGGATGCGAGAATCCTGAAAACCATCGCGCAGCAGCACGAGACTTGTCTCGGGATCTATGGTTCGACTGAGCGTAAAGGACGGATTCGAGTAGGTGACATCATCACACTCGAGGATTAGTTGCTCCTCTCCCTTGGGGTAAGTGCCGTGCTCCTCCACAAAGGGCTTTGATTCCGCTTTCGACTTTGCCTGTGGTTCGGACTTCAGCGGCGGCCAGCGCGAGGTACGCCTCTTTAATCGCGTCGTCAGATCTTCCATCATGACATAGGTGAACTGCCGGACGTGTGCCAGGTCGCCGGGCTGAAGCAGCAGCGTCGCGGTGGCGCGCCAGCGGAATGCCGCTCTCCAATTGGGATGGCGAACGCTTGAGTATTTCTTCACGCAACCTCAGCATTTCAGCATCTATAATGATAGAAGTAAGAAAACAGGCTCAAATGCATACATGAATCTCGGCCCATCTGCTGTAGAGCAGTCAAAGAAATCATGACTAAGGACGCCAAATATTACGAAACGCGCATCCAGGCGCTCGAACATGAGTTGGAGGACATGACCGTCGCGCTCTCTCATGCCTGGGATCAGCTTGTGCCATTCCTACAGGACATCCCCAGCCAAACCGAGACAGCGCAGGATATCGAGCCTATTCTCTACACGGTAGCAGCGGCGGCAGATGCCGAAATTGCGGGTATCTATCTTTTCAAGACAAAGCAGTGGTACAGCGTGCCGGAACCGTTTTCGCCGTCAGCCGAACTCCTTCAGCGGTTTCCTTCAATTACTAAAGAGCAAAGCATCGAATTTGTTGCAGGCGATGGCCGGCAGGTCTTTGCCGTTTTCGCGCCCGTCATTTCCGAGAGTCAGGTCATTGGGGTGCTGGGTGCTGGAACATACAATCCTCATCGCAGCTTCACAGTGGTAGATCTGCGCGTGATCAAACGAACTGCGGAACGCATCGGTCAACAGATTGCTGCCGCGCAGTTAGCACACTTCCGCGAACGCGAAGCCCTGCGTTTACACGAACTCCAAATCGCCAATGACATTCAGCAGTCCGTGCAGCCCGAAAACGCGCCGCTCGATCAGCGAATTCAGATGGCATCATACTGGAAGCCAGCTAAGCTGGTGGGTGGAGATGCCTGGGGGTGGGTACAACTGTCCGACGACCGCGTGTCGTGGTTCATCCTGGATGTAGCCGGGAAAGGACTCCCGGCGTCGTTGGCAGCGGTCGCGCTGCATACCGCCATAT
>JAEUQX010000627.1 GCA_016788625.1 Anaerolineae bacterium
GGAAATCGCTGCCGTCGAACGTATCAAAGAACTCCGTCCGCAGTTGGGTGATCAGGTTGTCATCCTGGGGCACCATTACCAGCGTGACGAGGTTGTGCAGTTTGCCGACTTCCAGGGCGACAGCTACCAGTTGAGTAAAGAAGGCGCGAAAGTTGATGCTCAATACATCGTCTTCGCAGGCGTGCACTTCATGGCAGAAAGCGCCGTCGTGCTGGGGCGTCCCGATCAGGTCGTGATTCTGCCGAACATGCAGGCCGGATGCAGCATGGCGGATATGGCGAACCTCGAACAGGTGCTGACCGCCTGGGCAGAACTCGAAGACGTATTGATGGATGACCCCGCCAATCAGGTCATGCCGATCACGTACATGAACAGCGCGGCAGATCTAAAAGCCTTCGTGGGAGAACACGGTGGCGCGGTGTGTACCTCGTCCAACGCGCGCGGCGTGCTGGATTGGGCCTTCGCACAGCGGCAGAAAGTCTTCTTCTTCCCCGATCAGCACCTGGGGCGCAACACAGGCAAAATGATGGGTATCCCACAAGAGCAGATGGTGCTATGGAATCCCTTCAAACCCTACGGCGGCCTGACCGATGATCAGATTCGCAGCGCGCGCATCATTCTGTGGCGCGGGCATTGCAGCGTCCATCAGCAGTTCCGACCAGAGCATGTCGATCTTTGGCGCCGGCATCACCCGGATGTCAACATCATGGTGCACCCGGAATGTATGATGGAAGTCGTCGACAAGGCCGATCATGTCGGTTCAACCTCGTATATCGTCAAGATGGTGAATGCCGCGCCACCCGGCAGCAAGTGGGCAGTCGGCACGGAAATGCACCTTGTCAACCGCCTGAAGAACGCCAACCCCGATAAGATGGTTGAGCTGCTTTCCCCCTTCTCGTGCCTGTGCAGCACGATGTATCGCATCAGCCCGATTGATCTCGCAAACGTGCTGGAGAACCTCGCGCAAGGACGGGTGATCAACCAGATCACTGTCGCGCCTGAGGTACAACGCAACGCGAAGCTGGCGCTCGATCGTATGCTGATGATACCGAAATAGGGCATCATGGATGATGTACGCACCGACACGCTCATTATTGGCACGGGGATTGCTGGCGCTGCGGCAGCGCTGCGGCTGAGCGACAATCCCAGTCATCACGTCACAATCATCACGCGCGCCAAAAACGCGGCAGACACCAATTCCAGTTGGGCGCAGGGCGGCATCGTCACGCGCAGCCTGGACGACTCGCCGGAGCTGCTGGTGCAGGACATCCTGGAGGCGGGCGCGGGTTTGAGTTCACCAAAAGCCGCGCGAATACTGGCCGAGGAAGGGCCGGAACTGGTGCGCTCGGTGCTGATGGAGCGCTGCGGGGTGCGCTTCGACCATGACGAACGCGGCGAACTGGTTTATGGGTTAGAAGGAGCGCACAGCGTCCGGCGCATCGTGCATGTGGGCGATAAGACGGGCGATGCCATCGTCAGCGGAATGCTGGACGCACTGCGGGCACGCCCGAACGTGACGCTGCTCACGCATCATACCGCCGTTGACCTGATCACCTTTCCGCATCACGCGCTTGACCCGATCGCGGTCTACGAGCCGATCATCTCACACGGGGCGTATGTGCTCAATCGCCAGTCATCGGAGGTCATCCGCATCCTCGCCGGACACACCATTTTAGCGACAGGTGGCCTGGGGCAGATCTTCCGCAACACGAGCAACCCGCGCGGGGCACGCGGCGACGGACTGGCGATGGCCTGGCGCGGCGGCGCACGAGTCGTCAATGCGGAATACATCCAGTTCCATCCAACGACCTTAAGTGTTCGCGGCGCACCCAACCTGCTGATCAGCGAAGCGGTGCGCGGCGAAGGTGCCGTTCTGCTGACGCCTGACGGCAATCCGTTCATGGAGCGCTACTCCCCCGAATGGAAAGACCTGGCACCGCGCGATGTGGTGGCACGCGCCATTCACATGGAGATGCTGGAGAACGGCTACGAACACGTCTATCTGGACATCGCCAGCAAGCGCTCGCCTGAATTCATCCGGCATCGTTTCCCGCAATTGGTCGAATCGTGTACACAGTTCGGCATCGACCCCACGCGCGACCTGATTCCGGTCGTTCCAGCCGCCCACTATTTCTGCGGCGGCGTATTGGTGGACGAATGGGGACGCACGTCGCTGACGAACCTGTACGCGGTGGGCGAAGTAAGCTGCACTGGGCTGCACGGCGCGAACCGGCTTGCCAGCACCAGCCTTCTCGAAGGCCTCGTCTGGGGCGACCGGGCAGCGCGAGACATCAGCGCACACCCGACCGAACCCATCGACAACGCGCGCGTGCCCGGATGGGTATATCGTGGTGACGCCGAACCCGACCCGGCGTTGATTGAAGTGGACATGACGACGATCCGCAATGTGATGTGGCACTATGTCGGTCTGGTGCGAACAGCAGAACGCCTCGCACGGGCAGAGCGCGAGCTGCGTCACTTGTGGCATGAAATCGAAGAGTTCTACCGCAGCCAGCGCCTGAACGATGCGCTGGTGGGTTTACGTAACGCGGTGCAGGTGGCGCGCGTTGTGACGTTTGCCGCACAACGTAACACCGTCAGCCGGGGATCACACTATCGCGCAGATTTCCCCCCCGCTGAATTCCGGCCTACCACCATGCCCACGAACAGAATGCGAGGATAAACATGTCCGAACGTTTTATCTATCTCGATCACAGTGCCACGACACCAACCGACCCGCGAGTTGTCGAGGCAATGCTGCCCTATTGGACAACACACTTTGGCAATGCATCCAGCCTGCACGCGGCGGGCAAGGCAGCCAAAGATGCCCTGAACCAAGCGCGGGAGACGATTGCTGCTATTCTCAATTGCAGCCCGGCGGAACTGATCTTCACGAGTGGCGGCACGGAAAGTGACAACCTGGCGCTGCGCGGCATAGCCGAAGGGATGCGGATACGCGGACGCGGCAGGCATATCATCACAACGGCGGTTGAACATCATGCCGTTTTGGATGTGGCGAAGGAAATGGCAGACAACGGTTTCGATGTCACCTTCCTACCCGTTGACCGTTATGGCCGCGTGACCGCCGAACAGGTTGTGAAGGCACTGCGCGACGACACGGTGCTCGTCAGCATTATCTACGCCAACAACGAAGTCGGCAGCATCAACCCGATTGCCGAGATCGGCGCGGAACTGAAGCAGCGCCGCATCCCCTTCCACACCGATGCGGTGCAGTGCGGTGGGCTGCTGCCGCTGGACGTGAAACAACTGAACGTCGATCTGATGAGCCTCTCCGCGCACAAGTTTTATGGACCGAAGGGTATCGGCCTGCTGTATATGCGACGGGCGATCCCGTTCAAGTCACAAATGGTCGGCGGCGGGCAGCAGAATCACCGTCGCGGCGGCACAGAACCAGTCGCGATGATCATCGGGCTGGCGGCGGCGCTGCGGCTGGCTGATGAAGAACGTGCTGCCAACACCAAGCATCTGATGCCCTTGCGTGACAAACTCCTGCACGGCATCCTGCACACGATCCCAGAAGCAGAACTGACCGGGCACCCCACCGAGCGACTGCCAGGACATACCAGCTTTACGATGAAAGGGCTGAACGGCGACTCAATCCTTCTCGATTTAAACGAAGTGGGTATTGGAGCGAGTGGCGGCAGCGCCTGCACGACCGGGCAGCAGGAACCCAGTCATGTCCTCGTCGGCATGGGCATTGACCCCGACCGTCTGATGGGGCAGATGCGCTTTGTGTTGGGCAAACACAATACGCCGGAAGAGGTTGATCAACTGGTCTACCACCTGAAAGCGATTGTCGAGCGGCACCGAGCGAAAGTTCCTGTGCTGCACAACTGATCGATGATAATGTATGTGGCGGGCGTTGTGCCCGCTGCGTTTTATATGAGGGTTGGAGGATTTTGTTGTATGCGAAGACTGTTTACAGTGATGCTCGTCGTGGTATTTGCACTGCTGGGTTTGAACCTCGTTAGCGCACAAGGAGAAGACGCGCCATCAATGTTCTGGTGGAATGATCGCGTGTTTTACCAGATTTTCGTCCGCAGCTTCCAAGACAGCGACGGAGATGGCAACGGCGACATCCAGGGGTTGATCAGCAGACTGGATTACCTGAACGACGGTGACCCGACGACGGATACAGACCTGGGCGTGACGGGCTTATGGCTGATGCCGATGTTCCAATCGCCCAGCTATCACGGCTATCACGTAATCGACTATATGCAGGTCGAAGCAGACTACGGGACGAATGAAGACTTCGCGCAGCTTGTCGAAGAAGCGCACAAACGCGGTATCGCCATCATCGTTGATCTGGTGATCAACCACACATCCAGAGAACATCCCTGGTTCCGCGACGCCCAAACGCCCGGCTCAACCTATGATCAGTGGTACCGATGGAGCGTGACGAAACCCGCCCAGATTGGCCCCTGGGGACAGCAAGTCTGGTACGGTCTCGGTGATCGCTACTATTACGCCGTCTTCTGGGACGGGATGCCTGACCTGAATCTACGCAACCCGGCAGTGACGCAGGCCATTCAAGAGGTAGGGCGTTTCTGGCTGGAGGATATGGGCGTAGACGGCTTCCGTATGGACGCAGTGCGTTACATGGTGGAAGACGGAAATGTACTATCAAGTTCAGAGGGCAATTTCACCTGGCTGACGCGCTGGAACGAGTTCATCAACTCGGTCAACCCAGACGCACTGACGGTTGGCGAAATCTGGACGACCAGTTTTGAGGTCGCGCCGTATGTGCCCAGCACAGTGGATCTCGCCTTCGAGTTTGACGTGGCGCGTTTCACGGTCGAGGCCGTGACGAATGGCACAGCTTCAACGATCATTCCCGTGCAGGAACGCGCGCTGCGTTTGTTTCCGCAGGGGCAGTACGCCTCATTCCTCACCAACCATGACCAGAATCGCATCCTCAACGAGGTCAGCCAGGATGTCAACAAGGCGCGAGTGGCCGCGTCGATGCTGCTAACGGGCAGCGGTGTTCCGTTCATCTATTACGGCGAAGAGATCGGCATGATCGGCGCGAAGCCGGACGAATGCATCCGCACGCCTATGCAGTGGGATGCCGAAGCACGTACCGCCCCGTTCATGGCAGGGAAGAACTGCAAGACTAACGAGGCCACTGCGAATGTCGAAGAAGAACTGCAGGATGAAGGGTCGCTCCTCAACCACTACCGCCGCCTGATTCACCTGCGGAATGCCAACCCACTCCTGCAAACGGGAGCGTTCACAGTCGTAGAAAGTGCATCGGAGCATGTATACAGTTTCCTACGGCACGACGAGGATGAGGCAGTTCTGGTGGTGATCAACCTATCGGACGAGGCCACAGCAGACTATGGTCTGAGCATCGCCGAGAGCGTGCTGCGCGGCACACCAGCGGTCAGCCTGTTGTACGGCGAAGGTGAACTGGCAGCGCCGACGCTGGACGATGCGGGCGGTTTTGCGGGGTACAGCCCTCTGGGCAGCCTCGCGCCATACAGCACCACAGTCATCGCGCTGGCAGCGGGCGGTTAGGCGACGCAAGCGTGTGAAGGGGAGACCTGACGGTGATTGGGTGGAGGCGATGCCCCACCAACCGGCAGGTACTCCCCAACACAGTTGACTGATTCATCGCCCTGAAATCAGCGGGCCAGTTCTTTCGCCAGTTCGATCATCTTGAGATCGAGTTCCTTCTTTTTGTCGACAACCTCTTTGAGCGGCGTGGTGGTAATCTG
>JAEUQX010000644.1 GCA_016788625.1 Anaerolineae bacterium
CATCTTGCCGATATTCAGCAGCGGTGTGAGCACTGCGACCAACACACCGACCAGCACAGCAGCACCGAGGGTCAGCAGTTCCATGGACGTTGTTACTTCAATGTCGCGCATGACGGTCGCGAACACCTGCGTCAGCATGAAGACCATCAGGAGAATACCCACTCCGCAGCCAACCAGCGTGCCCAGAATGCTGGCCAGCAGGTTTTCGGTGGCAGCGACGCGCAGCACAGTACGAACGCGCACGCCGTAAGCGAACATTGTTGCCATTTCGCGCGCGCGTTCGTCCAGATTGATGCTGGTCGAATTGTAGGCAATGAGCAGCGCCAGCACCACGGCGGCAGCCTGCATAACCGAGAAGATTGAAACGAATTCGCCAATCAGCTCCTCAAACACACGAATGATCGCGGCGACTGGCTGTACCGAAGCAACACCATGCTGGTCAAACAGCACGCGTTTCACCTCATCCTGCGTCACACCGGGCGCAGGTATCACCTGAACCGCATTGATGATTCCACTCAGGCCCATCATGTCGGCATGGCGCAGATCCATATAGGTCAGAAAGCGCAGCGGCAGTGGGTGCGTTCCGCTGACCAATACTTCCGTTTCGACCCAATCATAGGACAGCAGCCCAGAGCGGCGGGGATGACGCAGGGTAATGGTGTCGCCGGGTTGGATGCCAAGGTCGCGCGCGGCTCGTTCGGACAGCAGCAGCCCCGGAAGCTCACCCGGATACTCACCCCTGGAGATGGTGGGACGCCAGAGTGTACTCTCCATATTGACCAGTTCAAGCAGGGTTTCGATTGTTGTCCCTGCGTGTATCAGATAACCACCAATCTTGAGGGCAGGCTCAGCCGCTCCCACAACAGGTGACTGGCTCACATTTGAAACGGTCGGGGACTGCTCCGGGTAGAAGAAGTTCAACTCCACCGTGAGACGCTGCGGATTTGCTTGCAGCAGTTCCTTGCGCGCTTGGTCAAGCGTGGCGTCCATCGAATCCAGCACACCCATAATCAGTACCAGCAGCGCGATTGCTGCCGCAATCCCCAGCACGGTTAACAGCGTGCGGCGGGGCGCAAGCAGCAGGTTGCGCAGCGGCATCTGGTTCAGGACTTTGCCAGAACGCACGCGGCGCGGCAGTACGGCTGCCAGACCGCCGCCTTTTGCGACAAGATGACCTGTTTTGATGGCATCAATCGGTTCAACGCGCAGCGCCCGAATCACGGGAATCAGCGTCGCCAGCAGCGGCAGCGCAATCCCAAGACCCGCGGCTTCGAGGAAGGTGCGCGACTGGAATGTCATCAGGAAGATCGGCAGTGGAATCATCTCCTGAAGAAGGTCTCCGAAGGCATTACCCACTACCAGCCCAATGACCAGCCCGAAGACCACCCCAAGCACTGCGATTTGCAGCGCGACGAGCAGCGGTCGGATGGCAATCCGGTATGAGGGGAGACCGAGCGCCATCTGAATGCCGATTTCACGCCGCTGCGACTCAACCAGGCGGGTTGCCAGGTTAAAGGCGCCCAGAACTGCGCCGATCAAGAAGACATATGCCATCCAGCGCCAGAATTTCTCATCCTGGTCAATGTCTTCGTATAGCATGTGATAGGCAGGATCATCCGACGGTTCCATGAATGACAGGCCAACGGATGCAATCCCTTCGATGCTGGTTTCCAATTCGGCCTTCACAATGTCTGGGTCGGCATCCGGAGTGAGCGTGAACAACACATCGTTGACCATGCCAGGTCTGTCGCCGAGCATCTGCGCTGTCTCCAGCGAGACAAACACCGCCGCGAAGTTGGCCTCCGCCATCATGCCGCCTTCTTCCGTAAAGACCATGAAGTACTCCGGTGCCAGACCGGTCCCGACATAGCGCAGGGTCTCATCGCCGCTCAGTCGGAGTTCACCTTCCGGCGGCAGGGCGTAGTAGGCGGCAAACTTGTGTTCCAGTACCGCGACCGGTGCCCCCTGATCCTGAGGGGTTAAACCGCGTCCGGCGCTGATGTATATGTCATTAATCGGCTGACGGGTATCTGTAAGACCACTGCCCAGCAGCAACCCAGGAATGATGATGGTTTGCGTCTCTGTGGAGACATCCACCAGTGTCTGAAGCAGCAGTCGTGGTTCGACCCCGGTAATCCAGTCGGCATGTTCGATGCCTGTTACGGCTTGCAGCAGCTCGTCAAGGTTCAGGTAACTGCCTTCCGTCAAAGACAGGCGCAGATCGTACATGTTCAGCCGGGCATAGCTGGCATCATTTGAGTCCCGTCGCCAGGGTGATGTGCTGATGAGTCCGCTGTAGGTGCCCGTACCGAGGGCGATGATCAGGGCAACCGCCAATACCTGTAACCAGCGCCGCCGCAGGTCACGCCATGACCAGCGCAGCCAGAGAAGCCCGTTCTTCATCGTGCACCTCCTACCAGCTCAGCTCGGCAATAGAGCTTCTGTGATTTTCAGGCACACCATCTCGGACAATATGCCCGCTGCTGAGTTCGATAACCCGATCCGCGACCCGCGAAATCTCACGGTTATGGGTCACAATCATGACGGTTTTGCCGTCGTGGGATTGTTCATGCAGAAGTTCGAGAATCTGAATGCCTGTCTTGAAGTCCAGTTCGCCAGTCGGTTCGTCTGCCAACAGGATTGGATTGCCTGTCGCCAGCGCGCGTGCAATGGCGACGCGCTGCTGCTCACCGCCGGACAGTTGATGCGGGAAGTGATGCAGGCGGTGCGCTAACCCAACGCGGCCCAGTATATCTTTCGCAGTGGTGCCGTTCGCCCTTCTTTCCGAAGTCTCTGCCCCAAACTGAACATTCTCCAGTGCCGTCAGGCCAGGGAAGAGATTAAAGGATTGAAAGACAAAGCTGACGGTTGTGCGGCGATAGCGGGTGCGCTGTGCGTGGTTCATGTGGGCGATGTCCTGCCCATCCATACAGATTGAGCCGGATGTTGCTGTATCCAGGGCACCTATGAGGTTTAGCAGCGTCGTTTTGCCGCTGCCAGATGGGCCAAGAACGACGAGGAATTCACCCCCGGCCACCTGAAGTGAGATGCCGTCCAGAGCGGTGACGCAGACCTCACCCATCTGGTATTTTTTGGAAACCTGCTGCAGTTCAATGATCTTGTTTCTTGTCCATTCTCCGTTTCTCATCACGAGTCTCCTTAAGTGCATTGAGACTTTCAAAGATTTGTCGATCCTCAGGATCAAGCTTTTCCAGCAAGTCAATGCCAAGGCGGGCGTAAATTCGTTGTGTGAAGAACTCCATCCAGACGAACTGGCGCGCAATGCCAACCAGGTGTGTGTTGCGCGTAATCGTCGCCATTTCATGATCTTTGCCCGCGATTAATGCCTCCTGACCATCGACCACAACCAGCAGCATCCCGGTCAGGCCATGGAGTTCACTTTCAAGCGGCGGGTGATAAGCAACTTCTCCGCAACCCAGTGTTGCCTCACCGGTCAACAGGGTATGAACATCTGCCCCGCGCTCGCAGGCATCCATAATTGCCGGGTGCAGCCCATGCAGATCGTCGTCGGTCAGTACCAGATAGATTTCGTTTTGAGCCTGTTGGATGAGTTGAACCATATAGGTCCTGATGGAGCGTTCTCCACTTAATGACCAGACCCGGTCTTCGGTGGGAGCATTGTAGAGTCTCGTCAGTCCTGCCCGTAAGTTGTTCATCAGTTGCTGATGGTCGTCATGATGGCGTTCCAGCAAGAGTTCCGGCGGCAGTGGACGGTAAACCGATGCGCGATCCTCAACACTCTCCAGGACAACGCCTCGTCCGTGCAAGCGGCTTAAGGCTTCGTAGACCATCGAGCGCGGCACGCCAGACGTTTTGCTTAGCTGATAACCCGTTGCGGGGCTGTCGCTCAGCAGTGCCAGATAAACTTTCGCCTCATATTCGGTGAAGCCAATGCGGGTCAGATCGCTCAGAAGATCCAAAATGCCACCCCTGATCATAGTAGTTTGAATTATGACTACTATATCCAGTGTAAATCACTATACTGCTGGAGTCAACCTATTGGGGCGGACTCTGTTCAACGCACAGCTGCTGAGAGGAGCAGGGTCGCATTGCTGTCTCGTTGTGAGCGGTCAGGAAGAGCGGCGTCTTTCGGAACTGCCGAAGCGTTTTTCTCGTTTCCGTACTGCTGCGCTTAAGTGATAGACGAGCCAGAGTCCGGTGAAGGCCAGCGAAGTCATCACCAGTACCATGAAATTCGCATCGTCGTAGCGCCGTGCCTGCACCGCGTCGTAAATCGCCAGCGGCAGGGTTTGCGTGCGCCCTGGAATATTGCCAGCGACCATCAGTGTCGCGCCAAACTCCCCCAGCGCCCGCGCCGCGCTCAGGATCAGCCCCGCCAGAATGCCGCGCCGCGCGATGGGCAGCGTGACATACCACCACACCTGCCATTCCGCCGCGCCATCCACCCGTGCTGCCTCTTCGACTTCCGGCTCGACTTCCTCAAATGCTGCCTTTGCCGACTGCACCATCAACGGCAAGCCAACGATCATGGATGCAAACGCCGCTGCCTGCCAGGTGAACAGCAGTTCAATCTTCAACTGCTCTACCAGAAAGCTGCCCCGCCCCAGCACAAACAGCAGGTAATAGCCGACGACGGTGGGCGGCAGGACTAACGGCAGATAAATCACCGTTTCGAGCACCAGCTTGCCGCGAAAGGAGACGCGCGCCAACAGCAGCGCCAGCGCCAATCCGACGATGAGAATTCCAACTACTGCCGTGCCCGTGACTTGCAGCGAGAGCCAGAAGGGTTGCCAGTTCATGCAAGCGGTTCTTCGCCCGGCAGAATGAACCCGTAGCGGCGCATGACCGCGCGTCCGGCTTCGCTGTTGACGAACGTCGCAAACTGCCGTGCCTCCGCTTCGTGCTGCGTGCTGCGAACCACTGCCAGAGCCTGATCGAGCGGATTGTGCGCTTCCTTTGGCAGCAGAACGTAGCGCCCTGTATCACCTGCCGCGATACTCAGTGACAGCGCGACAATGGCGACATCCACATTCCCGGTTTCAGCATATTGCAGCGTCTGAGCGACATTCTCACCCAGAATGAGTTTCGGCTGCAGGGTCTCCCACAACCCAACGGACTCCAGGGCTTCGCGTGCGGCAACTCCGTAGGGTGCATGTTCGGGGTTGGCAATTGCGATCCGATTCACTCCCTCCTGCGCGAGATCGTCGAGCGTGGCGAAGGCCAATGGGCTGTCGGCGCGTGTCCACAGCGTGATGCGTCCCTGTGCGTACAGAGCGACCGTATCCGGGATGACCAATCCGGCCTGTTCCAGATCATGGATGTAGGATTGATTGGCAGCGGCGAAGACATCCACCGGGGCGCCCTGTTCAATCTGCTGGGTAAGCTGTCCCGTCGAGCCGAAGTTGAACACCACTTCAATGCCTGTCTGTGCTGTAAACAGCAGCCCCAATTCCTGAAATGCAGGCGTCAAATCAGCCGCGCCCGCGACCGTGAGCATTACGCCAGCCGAGGTGGCGGTTTCAGCAGTCGCTTCCGAAGTCGGCTCAGGAGTGTTTGCTGGCGTCATTGTTGCTGCGCCGCCGCTGGTACAGGCAGTCAGCACGAGTACTACAAGCATGAAAATGATGATAGACCGAGGCTTGATCATGCGATCTCCCTGCCTAGAAAAGGATTGGTTTTACAGGTTCTCCGGTTCAGGCGGCATGAGTTCACAGCGTTCGATCCAGTGCAGAACTGCTTCCAACTGATTGATATGCAATTCCAGCGCCAGATAATCGATACCCGGCTCGGCATGTGCGCGCTCGGTAACGAGTTGTTTACATTTGGCGACACAGGCTTCACGCTGATAACGCACAACAGCGTTCGTTGGAATGTTCAACTGCCGCGCAATATGCAGCCTGCTGAGGAACTCGACCCGAATGCGCCGAATGCTGGCAGCAGGCTGAGGGTCATGCAGCCAGTCGTGAAGGCGCTTCTCACCCGCTTCCGTCAGCGTGTATTCCGTTCGTGGCGGGGCATTCTCTGAGACAACTTCATGTCCAGCAATCCAGCCTTCGCGCTCTAGCCGCTTCAGCACCGCATAAATCTGACTGGTGCTCAAATTCCACACCCGGCCAAGTTGGTGGGTGCTGCGGAAGCATTCCAGCAGTTCATAACCGTGCCGTGCTTGGACGGCCAGCAGTCCGAGAATCGTTTCGTCGGGTGTCAGTGAACTCATATGAGCTATTCTAGCATGGAATAGGTGCTTGCTGCCAGATGCTGCGGCCAACGGCCTAAGTGCCTTTGTCGATAAGACCGCCGACAGGTTACCTTGTCATCAAGTGGGGCTGAAGCGATGCCCATCCAGCGCTAACCGCTGATTACATCGGTGATGCCAGATGGGCGGTGCTGTGTCCTACTGGTCGGATGAAGCGCTGACTTGCTGGGAAAGCTCCCAGGCATTCAGGCGCTCCCCTGTGACGCCATCCAGCGGCTGCCGCGCCAGATGCAGGAAGGCGGGGGTCAGCAGCATCGGATCAATCCACTGCTGCTTTAGTTCGTCGGTGTAGTTCGTCGCCGACATGGGCGTGCGGATGGGCGCGCCGGGTGTGATCGTGTTGACCGCGATGTGATACGGTTGGCCTTCCATCGCCAGCACCTTCATCAGACCTTCCTGCCCGTGTTTGGCGGGGCAATAGGCCACCTCTTCGACGAAGCCTTTGATGCCCGACCCGGATGAGAGGTAGACAATCCGGCCTCCGCCCGCGTCGATCATCGGCTGCCAGACCGCTTTGGAGAGCATGAAGGCTGCTTGCAGGATGATGTTGACTTCTTTTTGCCAGTCGGCAAGCTGTATCTGCTGCATCGAGCGTGTGATCAGCAGGGCGGCGTTGTGAACCAGGATGTGCGGCGTGCCCAGTTCATGCAGCGCGTGGTCAATCGCCCGCTGGGTGTCGGCTGCGTCGGATAGGTCAACGCGAATGGGCAGGCAGTCCGACTGGAGTTCCTGCGCCAACTGATCGAGCGCATTGG
>JAEUQX010000716.1 GCA_016788625.1 Anaerolineae bacterium
GAGGGCATCTTTTCGCCAATACGGCGATAGACGTAGCCCAGGGCGGCCAGCGCGGGCGCGAAGTCGCTCTTGATCTCCAGCGCGCGTGTCAGGTGTGTCTCTGCCAGATCGAGGTTGCCGGACTGTGTGTAGACATAGCCCAGGCGGTAGTGAGTGATCAGGCTGTCGGGGTCGAGTTCGAGCGCCTGCCGGAAGGTATCCAGCGCACCCGCGAAGTCCTGTGAACGATACTGGCGGTCGCCCAATGCCAGGAAAGAGAGCGCCAGGTTAGCTTTGGCGGTGCTGTCGCGCTGCACCTCGGCGGTGGCTTCGAGTTCCTTGCGCAGATTATCGAGTTCCGCTTGTTTCTGGTTGATGTCTTTCTCGAAACGCGCCCGCGCGTCCTCGACCTGGGTTTGCAGCTCGTTGAGGCGGTTGATGCCATAATAGCCAGCCAGCGCCGCCAAGAGGGGGATGATGATGCCGGAGATGGCCGTCACGTTCTGGAACAGGCCGAGCAGCATGTTGGCCGTGTCCAACTGTGTGTTGACCTGGACGTTCACCTCGTCGGCAGCTTTCAGCGCGTCTTCGGCGGCGGCTTCGGCGCGCGCGGCATACTCCGCAACCTGTGTCACCAGCGGCGGGGTCACCGCTTCGTTGGGATTGAGGGCGAGCGGCACGACCGTCGGATAGGGGGTCGGCGTGGGATCGGCGCTTTGCAGCGCGACCGATGTGAACATGATGGCGACCATGATGACAATCGTCAGAACGAGTACGGCAAGCAGCGGCATCACGCGCATAGGTCAGCCCCCAATCATGCAGAGTTGATAGGATACGCGCCAATTATAGCAGCGAATGTCATTCCCTGGTTGCACGCCGAGCGGCGGTTCTGTGCTATCATCCAATCATTGTGGGAATTGAAGGAGCACTGATTGATGGCAGCAAATGGCCGCTTTGTACAGGATGTGACGATTCCCGACGACACCAAGATCGCGATGGGCAGCAGCTTCACCAAGACCTGGGTGGTGCAGAACAACGGCGATGTCCCCTGGGGCGTGGGCTTCTCGTTCGTGTGGGTTGGTGGCGAGGCGATGACGACGCAGACGCGCATCCCGCTGCCTGCCGCCGCGCCGGGGCAGCAGGTGCAGATCTCGCTCAACCTGACCGCGCCCGGCAAAGAAGGCAAGCAGTTCACCGATTGGCGCTTCCAGGACAGCAGCGGGCGCTTCTTCGGTGACATCATTTACGCGCGCATCCTCTGCACCCGTCCGCTGAAGAACGACAGCTACTTCCAGGCCGACCTCAGCATCCCCGATGGCACGCCTATCCCGGCGGGCACGGCCTTCACCAAGACCTGGCGCATCCGCAACAGCGGCGATATTCCCTGGGGCGCGGGTTATACCCTGGCGCATGTCGAAGGCACGTTGATGACCGCTGCCAGCAGCATCCCTGTGCCGAATGTCGCGCCAGGGCAGGATGTCAACCTGAGCGTTGAACTGAAAGCGCCGACCACACCCGGTTCATATCACAGTGACTGGCAGCTCCGCGACCCGCAGGGCAACCGCTTCGGCGCGCGCTTCTGGCTGCAAATCTTCGTGCCGCCACCTGTCACCGCGACGCCCTCAACCGCGTCCGCGCCTGTTGGCATGGCCGCGCCCGTGATCGCGCCGATTGCCGCGCCAACGGGTGCAGCGGGTGTGCCGGCTCCGGTGGGCATGGCTGCGCCCACGCCGACGATGCCCAAGACCACGCTCGCGCCGCACTTCTCGCAGCGCGACCCCCGTTGGTCGAACATCCCGCTGGCGAATCTGGGTGGCGCGCCGACGATTGGGCGCTGGGGCTGCATGATGACCTGTCTGACGATGACGGCCAACACACACGGCCACGCCACGACGCCTGACCAGTTCAATCGTGATATGGTGGCGCGCGGCGGCTTCGTCAACGGCTATTTCACGCGCTGGGACGCGCTGAGCGTGGTATATCCCGACATCGCGTTTGAGGGCAAGGTTGACCTGGGACAGGGTGACCTCATCAGCAAGATTGACGACTTTCTGCTGCGCCAGCGCCCCGTTCCCGTGCTGGTGGACAATACACCCCAGACCGCCTACAGCGATGTTGACCAACATTGGGTGCTGGTGGTGGGGCGCAATGGCAATGATTTCCTGATCAATGACCCCTATCCGCTGACGCCAGAACCGATCTCGCTGTTGGGACGCTACGGGCGCGCGGGTGGCACGCTGACGGATGCGGTGCGTTCGGCACTGTTCTATCGTAAGTAGATACATGCGCCGCGTGACAACAGTACCTCAACAAGACACTGACGGGCGGACACGGCACTGCTGTGTCCCTACGAGTGTGTGGAACATTCATCTTGTTGTTCTTTTCGTCGCCCTGGTCGTCGCGCTGACGGTCACACCGCTGCGGGCGCAGGAGACGCCGGACGCGACCGTGCTGCCGATGGAGGAACGGCTGCGGCTGCGCGACCTGCCGACATTCGGCGGCGAAACGCTGGCGCTGCTGGAGGCGTTCGCGCCTCTGACGGTCATCGGGCGCACGGCGGATAGCTGGTGGCTGAACGTGCGGACGGCGGACGATGTGCAGGGTTGGGTGGTCTCCGAGTTCGTGCTGACGACGATAGACGTGACCGCCGTGCCAATCACCGCTGATCTCGACGCGCTGGCGCAGCCGTACCCGCTGGCTCCCGCAGTCGTGCGGCGTATCCGGGAGACGGCGGCGCGCGGGGCAGAGAATGGCACGCGACCCGGCGTGTTC
>JAEUQX010000719.1 GCA_016788625.1 Anaerolineae bacterium
ACGCTGCTCACCCTTGCACGGCGGCACAATATCGCTTTGCCAGCCGATGATGAAGACGGCATTCGCCAATGGTATACCTTCACCGATTTCGCGCATTTTGTGCAGATCTACATCAAGATTTCGGAGTGCATCCGCACGCCGGACGACATTGAACTGCTGGCGCGCGAGTTCCTGGCGGGGCAGGCGGCGCAGAACATCCGCCATACCGAATTCACCTATACACCCTACACGCATTACATGCAGAAGGGGTTGAGTTTCGAGGCGCAGTTGGGGGCGCTCAACCGGGCGCGCGCCTGGGCAGAAGCGGAGTTCGGCATCACCAGCGGCATTATCACCGACATTGCCCGCGAGATGACGCCGGAGAAAGGACTGGTGACGGCGGAATGGGCGGTCGCTGCCATGCATGATGGTGTGGTGGCGCTGGGGCTGGGTGGCAACGAGGCGAAGCATCCGCCGGATAAACACGAACCGTCGTTCCGGTTGGCACAGCAGGCCGGGCAGACCTGCATCCTGCACGCGGGCGAAACCGCCGGGGCAGAGAGCATCTGGGGTGCGCTGCGCGTCGGGCAGAGCGTGCGCCTGGGGCATGGGGTGCGCTGCCTGGAAGACCCCGCTCTGGTCGATTATCTGCGCGAGCATCAGGTTCCGCTGGAAGTCTGCCCGACCAGCAATATCTGCCTGGGCGTCTTCCCGCGCATGGAAGATCATCCGCTGCCGCGCCTGATCGCGGAAGGGCTGTATGTGACGCTCAACTCTGACGATCCGCCGATGTTCAACACGACACTGACTGACGAATACCTGATGGCGGCGCGTGTGTTCGGCCTGGATGTGGATGGGCTGACACAGCTCGTTCTGAACGGTGTTCGCGCGGCGCGGCTGCCTGCCGAACGTAAAGCAGCGATGGAATCGGCCTTCAAGGCGGAGTTCGCGCGGCTGCGGGCACAGTAAATGCACAGGTAGGGACACGGCAGCGCCGTGCCCACTTCAAAATCGCGAAACAATCGCGCGTTTCAATCCTGTCGCGCCGTGTTGCTCGCCAGCGCCGCTGTGATTCCCAGGCCGATGTAGATTGTGCCTGCGACGTAGCGCTGGAAGCGGCTGAACCAGGGGTTGCCGCGCAGCCATGCGCCCGCCGTGCCCGCTGCCAGCGCATAGCTGCCATCGGTGAGCGTGCCGAGCAGGACGAAGAGCGCACCGAGGAACAGGATTTGTGTGCCAACCGGGCCGCGCGCCGGGTCGATGAACTGCGGCAGGAAGGCGAAGAAGAACAGCGCCGTCTTGGGGTTCAGCACCGCGACCACGACAGCCTGCTGGAAGATTTTACCGAGCGGTTTGCGTTCGACGGGCGCGCTGACATCGGCGATAGGTGTCAGCAGCGTACGGATGCCGAGATAGATCAGATACGCCGCGCCCAGGTACTTGACCACATCGAAGGCCAGCGCGGACGAGAGCAGAATGGCCGAAAGCCCCGCCGCCGCCGCCAGCACATGCACCAGATTGCCTAACTCGACGCCTATTACGGAGGCGAGGCCAGCCGGACGCCCCTGATCGACGCTGCGGGTGATGATGTAGAGAACTGCCGGGCCGGGGGTGAGCAGCAGCGCCAGCGCCGATCCCAGGAACAGCAGCAGCGTTTCGGTGGGTGGAAGAAAATCAAAGATCACAGTGTTGCTCCATTCACAACCTTAATCCCCAAAGTGCTCTCCCTATGAGAGAGAACCTTGAAGGCGAAAACCACTATGTCGGGCGAACAGCGTATGAACGCAGCGCCCATTACTCCGAAACAATGACCTTGATGGCTTCGCGGTAGTCGCCGCGCCGCCACGCCTCGATGGCCGCCCGTTCGCGCGGGGTCAGGCCGTGCGTGATCTGCGGCGCGGGGTTGTCCGTCAGACCGAGCAGGTAATCGACGCTGACCTCGAAGCACTGGGCGATGCGCGCCAGCCCGTCGCCCGTCGCGTCGTTTTTCCCTGTTTCATAACGGATGATTTGCAGACCAGCCACGCCGATTTTCTCGGCTAATTCGCGCTGGCTGTAACCGTGATCCTCGCGCAGTTGGCGCAAGCGCTGCCCGTCAATCATGGGTAAAACCACCAAATGCGGTGCATTTCAATGTTTTGCCAACAGTGTGCGCGAAGGCAGCGGACACGACATGTCGTGTCCCTACAGTTATCCCATTTTCCGTAGGGACACGGCACTGCCGTGTCCGAATGGCAATCATCCGTAACCCCTGCCCATGATGTGAACTGCACCAACCTAATGATAAGTTCTTGACAGAAAGTGTCTTTTGAGATGCCATTCGTATATCGTTTGAGAAATATTTACCGTCATTTGATCTGATTGATTTTATATCAGGAGTTCTGCAATGAAAACGCTGATGCGTGGATTGCTGCTGGGTGCGCTCGTTGGGCTGCTGCTCGGCTACCTGATGGCTGAGCGCAAACAGGAGCGCGACCGTCTGGCCGCCGAAGGAGCTTTCCTGAATGACCCGGCAATCAAAGAACACATGGCTTACCGCGAGCGGATGCTCTTCGCCGAACGTCTGTTGAGCAACAAAGAATAGTAGGACGAACGATCATGACGAACTGGCGACTACAGGCTGTCTTGAGGGGTTTGCGAAACCTGCGCGGTATGGAGCATGAACGGGCGAGCGCGCCTATATCGACTCGCTGATTGATGATCAACGGGCGGGTATGGCCTTCGTGGAACAGCAAATCGAGGAAACGAAGATGATCGGCGTTCGCAACCCGGCGTTCGACGGCGACAGGGTGGGCTACCCAGACGATGATTTCGACCAGGATAGCCCACCCTGTTAGCACGGCACCGGCGGATTAAGCCCCTGCTTGCTTCAGATCGAGATTGCGCAGAAGCTGCGCATTGAGCGAGACGATCACCGTGCTGAGCGACATGAAGACCGCACCAATGGCCGGGTCAAGCGTGATCCCGAACGGAGCCAGGATGCCCATTGCAAGCGGAATGGCGACAACGTTGTATCCCGTTGCCCAGATCAGATTCTGGATCATCTTGCGGTAGGTCGCGCGGCTAAGGCGGATGATCTTCACAATGTCCAGCGGGTTAGACCGCACCAGGATGATACCCGCGCTCTCAATCGCGACATCCGTGCCCGCGCCGACAGCGATGCCGACATTAGCAGTCACGAGCGCAGGGGCGTCGTTAACCCCGTCGCCAACCATCGCCACCTGGTAACCAGCCTGCTGGAGTTCCTTCACCTTGCTGGCCTTGTGTTCCGGCAGTACCTGAGCATAGTAGCTGTCCACCCCCAACTCGCGGGCAACCGCACGCGCGACCGCCTCGCTGTCTCCAGTGATCATCGCCACTTTCAGCCCCAGGTCGTGAAGCTGCCGGATGGCCTGGTAGCTTTCCTCGCGAATGACATCCGCGATGGCAAACAGCGCCAGCACTTTTTTGGAACTCGTCAGATAGATGACCGATTGGCCGCTTTGCTCTGCCGTGTCGCGCGCCTGGCTCAATGCTGCGGGGACGCTCAGCCCCTGCTGTTCAAGTAAGCGTGGGCCGCCGATGAAGTAGGTATCGCCGCGAACCACCGCGCGCACGCCGCGCCCGGCCAGGCTCTCGAATGCCTGCGTCGGGGCTGGTGCGACCTGCCGGGATTGCGCGAACTCGCGGATGGCTTTGGCGATGATGTGTTCACTGTCCGCTTCAATTCCGGCAGCGATGCTCAAGGCATCATCGGGGTTGATACCCTCAGCGGCGAAGGTGACGACACCCTGTTCGCCTTTGGTCAGTGTACCGGTCTTGTCGAAGACAACGTAGTTCACGTCTTTCGCGCTTTCCAGCGCCAGCCGCTGCCGCACGAGCAGACCGTTACGCGCCGAGAGTGTGGTCGAAATCGAAACGACCAGTGGCACAGCCAGGCCGAGGGCATGAGGACACGCGATCACCAGAACGGTGACCATATTGCGGATGGCATTGGGCAGACTGCCCGTAAAGATCAGCCAACCGATCAGCGTCAGGAAACCGGCCGCAATAGCGATGAGGGTCAGATAGAACGCCGCCCGCTGCGCCAGCGTCTGAGCGCGCGATTGGCTCTTCTGCGCGTCCTCAACCAGCCGCATGATGCCCGCGAGCGCCGTTTCCTGGCCGACGCGCTGAATTTCGACCCGCAGCGAACCGGAACCATTGATCGACCCGCCGATCACTACCGCGCCGGGCAGTTTGTCCACCGGGCGGCTTTCACCAGTGATCATCGATTCATTGACGCTGCTCTTGCCGTCCACAACGATGCCGTCTGCCGGGATGCTCGCGCCGGGGCGAATGAGAACGCGGTCAGCGACACGCAGTTGGTTCACCGAAACCGTTTCGGTCTCGCCGGAGGGTATCAGGCGTTCAGCCGTATCCGGCAGCAGTTTCGCCAATTCACGCAGTGCGCCGCGCGCCTGCCCTACGCTGCGCAGTTCAATCCAATGGCCGAGGAGCATAATCGTGATCAGCGTTGCCAGTTCCCAGAAGAAATCCATGACCATTTCTTCTGCCGGGAAGAAGAACACGCCGATGCTGTAGATGTACGCCGTGATGATGGCGACCGAGATCAGCGTCATCATGCCGGGCTGCCGTGTGGCAAGCTCTTGGCGTGCCATACTGAGGAATGGCAGACCACCATAGAAGAACACGATGGAGCCAAGCAGCGGCGCAATGAATGCGCTGCCGGGGAATGTGGGCATTGTGAAGCCGAGCCACTGCTGCACCATCGGTGAGTACAGCACGACGATGATCGTCAGCGGCAGACTGACCCAGAAGCGGTTGCGCATCATGGTGATGTGACCATCGTGCATGATGCCGTGATCGTGCTGATCATGGGCTGCATGAGCGTCGTGAGCTGTCACTGGCTCATGATCGTGTTGACTATGAGCTGCATGAGCGTCGTGAGCTGTCACTGGCTCATGATCATGCTGATTATCGGCTGCGTGAGCCTCGTGAGCGTGCTGATTGTGGGCGTGATGATCCTGACCGTGATCGGACTGCGCCGCTTCATGATGCCCGTGTGAATGCATCGATGCGTTTGTGGTGAAGGGTGAGGTGCTTCCCATTGTTGGTTCTCCAGAACTTGGGAACAGATAAATTACATGATAGGCAACCTCACGAAATCACGTATGCGTCATTCAGCGGGTTTAGGACTGTGCCCCTACCAGTGCCAGCAGCAGGATGAAGGCATACCCGGCCACGTAGAACAGCGTCAGCGCCAGCAGCACCCGCGTCGGCACGTTGCGGACGGTGAATCCACTTGTCAGCAGCCAGCGCACCTTCACCAGATCGCCGAGCAGGAACAACCCCGCGAAGATCAGCAGCAGCGCCCCCGGCAGTGGCGACCGCAGCAGCGCGAAGACCATGCCCCAATGCCCAATGTTATTCAGCAGCACGAAGCCCATCGCGATGATTTCACGTTCGATCAGGCGGTCGCCAATCGCGCCGACCAACCCCAGCGCCAGGATGCCGAGCGTCAGCACTTGCAGCAG
>JAEUQX010000721.1 GCA_016788625.1 Anaerolineae bacterium
ATCTTGCGCCTCATTATGTTGGGCGAGCGCAGTCTGTGGTATGACGAAGCCTTCGCCGTCCTGTTTGCCGAGAAGGGACTGGACGCAATGCTCTACGGCACGCTCACCCCGGTGGCGGGCGGCGCGGCGGATATTCACCCGTTGCTGTACTACGGCACGCTCAATATCTGGATGAACATCTTCGGGCAGAGCGCGTTTGCGGTGCGCTTGTGGAGCGCGCTGCTGGGCGTGGTGACGGTGGCGCTGATTTACCTGTTGGCGCGTACGCTGTTCAACGAACGGACGGCCCTGGCGGCGGCGCTGATCACGGCCATCGCGCCGTTCCATGTGCAGTATTCGCAGGAAGCGCGTATGTACACGCTGCTCGGCCTGCTGCTCGTCGCGGCGACGCTGTGTTTCATCAAAGGCTGGCGGGCGCGCGGCAGGGTAGTATGGGCTTGGTGGCTGGCGTTCGGGCTGCTGGCCGGGATGGCGATGTATACGCAGCAGCTTGCCGCCTTCTATCTCGTGGCGCTCGGCCTCGTGCCCTTGCTGGCGCGGCGCTGGCGGCAGATGGGCGGAGTGATCGTCGGGGCGCTGGTGGCTGTCGTCGTCTATCTGCCCTGGCTGGTCAACCTGCCATCACAATTTGAGAAGGTTCGCGCGTATTACTGGCTGACGCCGCCGAACCCCGCGCGCCCGCTGCTCACGCTGCGCACCTTCACCACCGTCGCGTTGGATATACCGCCACCTGCGTCGATGATCGCCGTGCTGGGGGCGTTGTTTCTGGCGCTGTTTCTGGTGATTCAGGTCATCTTCTACCTGCGCCGCCGTGTCCAACCCGACCGCAAACCGCTGCTGTTCACGCTCTGGTTAGCCGCCGCCCCGCCCGCCCTGATGTGGCTGGTCTCGCAGTGGCAGCCAGTCTATCTGGAACGCTCGCTGCTGCCCTCGGCGCTGCTGTTCTACCTGGCGCTGGCCTGGCTGCTGACGCGCGGCGGGCTGCCCCGTCCGGTCGCGGCGCTGATCAGCGGCATGATGCTCATTTTGGCGGGCATCGGGTTGTTCTATCACTACACCTGGGCGCAGTTCCCCAACTCGCCGTTCCCCGCAGTGGCGGCGCACATCCGCGCTAACTGGCAGCCGGGCGATGTGATCGTGCATCAGAACAAGCTCTCCGCGCTGCCGCTGGTTTTCTACGCCCGCGACTTGCCGCAGCGCTACCTGGGCGACGCGCCGGGCAGCCCGGAAGACACGCTCGCCCTACCGACGCAGCAGACGCTCGCGCTGCTGGCGGATGCCTGTATGCAGGTGGCCAGTCACGACGCGCGGCGCATCTGGTGGGTGATCTTCGCGGACGCCGAACGGCAGTACACGGCGCAGGGTCGCCCGGAACTGGTCGAGGCGCAGGCATGGTTGGGCGAACATTATCAGGAAGTGGAAGGCAGCGTGTTCACCGATTTGAACGTGATATTGTATGATGCCATCGCTGCGTCGGATTGGCCGCCGGACTGTGAATCGAATGGGGATGGCACATGAAAACCCGTGTCTTACTAGGCGTTCTGGCGGCGCTGCTGGTGTTCGGCGCGGCTGTTGTGATCACACACAACGTGCTGACGCGGCCATATCCCGGCCACAATGATTTCATGTCACGGTGGGAAGGCTCGCGTTCGTTCTGGATCGATGGTCTGAATCCTTATGGCGAGCTGGCCAGCCTGAATATCCAATATGCGATTTACGGGCGTCCGGTCGTCGAGGGGGAAGACCCCGGCTACTTCGCCTATCCGTTTTATACGTTGTTCGTGGTCTGGCCGCTGGTCTACGTCGATTATGCCTGGGCGTCGGCGGTCTGGATGGTGCTGCTGCAAGCCTGCCTGATCGGCGGGCTGTTCCTGCTGCTCGACGCGTTCCGCTGGCGACCGCGCCCCTGGCTGCTCAGCGTGCTGCTGCTCTGGTCGCTCGTCTTTTACTTCCCAGCGCGCGGGCTGATATTGGGCCAACCGGGACTGCTGGTTTACTTCCTGGAGATGTACGCGATCTGGGCGCTGCTCAAGGGGCATGATCGTTGGGGTGGCGCGGCGCTGGCGCTCTCCACGCTCAAACCGCAGATGGGCTTCCTGATCGTGCCATTCCTGGTGCTGTGGGCGCTGCGGGAACGGCGCTGGCGCTTCGTCGGCGCGTTCGGCGTGGCGATGCTCGGGCTGCTGGCGGCGTCGTTCGCCCTGCTGCCATCGTGGTTGGGTGACTGGTTGGCGCAGCTAGGACTGTACCCATCGTACACCGCCTTTGGTTCGCCCGTCTGGATCATCACCAGCTACTATCTCGGCCTGGGCAGTTGGGCGGAACTGCTCGGCAGCGGCCTGTTGTTCGTCCTGATGCTGTGGTCGTGGTATGACGTACTGCTGCGCCGCCGGGGTGAGCGCTTCCTCTGGGCGGCCGCGCTCACGCTGACGGTCACACACCTGATCGCGCCGCGCACCGCCACGCCGCATTATGCCGTCTTCATGCTGCCGCTGGTGTTCTACGGCTGGCAGATCACGCGCCGTTATCCGCGCCAGGCGAGTGCCGCGATTCTGCTGATGCTGGCGCTGCTGCTGATCGTGCCCTGGGTGCATTTCGTGCAAACGGTGCAGGGCGAGTTCGAGCATCCCACGTTATATCTGCCGCTGCCGTTCATCATCCTGGCACTGCTGCTCAGCACCCGCCGCTGGTGGTGGGAAAGCGTCGTGCGATGATCACCCGCCGTGAGCGACTGCTGTTCGCGCTGCTGGCGCTGGTAGGGGCGTTCCTCGTCACGCGCGGGCTGATCGCTGGGCCGGGCTTCACCGACGTTTTCTATCACCTCAACGCGGCAACCCGGCTGGCGAGCGGTCAGGGCTTGACCGATGTGTATCTGTGGACATACATCGGCGCGCCGGAGACGCTGCCCGCGCCCTCGCACCTGTACTGGCTGCCGCTCACCTCGCTGCTGGCCGGAGCGGGCATGGCGCTGCTCAACGCGCCGGGCGATTACGCTGCCGCGCAGTGGCCGTTCACGCTGCTGTTCGCCGCAACGATCATCACGGGATTCGGGTTGGGCGAACGCCTGGGCGGGACGCGTCGCCACGCCTGGACTGCCGGGCTGCTGACGCTGTTCAGCGGTTTCTTCACGCGCTTCTGGGGGGCAGTTGATACCTTCGCGCCCTATGCGCTGGTCGGCGCGTTGGGGCTGCTGTGCATCGGTTGGGCCTCTAGCAGTCTCCAGTTGCCAGCGATAATCGGAAGACAGAAGACGGAAGATTTAACCGCAGAGGCACAGAGCAGCACAGAGGAATACAGAGGTCGGTGGGTGGGTAGGGACATGGCACTGTCGTGTCCGCCGCATTGGTGGCACATGTTGAGAACAGGTACAACGGATGCGGGGCGTGGATACTGGCTGGCGTGTATCGGAACCGGCGTCTTCAGCGGACTGGCGCACCTGACGCGCGCCGATGGTGTGCTGCTGCTCATGGTGGGTTGGGCGGCGCTGCTGTGGCCGAACCTCACCCTCCCGCTCCGAAACCTCACCCCCACGCTCACTAGAGTCGCTCGCAGCCCTCTTCCTGGGGCGAGTGAGAACAAGAGCATTTCTGAAAGTCCCCTCTCCCCCCGGAGAGGGGATTTAGGGGTGAGGTTCTCAGGTCTCGCATTGATGACCCTGGCCTACCTGCTGGTGATGTCGCCCTGGTTCGTCCGCAACCTGCGTGAGATCGGCAGTGTGATGCCGTTGGGCGGCGCGCAGGGCATCTGGTTCCGCGAATACAATGACATCTTCAGCTACCCGCCAGATGCCAGCCCGGCCACGCTTTTTGCCGATGGCGCAGATGCGTTCGTCGCCTCGCGCTGGGAAGCGCTGACCAACAACCTGGGCACATTCATCGCGGTCGAGGGTTGGGTGGTGCTGGCGCCTCTGATGCTGCTCGGTCTGTGGACGCGGCGGCGCGACGCTTTTCTGCGCGGCTTCTGGCTGTACGCGCTCGGCCTGCATCTGGTCATGACGCTGATCTTTCCGTTTCCGGGCTATCGCGGCGGTCTGCTGCACTCGGCGGCGGCGCTCGTGCCCTGGTGGGCGGCGCTCGGCGTGGTTGGGCTGGATGCGGCTGTCGAATGGGTGGCGCGACGGCGGCGGCGCTGGAACGCCGTCACAGCGAAGCGCATCTTCTCGGCGGGCTTGGTCGGCGCGGCGCTGTTGCTCAGTCTGATGATCGCGCTGCCTAACCGCGTGCCACCGCCCGGACTGCCCGCGCTTTACCGTGACCTGCGCGATCTGCTGCCCGCCGATGCTCGCGTAATGATCAACGACCCGGCGCAGTTGTACTACTTCACCGGGTTGGGCGGCGTGGTGCTGCCCAACGAAACGCCCGACGTGATCCCGCAGATCGCCCGGCAGTATGGCGTGCGTTACCTGCTGCTGGAAGGCGTGACCGCCGACGGACTGCCCAGCGCCGCGCCGCGCGGGTTGTGGTCGTTGGTTAACGCGCCGCCGGAATTCCTTGTGCCTGTTCCCCTGCTCATAACGAGTGTGCGCCTCTATGAAATTCGTTACTAGACATCTGCGGCGGCAGGACGCGCTCTTGGCATTCGTCGCCCTGGCGATGTGCCTGCTCTACGTGCGGACGGCGGACGGCGGCTTCCCGCTCGACGACGCCTGGATTCACCAGGTGTACGGGCGCAACCTGGCGCTGACCGGGCAGTGGGCCTTTGTTCCCGGCGTGCCCAGTGCCGCTTCGACCTCGCCGCTCTATACCGTGCTGCTGTCGATCGGGTATCGGCTGAATGTGCCTTTTCAATTGTGGACACATGGCTTGGGCGCGCTGGCGCTGATCATCACCGCGATGGTCGGGTCGCGCATGGCGACGCGGTTGCTGCCGGGCAGGTCTGGCGTCGGGCTGGCGGCAGGATTGGCGCTGGCTGTGAGCTGGCATCTGGTCTGGGCAGCGACCTCCGGCATGGAGACGATGCTGTTCGGCATGTGGACGCTGGTGTTGATCGGGATTAGCCTCACCCCTAAATCCCCTCTCCGAGGGGAGAGGGGACTTTCAGAGTCTGTTTTGCTCCCCCTCTCCCTTTGGAGAGGGGGCTGGGGGGTGAGGTTACACGGCATCCTCTTCGGCGCGCTGGCGGCCCTGGCGACGCTCACCCGACCGGAAGGAATTGTGTTGGCCGGGATGATCGGGCTGGTGGTGCTGATTGTCCGGCCACAGGGAACGTGGCGCGGCTTCGCGGTCTGGGCGGTGGGCGCGGCGCTGGCCTTCGGCGTGGTGATCGCGCCGTATCTCGCGCTGAACCTCCAGCTCACGGGTGGACTGCTGCCCGATACAGCCGCCGCCAAACAGACGCAGTTCGCCCAACTGCTGCAACTGCCGTATCTGGCGCGCGTGCTGCGTTTGCTGACGCCGCTCAGCGCGGGCGGGCAGCTTTTGCTCGTGCCGGGGGCGGTCGTTCTCGTGGTTATATTGATGAAGCAATTCACCACAGAGGCACAGAGGGAAGAGGAGACTAAGAATCGTGGCGTTGCGGGAGCGGGGTATATCCCATCCCTGTACACAGCGCGTTGGCAAGCGCTGTTCGACCTGCTGCCGCTGGCCTGGGCGGGTACACTGGTGCTGCTCTACGCCGCGCGGCTGCCGACCGACTACCAGCACGGACGCTATGTCATCCCGGCGCTGCCCGCGTTCATCGTCTTCGGCGTGGTGGGCACGGCGCGACTGCTGACGATCAGCCGGGGGCTGCTGCCGCGCGTGCTGAGCCGGACGTTAGCCATCAGTGCTGGATTAGCCTTCGTTTATTTCGCGCTGTTGGCCGGGCCAACGGTTTATCGCCAGGATGTGAACATCATTGACCAGGAGATGGTGACGGCAGCGCGCTGGGTTGCCGCGAACATCCCGCCAGAGGAGACGCTGGCCGTGCACGACATCGGTGCGCTCGGCTACTTTGCCCCGCGCCCGATCCTCGATCTGGCTGGTCTGGTCAATCCGGAGATCGTGCCGTTCATCAATGATGCTGAGCCGCTGTGGGCGTGGTTGCAGCAGAACGACGCGCGCTACCTGATGGCCTTCCCCGACCAGATACCGGGTGATGACCCACGTGACCCGCGCCTGTGCGAGGTATTCACGACGGGTGGTACGGCTTCCCCGGCAGCGGGTGGGCCGAACATGGCTGTATATGCGCTGGCCTGGGATGGTTCCTGCTGAGTTGCGGAGCAGATTGCGAAACTTGTACAATAAGAACCATGAGCGACTTATTCAAGAAACTAAACGTCCTGGTTAAAACGGCCTTGAACGACGCACTGGGCGAAGTCAGCCCGGAGAAGCTGCGCGAGCGCATTGCTGCCATGCGCCCAGGTAGTGATCTGGAGGGCGAAGTTGTTCAACTGCGCCAAAAGATCAACGATGCGCTGGCCTTTGAAGATGGCTTGCAGAAGCGTGTAGCCGAACTGAGCGCGGAAGTGGCGAAGTGGGATGAGCAGGCCGACGCCGCCCTCAATAAGGGGGACAACGCCAACGCGCGTTACGCCGTCGAACAGATGAAACGCGCTGAGCAGCGCTTGACGATGGCCGAGTCCGACCTTCGCGAACACCGTCTGGTGACGCAGGAGCTGATCAGCCGCGTCAACATGCTTGATGCCGCGGTGGCCGATGCAAAACGCGCTGAGGAGGAGAAGCAGCACGACGCGCCGCCACCGCCGCCCGCAGCAGAAGCTGCGCCGGAAGCCGCGCATGTGCCCAGCCTGGGTGATGTGCTGCGCGATGCGCGCGAAAAGATCACGCAGATGAGCGATCTCATCGCCGCCAAAGCGGAGGTCAGCCCGCCTGAATCTGCAGCCGAAGCACCCGCCGACGATCAGAATGTCGAAGACGACCTGGCCGAGCGCCGCCAGCGCCTGAGCAGCAAACCCAAACAACAGTGAGTCTATGCCCGAAGCAAACTTGAAACGCATTCTGGTTGTTGCTGGTGAATATGAAATCATTGAGCAGGTGCGCCAGGCGTTGGGTGATGGCAGTATCGCCATTCAGACCGCCTACAGCCACCTGGACAGCCTGTACTCTATCGAGAATGGCGAATTTGATGCCGTCTTCGTAGACTCGAAGATGATCGATCGCCGCTCCGGCGAGGCTACTTTCGTGGCGCTGGCACAGGCACGCCGGCATATCCCGGTCATCGCGCTGACGCACGCGCGCATCAGCGAACAAGACGCATCACTGCCCAAGAATATTCTGGTGACATCGACAGGCACTGCGTCTATCCAGCGCGGTTGGCAGGCGGCGCTGCACAGCATGAACGGCGACCTCTC
>JAEUQX010000012.1 GCA_016788625.1 Anaerolineae bacterium
TCGTCGTCGCCCGTGAAGTCGATGCGCACGCGCGAACGTCCGCCTTTCTGCTCCATGATGGCAACGTTGACCACGCCGGCGATGCCGCTGACCAGCGATACCACCTTTTCGGCGACATCGTTATCGCGCACCGTAACGATGATTTCACGGTGCGGCATGAGCTGGGCGCGCATGTCTTCCATGCTGCCTTGGGCGACCATCTTGCCGCCCTCGATAATGCCGATATGCGTGCAGATTTCGGCCACGTCCGCCAGGATATGCGACGAAAAGAAGATCGTCTTGCCCATGCGCGAGAGTTCAACCAGCAGTTCGCGAATTTCGACGCGGGCGCGCGGGTCGAGTCCGGAAGCGGGTTCATCCAGAATCAGGATTTGCGGGTCGTGCGCCAGCGTGCGTGCCAGCGAAAGGCGCTGCTTCATGCCGCGGCTGAGTTTGTCGACCATATCGTCGCGGCGGTGCGTCAGATCAACCAGTTCGAGCAAATCGTCAATCAGGCGTTTGCGGTTGGCTTCGGGAATATCGTAGCAGGCCGCGAAGAAATCGAGGTATTCCCAGACCCGCATGTCATCGTAGACGCCAAACTCATCGGGCATGTAGCCGATGGCACGGCGCACGGCGCGCGGTTCCTGCGTCACCGAATGCCCCGCGACCCAGGCCTGCCCGGCGGTGGGCCGTGTGAGGGTGGTGAGCATCCGCATGGTCGTGGTTTTGCCCGCACCGTTGGGGCCGACAAAGCCGTATATCGAACCGGTGACGACTTCCAGCGAGAGGCCGTTGACGGCATCGAACTTGCCGTAGCGCTTGCGCAAATCCTTGGTCTCGATAATCAAACTCATCTCATTGCTCCTGTGTCGCAGGCTGAAATGCTGCTCATAGTTTACGCCTAAAAGCGCCCAAGCTGCTCGACGGTCAAATCCTGAATGCGCGGGAAGCTGCCAATCACATCTGCAATCAGCTTGATCTGCACGCTGTTCTCTGGCCCCAGATACGGCGCGGGGTCGCGGATGATCAACTGCTGACCGCTGGGGATGCGCGTATCTTCCCAGATGCCCTGCTCCCAGTTCCAGATCTGGATGGGCATGGTACGGTTGCTGCTGGAATTGCGGTCCATAATCACATGCAGCTCGCTGACCTGGCGCAAGACCGAGCCGGGCAGGGGGGTGAAACGCAGCGCGAACTCGTCGCCAGATTGCAGTGCCATATCGAGCGGGGCGACATCGTTGAGCGTGTTACGCTCCGGCACGAACCAGGAGAACTGATCGGCGGTGATATGCGCCTCACCTGTTGGCTGCGTCAGGTTTACATCAATCTGCGCCAGATACAGTGTGGTATCAAGCGCGTTCCAGCTCGCCCCTTCAAGCTCAATGCCGAGCGGTGATTCACTTGTCCAGGCGGCGAGATAGACATGGTTGCCGCGCCCAGTCAGTACTTTGAAGGGGTCTTCCATCAGCGCCGCGAGGAACAGACGGCGGCGGCAGCGTTCCTGCTGAAGCGCGTCGCTCGAACCGCATTCAAAGTACAGGTTGGAATTATCAAGTTGGTCGCCCAGGATGTCGCGGACGTTGAGCGCGATGTTGTTGATGTAGCTGTAGGAACGGGCGAAAACCGAGGTGAAACCGCCCGCCGCATGAGCGAGGGGTGCGGGTGAGGGCAGACTTGCGCCGGACAGGGTGAGGTCAAAGGTGACGACACCACCCGGCTCCAGAGCTTCCTCCAGATGCAGGGCGACGCCGCGCGCCAGGATGACCGGATCAGACAGGGTGTAGGGCGTATCGTTTTGCACCGAGCCGCGCAGCACTTGTTGACCGCTGGCATCCCGGCTGAGCGAGGCCTGACCGCGCACATCCGGCGTGGACACCGTGGTGCTGGCGTCGAAGGCCGCGATGAAGCTGGCGTCCACCGGGAAATTCGCGGCCACAAACTGCTCGCTTTGCTGAATGTTGGTGCTGGCCTGAACATTGCCCACCAGCAGCGCGCCGCCGACGTTCAGGCGTGGGATCGGGCGCAGAAAGCTCTCATCGCTGACGGACAGGCTGTACTGGGCGCGGCGCGGCGAAAGCAGGCCGATGAATTGGTTGACCTGGGCACGCTCGACATCCGGCCAGGACTGCACGACGGTCAGACGGCTGAGCGTCACCTCGCTGCCACGCAGATTGAAGCCGAGTATCCACGCCAGCGCGCTGAACAGGATGATGAACAGTGGGATGCTGACCCAGGCCCATTCACGGCGGTTAATGCGGTTGAGGACGAAGTAATTCAGCGGGCCGATCAGCGCGATGTAAGCAGCCAGGAAGCCACAAAGCGGCAGAATATCGGGCAGCACATCGACGCCCGGCAGCACGTTGACGCTGTTGTTGACCATCTCCCAATCAGTGACGCCAAACGACCAACTCGGACGGCTGTGCAGCGACGTTGCCAGCGTAAGCCACAGCGGCGTTAAGCCACCCCAGCCGCGCAGGGGAGCGGCGTTGGGGTCGGGCGTCAGATAATCGACCGTGCCCCCACCGATGCTGTGGCGAATGAGCAGCGGCAGGTCACCCGCACCCCACACCAGCACATCGGCGTTGGCCTGCAACTGCCCGGTGGCGATGATGGCCTGTTGTTCCAGGGTATCCTCGCGGAAGCGCAGCCACTGCGCCAGCCCCGAGAGATCGGTCAGTGTTGTGCTGCTATTCGGCTGAAACGGGAGTAATCCACTCAGCCCGGCAGCGGTGGACTGCCAGTTCGGGCCACCCGTGACGATCAGATGCCCCCCCGCCGCGACCCATTCGGTGATGGCCTGGCGCTGCGCTGTGCTTAACTGCCCGCTGTCTATATCGCTGAACATCAGCGTATCGATGGCCGCAAGGGCGATGGCGCGGTCGGGGATGTTTTCGACAATCCAATTGGCCTGGAAACCGCTGTAACTACCATCGTGAATTCCGGTCAGGTCAACCGTGCCACTGGGTGACTGCGAGACGACGACAGCCAGTTGATCGCGTGGTTGCAAAGCACGCACGTTGGCGGCCTCGGTTGTGACGACGACGCCCTGGTTGTCGATCAGTTCAACGACGACTTGGGTGGCGAAGCTGCGGGCGGTGATGTAGAGGAAGACGGTTTTGCGCGAGCCAGTGGGCAGGCTGATCGGTACGCTGTAGCTGTTGTTGACGGCATTGTTAGACCGCTCTGGGCGCACGATAAGCTGTCCTTCCACATCCGGCCCATCGTTGCTGGCGCGGATGTAGATAGGCATCCACTGATTTTCGCGGAAGTTGCCATCGTAGCCGGCATCAACTGCGATCGTGGGGGCTGTGAGGCTGGTTTGAAGGGGCGGCCCGAAAGCCGCGAGCGATAGGGACAGGACTACAAGGCCGAACAACCACCATCGTTTCGACATGCTGCGATCCTAAACTGCGTCAACCCGCTCGCTTAAATATGCGCGAAGTTGCTAATGGGTTCAACGGATTCTACAAAACTCTCACAAATATGCCTCAGTCACGGCGGGCGGATCAAACATTAAGCGCCACTCCCAGTAGCTTAACACACGGAAGTGGCGCTCTCCAAATGTTCTAAGGGTTGAGTTTGGCTAGGGCGCAGTGTTTCCCTACGGCAACAGCGGCGTTACGGCTTGACAGTCGGCACGCCGGCGCAGTCACCCGTCGCCGTCACCACATCTTCACGCACCCAGCTTTCGTCTTCCAACTGCCACCAGGTCTGGCCGTCGCCGCCCAGTGTTTGCCCAATCACAACGGCTTCTTCGCCCGCGCTGAGCTGGCCGGGGCTGCTGAAGTTCGTGCCGGGGCCGCTGCGTTTGTTGACGTTGCGGCTGGAACTGACGGTGCATTCGCCGGGGGTGCTGGACGGCACCTGATACGCCCAGATGTCGCGGCCTTCACAGCGCGCGTCCGGCCCTTTGCCCGTCAGCGCGATGCCGTAGCTGCCCGCGCGTTCGTCCACCTGGAAGCCGGTGATCGCCAGACGGCCATCGACATACACATGCGCAATATCATCAATCATGACCAGCATCAGGTGATGGGGTTCATCCAGATCAACCGTGAAGGTCGAAACGGTAAAGTTGGAACTTTCATTCTCGGAGAAGCGATCAACGATGGCGACGCTGCCATCGTTCAGCAGCCCCATATCGACATATGTGGTAGCCGAACCCTGGTTGTTGGTGTTGATGCGCGAGGTCAGGCTGCAAATCTCGAATTCGTTGGTATCGCCGACGGTGTACGTCAGTTCACCCGCGAAGACGATGTTCTTGCGCGGTTGATTGCTGGCGAGCGGCTGGAACCAGTTGCCCTGACCGCTGAAGAAGGCGAAGTCTTCCCCAAAAATCAGCGTTGAACCAACCGGGATGATGCCCAGATCTTCCAGTTCCTCAATCGCATCTTCCGAGCGCCCGCCAAAGTTCGCCAGCGTTTCGGGCAGGCTGCTGCTGCCCCCGCCCAGGCTGGAGATCAGTTCGCCGCCGCCCTGGCTGGCACCACTGCCGAAGCTCGCTTGCCAGATGCGGACATTGTCGAAGGAAACATCGACTTCGCCGTCCTCGTTATAGCTGGTCGCGCTCAGTCCAGCGAAGCCTTCTGTGAAATCGGAGTCGCTGGCTTCAACGACCAATTCTCCGTTTGCATAGAGTGCCAGGTAGTCACCCACGCACACGGCGGTGATTTCGTTGGTGTTCTGCCCGGTGCGGATGGCAGATGATTCTGTCCAGTCGGCCAGGGTGGTGAATTCGTCGCCGTTGCTCTTGCTGATCGAAGCGAAGCCATTGGCGCTGACTTCCAGGTAGTAACCAGCGCTGTTGTTGCTCGTATCGGCACGGCACATCACGCCGTAGGAATTGTCATCCGCAAGCGAGTTATGCGTCACTTCCGCCTGGAAGACGACGTCGCTGTGCAGCTCATCGTTCAGTCCCCAGGTTACACCCCGCCCGGATTCGAACATGCGGTAGGCGCCCTTGGTGACCTTCAGGCTTACATTCTCACTCTTGAAGGTTTCCCAGGCATCGGCATCATCAAACTGTTCATCCAGCAGCAGATCGCCAACCGCGACGGCCTGACCACCCGCCACAAGCAGACTGTTCACGGCGTCGAGATCGGTGGGCGTTTGGGCGGCGGCGCTGCCAACCACGAGCAGTAATACTGTGATGACGAGCAAGGAACGAAAAACGGCTTTGTTCACAACGACTTCTCCTTCGCGTTCCAGATATGCGTTGATCAACCCATTCAGTTTCTTAGATTATAGGCGCAGTTCTGTCGCGCCACCCCCTTAAGATGGGCGGAATACGTAACCTACTCCGGGCTGCGTATGGATATAACGCGGGCTGTCCGGCGTTGGTTCCAGCTTCTTGCGTAAACGGCTGACATTGACCCAGAGATACTGCGTTTCTGCCTGATATTCTGGCCCCCACACTTTTTCCAGGAGCTGTTTGTGGGTTAGCACCTGCCCCTGGTTCACCGCCAGGGTGTGCAGCAGGTCGTATTCGATGCGCGTCAGTTCCAGCGGCTTGTTGGTCAGGAAGACCTCGCGGCGAGCGAAATCGATGTACAGACTGCCCAGATCGAGCGGTTCGCGCGTGCGGTCGGGGATGCGGCGGCGCTTGAAGATGACATTGACACGCGCCATCAGCTCTTCATCACTGATGGGTTTGACGATGTAATCATCCGCGCCGATCATCAGGGCGCGTACCTTCTCCGGCTCGGATGCCTCGTCGGCAATGATGATGATCGGCACTTCGGTGCGCTTGCACATGCGCTCGCAGATGTCCAGGCCGTTGGCATCGGTCAGGTTGACATCCACGAAGATCAGATCGAGGCGCACGGCGTTGACATCACGCAGCGCTTCTTCGCCCGTCCGGTAGATGATCAGCTCGTATCCCTGCCCGTCGAGTCGTTCGTGCAGGCGCGTCATCAGGTTCGAGCGCCCTTCGACGATCATGATGGTCTGCATGGGACGTTCGGAAACGCGCCGCCCCCCGTTGCCGCGTTCGGGCTGTGCAGCGACCTCTGCGGGGCGACGCACGGCAGCCGCTGCTGGAACCTCCGGTCGGCGCGGGATTGCTACCGGTTTGACCTCCGCGCCTGCGATGACGGGGAGTGTCAGGATGACGGATGTGCCGCTGCCCGGCGCGCCCTCGATCCAGATCGATCCAGCGTGCCGAGTAATGACCTCGTGGGCAAGATACAGCCCCAGCCCCGCACCATCTTCGTTGGTGTTGTTGCTGGCCTGGAAGAACGGTTCAAACAGCCGTTCAGCCTGCTCCGTCGGAATGCCAATACCCTGGTCGCGGATAGTGATACGCACCTCATCGCCCTGTGGTTCCAGCGTGATATGAATAGGTGCGCCTTTTGGTGAATAGCGCACAGCGTTGTGCAGGATGTTGGTCAGAGCCTGCTCGATGCGGAGTTCATCCAGTTGCAGCACGGGCAGGCTGGCGGGTGCGTCGATCTGCACCTGGCGGCGGGCGTCGGCGAAGGCGCGGCTGTCCAGGATGCGCTGCAGCATTTCGTAGAGATCGACATCTTCGCGGGTGAGCGCCAGCCCGGAGACTTCCAGGTTGTAAACCTCCAGGAAGTTTTCCCACAGATGCCCCAATCGCTCGACGCTTTCTTCGATCTGACGCAGAAAGCGCCCGCGTTCGCGGTGTGTGAAGCGGCTGTGCTGCTCATCCAGCGTTGTCACGAGGCCGCGCACCTGGGCATAGGGCACGCGGATTTTCTCCGACATCACATCGAGGAGCTGCGATTGATAGCCGAACGAACCCGTCGTGCGGGAATTGTCGCGGATGATGCCTGCCCAGGTTTGGCCGCCGACCTCGTTGTCGCCAATCGCCATGAATTCGACCATGATTTCGCGGCTAGGATTGCTCAGCGAAATCTCGACAATCGGATAGTCCTCATGAATTTCCGGCGTTGGGTCGAGGACGCGTTTGATGGCATCATGAAGCTGCGCCAGCACCGAGTCTGGCACGAGAGCCTGTTCGGCAATGAGGTTGAGCAGCACGTCGGACGAATAGGCCAGCACTTCCGACGGGTTGATACCTGTGAGTTCGGTGAACTGCGGATTACAGAAGCCGACGTGCCCACTGTCATCGACGAAGAAAATACCGTGCGAGGTGCTGCGCAGGATCGCTTCCAGCCGTCCGCTCTTCTCGGCCATCGTTTGGATGAGCATGGTACGCTCCAATGCCAACCCCGCTGTATGTGCCAGACTGGCGGCCAATACGCGGGCGTCGTCACTGCTGTATTGGCGGTTGCTGGTCACGCTCGCCAGGATCGCGCCGATGAAGCGCGCCGAGTCCAGGATGGGCACGAGCAGAAGCTGCTGCCCGCGCAGTCCTTTATAGAGCGGGTTGAGCGGGTCTTTCGGGCCGCTGGCTTTGACGAGGACGGGCTGCAAGCGGCGTTCATCCAACTGCTGGAGCAGGCGTCCGATATGGCCTTCCTCATCCAACTGGCGGAACGTTTGGGCGATGTCTTCGCGCGGGGCCTTGACGACCGTGCCTGCATCGGGGTCGGCACTGTACATCCACACCAGCGCTTGCGGGACATTAGGAATTTCTTCGACCAACTGCTGCAAGTGTTCAGCGACTTCATCGAAGGTCTTCAGGTTGATGAAACGTCCCCAGGCGCGCAGCAGGTGCTCGCTGGACTGCGCGCTGATGCGCTGCGTGTGATAATGCCGGGCGTTGTGCAGCGCGACGGCGAACTGCGACGCGAAGATTTCGTAGATCAGCAGGTCGTCGTGATTGAGCGGGTGACGGCTGGCCGCGAAGACCGCCAGCGCGCCCAGTTTGGTGTCCTGGTAGCTGAGTGGCAGGATGATTGCTGATTCCGGAGCGGGCAGGGTGGGAATGGGCGCGTAGTAGGGGTCGGCGACGATGTTCTGCGAAAGCTGCACGATGCTGCTGTTCATGACACGGCGGAAGGGGTCATAGTCTTGCAGCATAACGGTGCTTTCGAAAAGCAGTTCGGGGTTGGTTGAACAGCCCTCGCGCCCCGCCACCATGCGGAAACCCTCGCCTTCGATGAGCACGATGGCGACGCCATAGAGCTTGAAGGTGGCACAGGCCACATCAATCGTGTCCTGAATCAAGGCCATCGGCTCGGTCGCACTGTGCATCCGGCGCGCGAGCTGACTGATAGACTGCAAATTCTGGTTGCGCTGCGCCAGTGCCCGCGCCTGCCGCCGCTGCCGCAGCATCAGCTTGATACGCCGTTGGAATTCTTCGGCGGAAAGATCGGCGGTGATGAAGTCGTCCGCGCCCGCTTCCATCAGGTCGGTCTGGTAGGCCGCGTCCGCGCTGCCGGAAAGCACCAGCGCGGGGACGAGCGGGTGGCGGCGCTTGATCTCTTTGATGAGACTGGTCGTTTCGCCCTCCAGCAGGCGATCATCGAGTAAGATCAGGTCAAAACCGGTATCACGCATCAGTTCCATCGCGCGACCCGGATCGCTGACAATCTGTACACGGTAAGAGCGTGCGTCCAGCGCGGCGACAACCTGTTCGCCACTGCTGCTCACCAACAAAGTTTCAGTCGGTTGGACTGCCATCACTATATACTCGCTTCGTAGTGCCCGTAGGATAGCTGAATTATAGCAAATCCCCGCGAAAGCACTTTAATCGAAATGTTTCTAAGCTGTCAGTCGATAGTCTTTAGTCGCTAGACTTGTGGGCGGGATATAGGCTGCAAGGCTGTGGTTACGCTTCAAGTCACGTGACCTTCGGCTGTGTGGTTCAGGACTATTCGCTAATGACTAAGGGCTACCGGCTTAGATATAGACTTCGTTAAATCCTGTCAAAAGCTGTAGAATAACCACATTGCCACATTTTTCCACGCTATACTGACTGCATATGCAGGGGGCCTTATCTGAGGAGAAGGGTGATGGACAACCGCAAGGGCGAAACCCGTAGACTAAACCAGGAACAGAACCCGGTGCCGATGGCTGTACCGGAGACGCGGCCTCATCATCGTGGCATCCGCGAGACGCGTGTTGCGCTGCGTATCCTGCCGATTCAGGTCGAGCTGGTGTTCAATTTGCAGGGCGCGGTGGTTGTGGGACGCGCACATCCAGAGAGCGGCTTTTACCCCGATATAGACCTGACAGCCTTCCCGGATGGCGATCTGGTCTCGCGCGAGCATCTGTTCTTCAAATTGGACGATGATCGGTTGGTGGCGGTCGATAACAACAGCGCCAACGGCACGCTGCTCAACGGCGTCCGCATGATGCCGCAAGAAGCCTATCCGATCACGCATGGCGACGAACTGACGCTGGGGCGGATGCGAATGCAGGTGGAACTGCTGACCAACCCCTACGACTAATGCTGCTCAACTTCTCAGGTAATGCGGATACTGCTGTAATGTTGGGTGTTGTACGATAGACCAAGTAGTGTTGATCGATGAACGCCCGGCTGTCTCAGCTCGGAACGATGAAGGATGGTGTTGTTGTGGATTTTCTGAACCGCCGCAAACAGGAAGAACAGATCAAGAGCCAGGGGCGACTGCCGCCCGGCCAATCGCTGACCCAGAAATTCCCGGTGTTGACCTATGGCCCGACGCCACCATTTGACCCGGCTACCTGGGATTTGAAAGTCTTTGGCGATGTCGAGAAAGAGATGCGCTGGACGTGGGACGAGTTCACCAAGCTGCCCACCAAGACCATCAAGACCGACATCCACTGTGTCACGCGTTGGAGCAAGTTCGATACGGTCTGGGAAGGTGTGCCCTTTCGCGATTTCGTGGCGTTGTTCGGGCTGAAGCCGAGTGTGCGTTTTGTGATCGCGCATTGCGAATATGGTTATACTACCAACACGCCGCTGGACGCGATGATGGACGATGATGTGCTGCTGGCCTACAAGTACGATGGCAAGCCCATCGAACCCGATCACGGCTGGCCGGTTCGCACGCTGGTGCCCAAGCTGTATTTCTGGAAGAGCGCCAAGTTCCTGCGGGCGCTGGAGTTCAGCCCGGTGGATAAGCCCGGCTTTTGGGAGCAGGGCGGCTACCACAACAACGGCGACCCCTGGAAAGAAGAACGCTTCCAGCGGCGCGGCTGGTTCTAAACGCTGACCGCCGATTGGCTTCACGCTGCGATGTGATACGACTGAGAGGGCGAATGAGCGGTTCGCCCTACGTCCATACCCGCTTTTTCTGTGCGAAGGCGTCAGCAGTCGAAGACGAACCAGCAGTATTCATTCCGTAACCGCTGGTCGTCCAGCACGAGTTCGCGGATTTCGCCGGGAAGTTGGGCGCGCTGCCACTGGCACTCCAGGCGACCAGCCGCCATTCGTTCAGCTTCAGGAGCCGCCGCGCGGGCAGCCCGGATCGCGTAGGCCGCTGCGCCCAGTTCGTGAGCGGCCACATGAGCCACTGCTGCGGCTTGTCCGGCAGCGTAGGCGGCTTCTCTTGCTGCTCCGCTCAAGGCTCTGGCCGCGCCCATGGCATGTCCGGCGGCAGTACGCGCTTGCGTCATCGTAACCTCACCGCGCACCCAGGCGTGTACCTGTTCAATCGCACGGCGCGGACGGTCGTCACTGGGCTGCACTTGCTCGAAGAAATGCAGTACGTGCTGTGCACAAGCAGCGGCCCACACTGCAAGCAGGCGATGATCAGCGTCCAGTAGGGTGCCGCCGCGCCGCACGGTAATCAACCTGGGGTCTCGGATTTTGCTTAAGATCACTGGTTGATCCTGTGTACGCTGTCTGCCTGACTATCGCATCCGCAAATGATTTCGCCTGATTTCTGCCAAGACTGATTATTCGCCCCCGCCGAGCTTTTCGCTCTGTTCGCGCACGGCCAATTCGTCAATGAACAGGTCGAGGTCGCCATCCATCACGGCAGGCAGGTTGTAACTGCTGACGTTGATGCGGTGGTCGGTCACGCGGCTTTGCGGGTAGTTGTAGGTGCGGATTTTTTCGGAGCGGTCGCCCGTGCCAACCTGGCTGCGGCGTTCGCTTTCCTGTTCGGAACGCTGCTTCTCCATCTCCATATCGTAAAGGCGCGCGAGCAGGATTTGCCGGGCGCGCAGACGGTTCTGAAGCTGACTGCGTTCGTCCTGCACTTCAACCACCAGGCCACTGGGCACATGCACCACGCGAACGGCTGTGGAGTTCTTCTGCACATGCTGGCCGCCCGCGCCGCTGGCCCGCGTGAACTCTTCCTGGATGTCATCCGGGCGAATCTGAACATCCACTTCGTCCATTTCTGCCAACACCGCAACGGTGACCGTGCTGGTGTGGATACGCCCCTGCGCCTCTGTTTCCGGGACGCGCTGCACGCGATGCACGCCGCTCTCGTACTTCAGACGGCTGTACGCGCCCTTGCCTTTAATCTCAAAGACGATCTGCTTGAAGCCGCCGACTCCGGTGTCGCTCTGGTCGATGACTTCGATCTTCCAGCCGCGCTGCTGGGCATAGTAGCTGTACATGCGGTACAGATCCGCGGCAAACAGTCCGGCCTCGTCGCCGCCCGCGCCCGCCCGGATTTCGACGATGACATTCTTATCGTCGCGCGGGTCTTTGGGCAGGAGCAGCAGTTTCAGTTTTTCGAGTAGGGCTTCTGTGCTGGCTGTGAGGCTGTTGACCTCTTCCTTTGCCATCGCGGCCAGATCAGGATCGCTCTCGTCTTCGAGCATCTGCTGGGCGTCCGCAAGCTGCTGCGCTTGCCGCTTGTAATCACGGAAGTTCTCGACGATCTCGATGATGCCGGATCGTTCTTTGGAGTATTCAGCAATCTTGCTGTAGTCGCTCATCACCGCCGGGTCGCTGATCAGGCGCTCAAGCTCGTCGTAGCGCGCTTCGACGGCGGTCAGTTTGTCTAACATACGTTCGTTACCTCAAGGAAACACAATCACATGATTATACGGTTTGCCGTGTAGAGCGAACAGGGCTTAGAGCAGCACCGCCTGTAAGTCCGGCGCAATCGGGAGACCCCCCTGTGCCAGGATGGCCTGGTTGCCGGAAGCGGCGATGTCCAGCGCATAGACCGCGCGTCCCTGTGCCTGGGCAAAGCGCGCCGCGTGCATTGCGCCGCCTTCTGTGGTCGTCTCTACCACGATCAGCGCGTCGCTCAGGCCACTGATGAGGCGGTTACGGGCGACCAGCGCAGAACTGCTGGGTGGCGCGTCGGGGTTGACCTCGGCCAGCAGCGCGCCGCGCCGCATGACCGCTTCGGCCAGCGGTTGGTGCGCGGGCGGGTAGATATTGAGCACGCCGCAGCCCAGGACGGCCAGCGTGTAACCCTGTGGCAGCGCCAGGGCGCCCATATGCGCGGCAGCGTCGATTCCCAGCGCCAGCCCGCTGATGATGGTATAGCCGCGTTCGACTAGCAGTGAACTGAGGTTCTGCGCGATTTTGCGCGTCTCAGCCGTCGGGCTGCGTGTTCCGACCAGGGCGACCGTGCGCGCGGGGTCTGCCCGCCACTCCCCGCGCATGAAGAGTGTTGGCGGCGCGTCCGGCAAGGCACGCAGGCGGTCGGGATAGGCTGGGTCGTCCAGCGTCACGATGCGAACAGCCTGCGCTTGCCAGCGATACAGCGCTTGCTCAACCTGAGCGAGGTCAAGCTGGCGGATGCTCTGGGCGATCTTGGGACCGATGCCGGGCACTTCGCGCAATTGTGGGGTATCCGCGCGCAGCACCGCCTGAACATCGCCATCGAAGTGCTGCAACAGTGCGCGCAGCGTTTTCCCGCCGATACGTCCGGTCAGGCTGAGGGCTATCCAGGCCAGATCGCTCATTCGGACTCATAGTATTCGATGATCGAGAGCAGAATCGTGTTGCTGAAAGTGTTGACCTGGCGCAGCAGCGTGCCCCAGTCGGCCATTGCGTTGCGTGGCGGCGTGATCTCTGACCAGGTGAGGATCGAGTTGATCACGAAATCGCTGAAGTAGTAGAAACCGCGCACCGCGTCCGCCAGCCGCAGCCCGGATTCGCTGAGGATGCGGGCGTAGTGCGTGCCCGCCGTGATCGCCGCCGAAAGCTGCTCGTCCGGCGCGCCCGCTGCCAGATACTTGCGGATGGCTTCCAGCGTGTGCATCCCCTCCTGCCGAAGTTGGGCGCGCGCCGTCTCGCTGATGCGCTCGTACCAGGGCATGAGCGTCAGGTTGCCGCCGCCGACGTGCAGCCGTGTGTGGCCGAGCGCGTTCTGGATGATGAACTGCGCTTCCAGTGGCTGCAGTTCACCCTGGGTCTTGGCGTGTTGCAGCAGGTCGGCCTTGCGGAAGCGCCGATGCCCGCCGGGGGTGCGGCGCGAAGGCAGGTCGCCGTTATCGGCCCAGTTCCGCACGGTGGCCGGGTGTACACCCAGGATTTCCGCCGCGTGGCGCAGACTGATCCATTCTGATTCGCTCATGGTTTGCCATTGGAATTCGATCATGCTCTTGCGCCAGTATAGCAGAAAAATGAGAGGGCGAGACAGATCGTCTCACCCTCTGAAAATTGGCTGCTACAGTGCTGTGATGATCAGCGTGGACGGGCTTCCAGCGTGACCGGGATGTTGACCAGTCCACCATCACGCCAGACCGTCAGGTTGACGGTTTGACCGGGGACGGTGCCGCTGGCGAGATAGGCGACGAGCGAACTCATGCCCGTCATCGGCACGCCGTCGATGGCCGTGATAATGTCCACCGAAGTTGGGACGATTTCGCCCTCAATACGTACGGGTGCAGCCGCGCTGCGCAGACCCGCGCGTGCCGCCGGGCCGCCGCTGGTGACGGAGTCAACCACGACACCGCGCAGGTTATTGGGCAGGTTGTTGGCCTCGATCAGCAGCAGCGTGACATCGCGGTCAGGCGCCGAGCTGATGCCCAGGTAGCTGTAGTTGACCCGACCGTTGTTGATCAGCTCAGTGGCGACGCGGCGCACCAGGTTGCTGGGGATGGCGAAACCGATGCCCGTATTGCTGCGCGTTTCGCTCAGAATCTGCGAATTGACGCCGATCACTTGCCCTTGCAGGTTGAGCAGCGGGCCGCCGCTGTTGCCGGGGTTGATGGCTGCGTCGGTCTGAATCACGCCGCCGACGGTGTACTGCGTCAGGCCGCTGATGGTGCGGTCGAGCGCGCTGATCACGCCTGTGGTCAGCGTCCAGCGCTGGCCGAAAGGACTGCCGATGGCGAGCGTGGTTTCGCCGATGAATAGCTGGCTGGAGTCGCCCAGGGTGACCGGGGACAAACGGTCGGCAGGCAGATCAACCTTGAGCACGGCCAGATCGGAATCGGCATCCAGACCGATGATGCGTCCGCGCACGATCGTGCCATCGAGGAAGTTGACTTCGATGCGGTCGGCATTATCAACAACATGGTAGTTGGTGACGATATGCCCCTGCTGGTCGATCACAAAACCCGTGCCGCCGCCTGAAAAACTTTGCCGCCCGCTCGTGCCGACGACGTTGATCGAGACGACAGACGGGCTGACCCGATTATAAATATCCGCGAAGTAACGCTCATTCTCCGTTACCGGGTCAATGACCTGAGCAGGTTCGATGGGCTGCTCGACGAAACGCACGCTGCCCGCCGATGTGTTCAGGACGGTTGTGCCGAGGGCAAATCCGAACGCAACCAGTATCAGCGCGACAATTCCGACAATCACGCGCTGCTTCCAGTTCAGAATCATGATACCTAACTCTCCCTGCTATGTCCGCCAATCCTTAGATGCTGCGGAACTCTACATACATACGAATAGGCTACGCACATTGGATGAGAGTGGAGTGAAATGGATGTTAAGTCCGCGTCACCGGGCGGTTACAGAATGGCAATGTTCGCTCTGAACAAAGGTACAGGGTTTCATGCGACGCAGGTACGGCGACAGGGCTGTTCGTCTGCTGCTATCGTGAGGACATGTGTAATCGCTATGTTGAAGGATACCCCTGATGAACGAACATACCGCCCTGATTACTGGTGCGTCGCGCGGGCTGGGGCTGGCGCTGGCTCGCCAGTTAGCCGCGTCCGGTTGGGCGCTGCTGCTGGATGCGCGCGGGGCTGATGCGCTGGAAACGGTGCGCGCTGAACTGCACGAATTGACCCGCGTGATCGCACTCGCGGGCGACGTGACCGACGCGGCGCATCGCCTGCAGTTGGCTGCCGCCGCTGCTGAACTTGGCGGCCTGGATGCGGTCATTAACAACGCTGGGATGCTCGGGCCCAGTCCACAGCCCGCGCTGCTCGATTATCCGCTGGACGTGCTGGAGCAGGTGTACCGCGCCAATGTGGTCGCGCCGCTGGCGGTGCTGCAAGCCGTGCGCCCACACCTCAAACCGAATGCGCGCCTGATCAACGTGAGCAGCGATGCGGCGGTTGAGGCTTATCCCGGCTGGGGTGGCTATGCCTCCAGCAAAGCGGCGCTGGAACAGCTTACGGCAGTGCTGGCGGCGGAAAACCCCGCGCTGCGCGTTTACCGCGTTGACCCCGGCGACATGCGGACGCAGATGCACCAGGACGCTTTTCCGGGCGAGGATATTAGCGACCGCCCACTCCCAGAGGCGAGTGTGCCGGGGCTGATGGCGCTGCTCACGGGCGAGTACCCCAGCGGGCGCTACAAGGCGCGCGACCTGGCGGTGGAGGTGCAACATGCTCAAAACGCCTGAACGGATAGCCGCTCTGAACGGCCTCGACTTCACACTGCCGCCCGAACTGGAAGCGGGTGAACCGCCGGAAGCGCGCGGGCTGCGGCGCGATGCGGTGCGACTGATGGTCTCATATCGGAATGATGACAGCGTGCATCATGCCCGCTTCAGTGATCTGCCGGATTTTCTCGAGGCGGGCGACCTGCTGGTGCTGAATACCAGCGGCACGCTCAACGCTGCGCTCGACGTGAGGGGTGAGGACGGCGTGCGTTACGAACTGCACCTTTCGACGCGGCTGCCCGCCGACCTGTGGATCGTTGAGCTGCGTCAGCCAGTTGGTGACACGACGCGCCCGTACTACGGTGCTCACGCTGGGATGCGTTTGTGCCTGCCGGGCGGCGCGACAGCAGCGCTGCTCACGCCGCATCGCAGCGAAGAACGCGGCGGGCCTGGGCATACGCGCCTGTGGATCGCGACGTTCGATCTGCCCTGTGATGTGCGGCCGTATCTGGCGGAACACGGCTTCCCAATCCGCTACAGCTATGTCAAACGCGCGTGGCCGAGCGAATATTACCAGACGGTGTATGCCAACGAGACGGGCAGCGCGGAGATGCCCTCCGCTGGGCGCGCCTTCACGCCGGAACTGCTGACTCGCCTGGTCGCGCAGGGCGTGCAGATTGCCCCGCTGAT
>JAEUQX010000026.1 GCA_016788625.1 Anaerolineae bacterium
ACAAACTATCCGCTAATGACTAAAGACTATCGACTTATCCGAGAGGGAGCGTATGGAGAAGCACGAGCAGTTCGCACAGGTCATCAACGAAGGCTACACGTTTAAGGGCGGCGCGCTCACGATGGGCGTCGCGATGCTGGACGGCCAGCCCGTCCCCGGCGCACTGGTCAAGGCTCCGCTCAGCACGATGAACCGTCACGGATTGGTGGCGGGCGCGACGGGCACAGGCAAGACCAAGACGTTGCAGCGCCTGGTCGAGAGCCTGTCCAAGAACGGCGTCCCCGTGCTGATCATGGACATCAAGGGCGACGTGAGCGGCATCTCGCAGCCGGGCACGAGCAACCCGAAGATCGACGAGCGTCACGCCAAGATCGGTGAACCCTGGGCGGCGGCGCAGTTCCCGGTCGAGTTCCTCTCGATCTCCAACGAGAAAGGCACGAAGATGCGCGCCACCGTCTCGGAGTTCGGGCCGGTGCTGTTTTCCAAAATCCTGGAACTGAACGACACGCAGTCCAGCGTATGTTCGCTGATCTTCAAGTACTGCGACGATAAGGGACTGGCGCTGCTCGATTTGCAGGACTTCAAGAAGACGCTGCAATACCTGACCAACGAGGGCAAAGAGGAGATCGAGCAGGAGTACGGCGCGATTGCCTCGTCGTCCACCGCCGCGATGATGCGCAAGGTGATCGAACTGGAGGAACAGGGCGCGGAGTTGTTCTTCGGCGAAAAGTCCTTCGATGTCGAAGACCTGCTGCGCAAAGACCGCGAGGGGCGCGGCTACGTCAACATCATCCGTCTGAGCGATATGCAGGCCAAGCCCAAGCTGTTCTCGACCTTTATGCTGTGCCTGCTGGCCGAGATTTACCAGACCTTCCCCGAAGAAGGCGACATCGAGAAGCCCAAGCTGGTCTTCATCATCGATGAGGCGCACCTGATCTTCAATGAAGCGTCCAAGGCGCTGCTCGACCAGTTGGAGACGATCATCAAGCTGATCCGCTCGAAAGGTGTGGGCATCTACTTCTGCACGCAGAACCCCATCGACATCCCGCCCGCCATCCTCAGCCAGTTGGGCATGAAGATTCAGCACGCCCTGCGCGCCTTCACCGCCAACGACCGCAAGGCGATCAAGCTGGCTGCGGAGAATTACCCGCTGACCGATTTCTATCAGGTCGATGAGACAATCACCGCGCTGGGCACGGGTGAAGCGTTCTTCACCGCGCTGAACGAGAAAGGCATCCCTACCCCGCTGGCGCATGTGCTGCTCTGTGCGCCGGAATCGCGCATGGACACGATCACCGACGCCGAACTGGATAAGGCCGTCGAGCGCTCGGACATCGCCAGCACCTACAACAAGGTGATCGACCGCGAGAGCGCCGCCGAAATCCTGGGCGAGAAGATCAAACGCGCGCAGGATGAAGCGCAGAAGGCCAAGGAAGCCGAGGAACGCGACAAAGAGGACGCCGCCGAGCGCAAACGTCGCAAGGACGACCCGACCTTCCTGGAGAGCGTGGGCAAGAACCCGATTGTGCGCGATGTCGGTCGCACCCTCTCGCGCGAGATCGTGCGCGGCATCCTGGGCGTGCTGGGCATCCGGCGTCGGCGGTAAGGGTTTGCGCGTCCCTACAAACGCGCGTGTTTCCCCTCTCCCGCCGGAGAGGGCTGCGAGCGACTCAAGCGAGCGTGGGGTGAGGTTGTGCACAGCGGACACGGCGGTGCCGTGTCCCTACGAACACGCCGTATTTCCCCTCTCCCCCTGGAGAGGGGCGGTTGAGCGCAGCGAAACGGGGTGAGGCGCTGCCGCCTGACGCTCAAGCGCTCAGGCTGAGGTGAAGAAAGCCCACTGAAGGGGCTGGAATATCCTAACGGGTCTTGAAGCGCCTTTAGTCGCGGCGGACACGGCTAGCCACGTCCCCACGAACGCGTGTGTTTCCCCTCTCCAGCGATGCGGCCGCGCGGACTCACGCTGACCTACACGCTGCGGAGCATCGCGCCGGAGAGGGGCTAGGGGTGAGGCTCTTTATCCCTCACCCTTCTTCTTCAACTTTTCCTGAAACTCTTTCAACAACGCCTCGAAGTCTATGTCCTGTTTCGGCTTGGGTGGTGGTTCTGGCTCGTCTTCAACCGCCCGGTCGCCCACGTGCCATTTGTCATCCGGGTCGATCTCCACGTCGGGCAGCGGCTCGCGACCGTCCATCGTGAACGGCGGCAGGTCGTCCGGGAGCGGCGCGCCCAACGCCTGCAAGTGCGCCGCTGCGACTGTCAGCCCTGGCAGATAGGCGAAGCACTGCGACCCGTCGGCGCTGATGCCGTCGCACCAGGCCAGGCGATGCGCACCCGTCGCGGCGGCGATGGCGGCGTCCGTATTGCCAGCGTCGCGTTCGAGCTGCGCCAGCACGTTGAGCGCGTCGGCGTGCAGCGTGGGATACGGCCCGCGCTCCGCCCCTTCCCACACCTGGGCGAGCAGGTCGCGCGCGGCATCGGGCTGCCCCTGCCTGCGCCGCAGTTCGGCCAGCGCGGTCAGGGCGGGCAGTTCCTCTTCAGTAAAGCTGATCGCCCGCGCCTTGGTCAGCGCGAAATGCAGGCGTTCCTCGGCGAGAGCGCCCTCACCCCCGCCCCCTCTCCCAAAAGGCGAGGGGAGCAGGGCAAGCGCCGCCTGCCCCTGCCGACACGCCGCGCGGATGACGTCGCGCGCCAACCGCTGCACCCCCGCCAGTTCCCAGGCGCGCTCCGCCCAGCGCCGCGCCGCCGCGTACTCGCCACGCCACAGGGCGGCCTGGGCGAGGTAGGCGAAGTTCAGGCCGACGCTTTGTTGTTCGTCCTGTTCGCGAAAAATGTGGATGGCGCGTCGGAAGGTGGTCAGAATGTCACGCCAGCGATCATCCGGCGCGTTGGTGTAGGGGCGACCTGCCAGGTCGCCCCTACGGGACGGCGCGTCGTCGGGCGTGTGTGGTAGGGGCGCACGGCTGTGCGCCCCTACGGACGGCGCGTCGGGTGAAAAAGGCGTGTTCAAGTCCCCTCTCCCCCTGGAGAGGGGATTGAGGGGTGAGGCCAGACGCACCGCCCGCGCCAACCCCACGTACTGCAAGCTGACCGCCTCCTGGAACGCATCCCCCGCCTCACGCGAAAGCAGCAGGGCGCGGCGGGCGCTGTGGTCGGCGGCGTAGAGCGACCCGGACAGACGCGCGGCGTCCGACAGGTTGCGGAGGCCGATGCTCAGATTCTTCTTGTCGTTCTGAGCCTCACGTACGTCGTTGTGTCGCCCATACAGCGGCACGGCGCGCCCCGGCTGCCCGCTGGCATGATAGCCCGCTGCCAGCGCGTTGAGCGTGACGGCCTGCCAGGCGGCACTCTCCAGGCGCGGCAGGTGGTCGAGGCCGTCGGGGAACAGCCGTTCGAGCAGTTCGATGTTCTGCTGTGCAGCGCTCAGGCGGTAGAGCGTGGCACGCAGAATGCGGTCATCAAACAATCCAGCTGCCTCATCGTAGCGACCCAGGCTGACCAGCGTGTGGTACAGCTCGATGGCCGGCGTCAGGTCGTCCAGGCTCTCGACATCATCGAAGCCAACCGTTGGCATGGCCTGGAAGTGGACTTCGAGCGCCACGAAGATGCCGCGCCGTCCGTCCTCGGCCAGCGCGCCCCAGACCACGCCGCGCACAATCGGGTGCAGGTCGTAGCGGTTGGCGCGGTTGTCCCAGCCGACCAGCCCGCGATCTTCCAGGTCGCGCAGCGCGCTGTCGAACGTGCTGGACGCGGCGAAGGGCTTCTCCTCACCGACGAACAGCGCGTCGAGCGTCTGCTGGCTGGTGGGCATACGGAAGGCGGCGAGGGTGTGCAGCACGCGGCGGCGCTCCTCGCTCAGCCCGGCCAGCGCATACTCCAGAATATGCGCCTGCCGTTCGCTCAGCGTCGGGTGTCTGGCGGGGTCGAAGTGCGGATTGGCCGCACGCCACTGGTCGTAGTCGCCGTTGGCGCGGCGGTCCTTGCGGATCTCGCCCGCCAGCGCCTGGATCAGCAGCGGGTGGTGGCCGAAGGTCGTGAACAGCGGCACGAGCTGCTCGCGCGTCCCGCTCACCCCGAAGGCGCGCCACAGGTCAACCGCGTCGGCGTCGCTCAAGCCCAGCAGGTCGATGCGCGCGCAGCCGGGGCGTGGCTCGCCCGCGTCGGTTTCCAGTTCGGCAGGGAACAGGCGCGTGCTGACCAGGACACGCGAGGCTTTGACGGTCAGCAGGCGGCGCAGGAACGCTCCGGCGCGCGGGTCGGCGGTCTTGCGGGCGCGACGTTCGCTCGTCACGCGGTCGTCGGCCAGCAGCACGGCGTCGGCGCGGGCGTAGGCGATCAGGACGCGCTCCAGGCCATCGAGCACGAGCAGGAAGGGCTGCGTGTTGAGGACTTGCCAGAGCATATCCTCGCGTTCGCCGGGCGGGATGTTCTTCTCGATGTACTCGCGGTCACGCCCGCTGACGTAGGCCAACGCGCGGATGACGAAGTTCTCCCAGGTGGCGTTGCTCTCGTAGAAGCTCCACCACAGGCTGCCCGCCAGTTTGAGTTCTTTTGGCGCAACCTCGTTGAACCACTTCCACGTTAAGGCGCTCTTGCCCATGCCGCCGATAGCGACGATGTTTAGCATCGGCTGGTGGTCGCGCGCCGTCGCCCAGTCGGTGATCTGGCCGAGTTCGACCTGGCGACCGATCAACCCTTTGGCTTGCAGCAGGCTGTAGGCGTGGGCGATGTACGGTTCAGGCGGTCGCGGGATGTCCAGGTTGCTGTGCAGCGTGCTGGCGCTGTCGCCCTTGCGGTAGTCCACCAGCGCGTCCAGCACCTGCCCGCGCAGGTCTTCCGGCGACTTAAAGAAGTTGGCGACGCGATCTGTTCCAATACGTTCTTTCAGCGCCTTGAGCTTGGCCGCGCCCTCACCCATCTCCACATCGTCAATGTTGATCGGGTGATCTTTGTGCATGAAGAAGATCAGGCGCGGGATGCCGCGTTCGATGGCGCGGTTGTACTCCATCTCGGTCACGGAGATCGTGTGCCCGGCGGGGACGTAGCCGTAGCGGTGGGCGAAGATGCCGATGTAAATCTCGGCCTTGTCCACCATATCGAGCGAGGCCTTGATGGCGTCGGCGTCCAGCGCGGGCAGCGTCTCCATCCACAGCGGGTACATGCTGCTCTTCTGGATGGCGATGCTGACCTGGGCGCGGTGGTCGGGCAGGTCGCGGGCGGTGCTGCTGATCATCACGTCGATGTGTTCGGCCATCGGCGGCGGCCTCCTGTGTGCGGGGCGTGAACAGGCATATGAGAATAGTATAGCGCGGAAAGGAGGAAAGTAATGAGTTATGGGTGATGAGTAATGAGGTAATGAACATCGTCCCGTTTCGCTGCGCGCCACCGCCCCTCTCTGAAGGGAGAGGGGCAAATGCAGCGGCGCTGAGTGTCCCATTCGACACATATCTAGCGCAGTTTGTAGGAATTCATAGGGACATGGTACTGCCGTGTCCGCTGTGGCACAGTCTGGAAGTCCTTCTCCATGAGGGAGAAGGATTTAGGATGAGGGCTATCCGCTTGAGATCAGTCAGTGATCGGTGATGAGATAAGAGGCGCACCCTGTGCGGGGATACTGTGCCGGGACAGAGGTTGCCCCGGCACAGGACAGGTTACTAGTTAGGCACAAAGCCCAGGTACGGGTTCACGAAGTCGAGCGCGTCGGCAATGTCCGTGCGGAACTGGTAGTCATTGCCATTGCATTGCGGGGTGATGCTGTACGAGTTGACCGCCATGACGACGTTGGTTTCTTCGCCTGTCGCCGGGTTGACCCAGAAAGCCGGGCCGCCGCTGTCGCCGGAGCAGGTGCCGCCGACGCCCGTGCCCTGGCCGGGGTTGTTGGTGAAGACGAAGTTCTGGTAACCCGCGACGCCGCTCTGCCCGGTGTTGATCACCGTCGTTTGGCCGACATAGCGTTCCCAGAAGTCCGCCGCGAAGGCCGGGATGCGTCCCTGCAGGCCGTAGCCGACGACCACCGCGCGGCGGTTTTCCGGCGCCCCACGCCCGGTACGCAGATAGTCGAACTGGCCGAGCGTCGGCATCGCGCCGTATTCCTCTACATAGATCGGCTTGCTGAGCAGCACGAGGCCGATGTCATAGGTATTGGGGAACTGCGCGTAATCGGCAAACTGCGGGTGCGGCACGGCCTGCCCTGGTGACCAGGTCGCGTTCAGCCACGCGGTCGTGTTGGGGTAATTCGGGCGTTCGCTGGCGAGCAGGGCGTCGATGTTGGGATCGTTACGCACCCAGGTGGCCGTATTGGCGACCCCTTCGGACTCGGTGCAGTGTCCAGCGGTCAGTACCACGTAAGGCGTCAACAGCGTGCCGGTGCAGCTAAAAAAGCCGTTCACACCCTGTTGGCGGAAGAGGATAGCGACCACATTGGGGTGGCCGTTCCCGTCGGGCTGCCCCCAGGTGATCGCGCCGACGCTGCCGACGACGGCGAACATCAGTACAGCAAGAATGGCGACTACAAACAAACGTCTCAACATGACCAGACTCCTATCTATGAAAATACAATGGATCGCAAACCGTAATTTAGCGTAAGTCTGCTTCCATCATGCGGCCATTATACATGGAGAGTAGCTTGCAGGTGACTTGCACGTCGCATAACTGTCATCTGGCGAATACCACTGACGCTACGAACCTGTCAGGTCACGGATGCCCTTTACGAGCATGAAACGCCCTCGGTCGTAATCCCCGGTCAGGTCCACATATTGAATCTTGCTGAACTGCGGCGGCACTTTACATGGTTCCAGCAGCACGGGCAGGATGGCCTTGTTCTGCGCGACGGCCTGTTCGATTTCCCACGCGACATTCTCGGAAGCCAGGCTCTCCTTCGACATCAGCAGGACGAAGAGCTGCACCGCGCCAATCGCCACCTCCAGCCCCTTCTGCCATTCCTTGCCAGGCTGCAGTCGCTCGTCATACCACACGCTGATCGACTGGCGGCGGAGATCGTTGGCAACCTGCACGACCTTGGGCGTGTTGCGGCGCGAATATGAGAGGAACACGGTCGGTACATTCTCTAGCGACCGCGACTGGGCGCGCGCCAGCAGCGAGCGAGAGCAGTCGGCGATTTCGCACAGCAGTTCCAGATCTTCCGCCGTAAAGCGCGCGTGCGGCTGCGTGCTGTCCACATGCAGCACGCCGATGGGTGTGCGGTTGTTGACCACCGGGACGTACATGGCCGTTGTCACGTCGTCCAGGCTGGGGGCATTCTCTCCTGCTGTGCGTTCCCAGATCAGCGCGGTTGCGGTGGTGATGGCGCGCATCGCCAGCGTGGCGCTGAAGTAGCTGCGCGCCTGTGGGCGCTGCGCAATCGGCAGCACCTCCGAATCGTTATAGGCCAGCACTGTGATACGTTCTGCTTTGTCCGGGAAGATTTCGCGGATGGCTTCGATCAACTGTGCCAGTGCCTCCGCGCCCGTGTACTGCTTCTCAATCTGGCCGATGCGCACAAGGATCGGGATTCGCAGGCTCTGTGAGAGCACGAACGTGCGGTGCGTCGGATCTAAGGTCATCTCGTTGGCGACCACGCCCTGGCCGCTGAGCAGACCGACCGGTTCATATTCCAGCCGAATCACGGAATTGCCTATCGTGATCGCCCCGCCGGTCGGGATGAAGGTATCATCGGTCAGGCGCTGTCCCTGGTAAAACGTCCCGAAGCGACTTTTCTCGTCGCGCGCCCACCATTTGCCATCACGCAGGTAAAGCAGGACATGACGGCGCGAGACGGAGGGATCTTTCAGGCTGAGATCAACCGAGCTGCCCCCGGCAATCGCACGTCCGATCACCAGTTGCTCGACATCAACGGGCAGCGATACTTCCGGGTCAGTGTCATCTTGATAGTGCAGAATCAACGGCATAATGTACCCATCCCCCAATATACAGCCCTCACCTGACTGTATTTCAATAACTATAACTCCGAACGTCACGCATTCGCCATAACCCCCCAGGCATTGGGGTACTTGTGAATATTGCGATTTTGATTACTATTATAGATAGGGATTGGGGGAACTGAATATGTCATCCAGTGCGGTGTTCAGCATTCGCTACTCGTCGTCTAACGGCCCCACCATGATGGTTCAGCTTGGCGACCGCGATTTTGTGGTCGGTTCGGCTGAAAATGCAGATATTCGTATTCAGTCCAGCACGATCTCACGGCAGCACGCGCGTTTCGCCCTGCGTGATGGCCGCGTCTACGTGACCGATCTGAACAGCCGCAACGGGACGTTCCTCAACGGCCAGCGCTTGCCCGCCAACCTGGATTACGAGTGGCAGCCGGGCGACAGTCTGCGGCTGACTGATACACAGTTTGAACTGGTGCGCCCCCAGACTGCGTCACAGCCAGCGGGCGAAGTGCTGCTGGACGCAGACCCAACGACTATCACCCCGGCGGAGAGCGTACAGCTCAGCGTGCGTCTGAACGGGATGCGCGCGGAGCAGGTCTCGCTGCAAGGCTATGGTCTGCTGCCTGGCGTCGAAGTGCTGGTGCAGCCGAACAGTGTTATGCTGCAACCCGGCGCGCCGCTGGAGGCCGTTGCCCAGGTGCGCCAGACGCAGCGTTTCGTGTTCGGCAAACTGATGCGTGTGCGCTTCGCTGCCAGCACCGTGAGCGGCCTGTTCAGCACCAAGGAGATCGTGGTACGCCTGCGCCCGCGTTACGAGCTGCTGCTCCTGCTGCTGCCCTTCTTTCTGGGCTGCGGGCTGGCGGCATTTCTGGCGCTGCGTCCACAGGAGCAGCCTCTTGCCACCAGCACATTCCCACCCCCGCCGACTGCCGCGCCACAGGTTAGCACAGCACTGCCCACATCCACGCCAGTGCCGACCACCGCGGCAACAGCGACACCCACCCTGACGCCGACGATTCCCGGCTGTCAGATCGAATGCGCGGGCTGGACAACATACACCGTACAGTCAGGAGACACGCTCGGCATCCTGGCAGCAGCGTCGGGAACTACGATTGATGAGATCGCCAGGCGCAACTGCATCGCGGATGTGAATGTCATTTCCAGCGGCCAACGCATCTGCCTGCCGTTCATCCCGCCCACGGTCGATGCGGCCGTTTCTGTGGCCGTGACCGGACAGCGCGATATTGGCAGCCCCTACCCCCTGTTCGCGGAATATACCGTGACAGTGAGCAATGCGGGCGCGAGTACAGTGTTTGGGCGCGTACGCGTGACATCAACCAGCACGGGCAGCATCATCGGCTCGGCAGGCGGCAGCGGCTGGACATGCAGCGTGATCGGCATTTCTGCGATTGACTGCACGCACCCAGGCCCGATTCGCCCTGGGGCGAGCCTGCCGGGTATTGTGGTCGCGCATAACTACGCCACGACGTTCACGGTGCTGCTCAGCGCCCCACGCGATGGCAACTTGGCGAACAACAGCGCCAGCGGCTTCGCCTGTACCGGGGTGCGCTGTGCCCAGCAGGAAGAATGGCGGCGCAATTGCGCAGCGAACCGCGACTCCGACCGGATGCATACTCCGGAAGCCAGTGACGCCTGTGAACAGTGGCAGGCGCTGGGTTTGTGAGAGCAGTGTTGGCCGAGGCGCAGGGTCGCCGGGAGGCCATTTGGCGGTATTGATTATTGACCGCTCGCCGCGTGAGTATGATAGCGAGGCACAGACATAGCGAACGATTGCGGCGATACCTGGCAGCGAGTCGGTGATGCGCTGGGTGGGTTGCGACGGGGTTTAATTCCCAGCTATTATTAGGGCGCGGACGGCATTACTGTATTGGCACGAAGAATTTATCAGAAGAAGCATTCCGATTAGCAACATATGACGTAACCAGAAAAACGGGGCGGCAATGCGACGCCGCCAATACGCACCGTCGTGACAATTGAATACATGCAGCGATTGGGGACTGAAATGGCGACTCAGGGGGGTTCGGGGGGGAGCTTCATCGTCCGGTGGAAGACCATTGACGGCGCAGAGGGATCGACGCCGTTGGGCGCACAGCCGGTGCGCGTTGGCTCGCACAATGCCGAGATTCTGCTTAACCTGCGGGGCGTCTCGCGGCAGCATCTGGTCATCACGCTGCACGAGGCGCGGGTGACCGTGACGGATCTCGGCAGCCGCAATGGGGCGGCGATCAATGGGCTGCGTCTGCAAGCACATATGTCGCACGACTGGCAGCCGGGCGATACGCTGGTCATCCCTGGCGCACAGTTCGAGCTGCGCTACACACCTTCTGATTCACAGGCGAGCGACTACGCCTTCTCGCTGACGGCCACACCAAACATCATCCGACCGGGGCAGCCCGTTCATCTGCTGCTGCGCTATCACGGGTCGGGCGAGCAGACTGTTATGGTTCAGGGCTATCCGCTCAAGCCGGGGCTGAAGATCACGCTGGGTATGGACGGCAGCAGTGTGCAGTCCGGCGCTGAACTGCGTGGCGAGGCGCGGGTGCGGCGTGATGGCCCGTTGTGGCTGGGCGGTAGTTTCATCGTGCGCTTCTCGGCCAGCGCGGGTGCGAATGATCTGGTGGATAGCGCGCAGGTGATCGTGCGGGTACGTCCGCGCTATGAGCTGCTGCTCCTGCTGTTACTGCTGCTGATACCCGTGCCGTTCGTCGCCAGCCGGATGTTGCCGACCGAGGTAGCCCAGCTTGCCACGGAGACATCGACGGCAACTGCCAGCGTCACGCTGACCGAGACAGTGACTGCCTCCGCGACCAGCAGCGCAACATCGACACTGACGCTGACCTGGACACCGCAGCCGACGAACTGCGTGGTCTCCTGCCCGGCGGGCTGGACGTACCGCATCGTGCAGCAGGGTGAGACACTTTTCAGCCTGGCGCTGCAATCCGGCGTTTCTGTCGGAGCGGTCGCGCAGTCCAACTGCATCGCCGACCCGAACCGCATTTTCGCGGGGCAGGCCATTTGTGTGCCGCCTGTCGTCAATCCGCCAACGGTAGTGCTGCCGCCAACGATTCCACCGACCAGCGCCCAGGTCGCCGTCACACAGCCAAGCATCGCCACGCCGCTGCCGCCTACCACTCCTGCACCGACGACCGCTGTGCCCACGACTGCCGTGCCCTTGCCCGATCTGGTGGTGCGCGATTTGCGGGTGGGCGACTACACCTTTTTCAATGATTGCACACAGGTCATTCTGGATGTGAGCTATACGGTGAGCAACATCGGGAATGCGCCCGCTGACGATTTCTATTTCGGGCGGGATGATGGTATATGTGATTCCCTTCCTTCAGATGAAGGTTGCAGCGCGGTCAGCCTCAGACCCGGCGAGGCCATAACCGTCGAAGCTGAGCGGTATTATGAAAGTGCCGTCGATCCCGATGAAGGCCAGCGGCTGGAAGCGCGCGCTGAGGCTGATATTGAAATCGGCTCGGAGCTGCCTGTGTGCAATAATCCGCGCTTCTGCCGTGTACAGGAACGCGATGAGAACAACAATTCTCAAAGCATCACCTATGTCATGCCTGCCTGCAACGCTCCGACACCAGACCCCGACCCACAGCCGCCGACAACGGAACCGACGGACGAACCCACGCCGGAGCCTACGCTTGAACCCACTGACGAACCGACGGCAGAACCCACCGAGGAACCGCTGCCCGATCTGGTGGTCAGTGGCATGGCGCAAAACTACCTGTACTTCAGAAGTTACTGTGAAGCGGCGCTGCTGGCTGTCCGCTACACGGTGTCCAACGTGGGCGACGCTCCCGCCGATGGGTTCTATCACGGTATCCAGGCCGATACGCTGGATGGCACGACGGAAATGACTTGCCCTGGCGGATTCTGTCGGGATACCAGCCTGGATGCGGGCGATTCATTAACCGCTATCGCTACTCAGGATGTTGCCTTCGGGGAGGGTGAGGCACATAGTGTGACCGTCTATGCCGAGGCGGACATTGCAGGCAGTGGGGAGTGTACCGACCCCGAGACCTGCCGTGTGGCCGAGAGCAGCGAAACTAACAACCGCGCTGCACTGACCGTCGACATCCCCGCTTGCTACGTGCCCGATCTGGCTGTAGGCGATCTGACGCTTTCGCTGGACTGCGGCAGCGACGGGTTGATCGTGGCATACGCTTTCACAGTCACCAACCAGGGCGCGACTCCGATTGAGACCTTTGGCTACGTAGTTCGTTACAGCTATTCAGACGTTTTTGGCACGCTGGAAGAGAACAGGGAGGGGCCTGCCCTTGATCCTGAAGAGAGCCGCACGCTGAGCGGGTTGGGCAGTATCCCGGCGACAGGCCCTGTTGAGTTGACGGTCAATGTGTCGGTTTTTGTCGACGCCACTTCGGAGGGCGACCTGGATGACAACTTCGCCAGCGAAACGATCCTGTTTGAAACTGACTGCGGGGCCAGCGCAGGTTGAGGATAGAGGATAATGGATGTTGACAACTATGGAGCAATCTCAGGGCAAGTACACCATCCGCTGGCGCACAGCGACGGGTGAGCAAGGGTCGATACCGCTCGATACGCAGCCCTTACGCGTCGGTTCGCAGAACGCCGACATTCTCTTGAATGTACGGGCGGTTTCACGACAGCACATGACTATCGCGCTGATCGATGGGCATGTCTATGTGACAGATACGGGCAGCCGCAACGGGGTGACGATCAACGGCTTCCGCCTGACGTCCGGCATCCCGCAGGAATGGCGCTCTGGTGATCGGTTGGTCATCCCGGATGTCGAATTCGAGTTGATCGCCGCGCCGCGCGACGCAGCGCAATCTGCCGTTTTCAGCGATATGAACCTTCGTGCCGCGCCCACCGAGGTACGGCCAGGGCAGAAAATTCGCCTGTCACTGTCTTATCAGGGCGCACGTGAGCAGCCCGTGTTGGTACAGGCTTATCCCCTTAAGGAAGGGGTGCGCGTTGATCTGGGAATGGAGGGCGGCAGTCTGAAACCGGGCGTCGAACTCGTTGGCGAGGCGCGTGCCCGCCGGGCAAAACTGCTGCTCCTGGGCGGCACGGTAATCGTGCGTTTCACGGCAAGCGCAGCGCTTGAGAATCTGTTTGATACGGCACAGGTGACCGTGCGGGTGCGCCCGCGTTATGAGCTGCTTCTCCTGCTACTGCTGCTTGGCGTGCCGTTCCTGCTGCCTCGCCTACCCCAGTTCTCTATAGTCGTGGCAGTGCCTACAACGGTTGTGATGACGGTCAGCGCGACCGCCAGCCCAACGGCGAGTGCGACACCCACACCGAGTGCCTCAGCCAGCGCGAGTGTGACGGCCTCCGCCACACATACGCCCACAGCGACACCGACGACTGCGACCATCACCGCCCGTCCGCCAAGCGCTACTCCATCCGTGACGCCATGCGTCGTACAACCGCCGCCGGGATGGGTGCAGTATACGGTCGTAGCTGGAGATACGCTGCGCCGTCTGTCCGGAGATCGTATGGATGAAGTGGTGCGCGTCAACTGCATCCTAGATCCTGATCTTTTGCCCGTTGGCAAGGTACTCTGGCTGCCAACGCTGCCGCAGCCTGATCTGGTGATCAGCGCCAGCACGAACGGCAGCCCATCCTGGGACAGCGAATGCTCGGCCTTGAGCATCCCCGTCAGCTATACGGTGACGAACAATGGACGCAGCGCGGCGAGCAGTTTCTTCAACAACGTCTGGGTGCAGTTCCCCGATGGCCGAATCGCTGGGGCGTTGTGCGGTGACGCGGCGGGCACGTCCTGTCAGGAAGTCTCGCTCGGAGCGGGGCAATCACAAACGCTCAGCGGGACGCTTGTGCTGTACAACCGTGTGCAACTCAACGACGCGTCCAGTGCGAGCATGGATGTGGTCAGCAAGCGCGTCGATGCCCGTGTTGCAGCGCGGCTACCAGGAGTCCCATTCGATGCGCCGCGCCAACAGAGCGACAGCGCTACTCTGTACGGCTATGCACAGGCCGATGTACTGGGTTATGGCCCGGCACAGGCCTGCACCAACAATTCTGGCTGCCGCTTGCAGGAGAGCGACGAAAGCAACAACCGCTCGGCCAGCTTCAGCGTACAGATACCGAATTGTTCGCCACCCATCGCCGACCTGGGTGTGTTGGATCTCGCGGTCAGCCTGGACTGCCAGGATGGACGGCGCGGCGTAGCGTACAGTTATTCGTACCGTATCTACAATTACGGGAACGTGACCGCCAATTCGTTCTACATGAGCACAGGGCTGACCTACTCGGTCAACGAGCGTGATCGCCGTTACACGGAAAGCAGCAGCAGCCCGAGCACCGAGTACCTCTCAACCATCCGTCCGGGCGAAAGTGTGTACTTCGACGAGAGTGGGACGCTATCCGAATACTACCCCATGACGCTGATGGTTTCGGTCAGCGTGGCTGTTGCAGCGGGTTCGCCGCCGGACAATGATCCCAGTGATAACGAGGCTCGCGTGTCGGCCTCTTCTTCAGCATACTGCGTGGTACTAGACGGCTAAAGGATAGTGATGAGCAACCCCAACATTCCGCAACCGCAGGACCAGAGTCACGACCCGCTGATCGGCAAACAGTTCCAGGGCTATCAGTTCAAGGCGCGGCTCGGCCAGGGCACATTCGGCGTGGTCTATCTGGCGCAGCACCCGCGCCTGAACAAAGAAGTGGCCGTCAAATACCTCGAACCGCGTAGTCCGCAGGAAGCCCGCACGGTCAAGAAAGAAGTCGACCTGATGGCGGAGCTGTCGCACCCGCGCATCGTTCGCATCGAAGATCACTATCTGGAAGACACTCCCGAAACGGCGCAGGAGCAGAAGCACCGTCACTGGATCATGATGCAGTACGTCAGCGGTGGCAGTCTGCGGCGCATGATGAAAGACCTCAAACGTCTGGATATGCGCATGACTGTGACGGTGCTTGACCAGATGGCCGCCGCGCTGGACTTCCTGCATGGCAGAGAGTATATCCACCTTGACCTGAAGCCTGAGAACATCCTGGTCGAGAGCGCGCCGGGCATGGACGTTCCGAACTTCTTTCTGGCGGATTTCGGCGTGGCGCAGTTGGCGCGCCGCCAGCTTGCCAGTCCAGCGGGCACACCTGTTTACATGTCGCCAGAGCAGTTCGCCGCCAATTCTTCGCCCGACCGCCGCGCTGATGTCTACGCGCTCGGCGTGATCCTCTATGAATTGGTGGTTGGTTTCCCGCCTTTCCGCGCCGCGACAGTTAACGAACTGGCCTTCCAGCACAGCAACGCGCAGCCGCCGTCGCCGACAAAGGTGGTGGCCGGGCTGAGCGAACCCGTCAGCGAAGTCATCCTGCGGGCACTGCAAAAGCAGCCGGAAGCGCGTTTTGGCACGGCGGGCGAGTTGAGCGCGGCGCTGCGGCTGGCGGCTGGTGGCGAGGGACAAGCTGCTTCGGCGGTGGCGCGCGATATGCAGCGCATGGCGGGCAGCTATGCCGAGCAGGTGCGCGCTTACAGCCAGCGCGGCACGGCGCTGCACCTGTTTATGATGGGCGCGGATGGCGTTGAACGGCCTCAATCGTTCCTGAAATCGGCCGTGGTGCTGGGCAGCGACCCGCGCGTCGATCTGCCGCTGAACGACCCGAACATCGCGCCGCAGCAGGTTCGCGTCGAGTGGCAGCCGGATGGCAGTCTGACCGTGACCGATCTGGTCGGCAACGGCATCACCTATCTCGATGACCGCGCCCTGCCCCCAGGCCAGCCCGTGAACTGGGGATTCGGCCAATACCTGATGGTGCGTGGCTTCATGCTGCGAGCCGGAATCGAAGCGGGTCAGGAACTCTCGCCGCGCCAGTTCGCCAATCTGTTGAATAAAGTCCAGGAACGCTATCGCAAGCCGCGCATTCAGATGCTCGTGACCCCGGAAGTGGTGCAGGTGCGCGTCGGTCGCCCGCAGTATCTGCGCGTGGCGATCAAACCGGAGTTCGCCTC
>JAEUQX010000036.1 GCA_016788625.1 Anaerolineae bacterium
TCACGCGCGAGCAGCGTGAATTGAATCTTGACCCTTCATGACACTCGTGCTACGATAACGTCAGTCAGTACCTGTAGCTCAGCGGATAGAGCATTTGCCTACGGAGCAAAGGGCCGGGGGTTCGAATCCCTCCAGGTACGCCTAACGAGAGTTTAGTCGAACAAGAGCCAGCGGAGATGCTGGTTTTTGTTTTTCTGGACCCGTTGCTACTGCCTTCCCCGCCACCTACGCGATCAGATAACTGATGTAGGTAGGAGAACGGCGGGAGAAGTTCCACTCGGATAACCTTGCCACAAGGGTCAACCACGACCCTCTCGACAATCTCGCGCAGTAGTTCCTTCTGACTGCTTGAGTCAAGTCTTCTAAATAATACACCGATTTTCGAGATTATGTGCAGCGCATCATCCAGATGCGCAATGTGATACTCGGTTTGTTGATCAGATGCTTCCAGACTGTACCGCAAAGCGCGCCGCCGATCCTGCCATTCGGCCCACAGACTATCCCACACAGCCTCCGTAATTTTACCTGTGGCAAACAACCGGGCGGCTCGTGCTTCCTCATCGTCAACCGATTTTAAGGCGCTTTCGATTCTGGCACGCTCGTGAGGACGGTTGTGTCCCAACCGTTCAGCAATCTCGAGTGTGTAACATTCCCGTCTCAGTGGAACCGCTTCGGGATCAACCTGAATTCGCAGCAAATAATCTGCTACCTGCTTATCGACTTCACTGCACAACAGGTTGATGTCCGTACGGGCGATGCGATAGTGGGATGTGCCGCCTCCTGATCGACTCGGATTGGATGTTGAGCAGGTCATGCGAATAACATGCTTATCTTCGGGGTATTCCATAAAAACTAGGTTGCTCAACAGGTATTCGTGTTTGCGCTGTCTCATCGTTTTCTCGCCGCGTCTTGCCAGAATCCGGATACCGCATTCCAGTTCTTCGGTTGTGACGACTGGCTTCCAGTTTCCGCGTACCGATTTGGGTGGAATGCCTGCTTTTGGACTTACAACCCAGCCAGCGTAGAACCAGTTGTGGAACCGTTTGGACAGGGTGTTGATTGCGGCAACCCGCTGCCCATTTTTAACGACGATGAATGGACGCCCGCTGCGATATTTATAGCCCCGTTCATGAAGCTCTTCGCAGATTTGCTCCAATGTGTAGCGGTCGGTGAGGAGTAAATCCCATGCCAGCCGCCAGACTATGAATTGTTCAGGGTCAGGTTCAATCCAGCGGGTATAACGTCCATTATTCGACTTGGATGGTTGATCGACACGCTGTTCGACATTTATGTAGCCATCCGGTGCAAGCCCAACAAAGCCACCGCTTCGCAGTTTCGTATGCAATCCGCCCGTCACACGCTGACCAAGTTTCATCGACTCGCGGCGTGCCAGGGTGAACGACAGGCTGACCATGATGCGGTCATCGGGATCAATTGGATTGAGATCGGGATAATCGGCAAAGCGGATCGATACACCGAGCTGATGCAGCTCATCAATAGCAGTGAGCGCTTCAGTGTCATTGCGGCCAAAGCGTTCAGCGTTCTCAACAGCAACATGCGAGAACTGCCCGGCGCGTGCAGCTTCCAACAATCGTTGATAACCGTCGCGGTTAGGTGTGCGTCCACTCATCGTATCCGCATATTCAGCGACGAGGGGGAGTTCTGATGGTTCAAGCAAAGCACGCTGAATAGCATGACGCTGGCGACGCTGCGAATTCTCTGGGTTTTGGGCTTCCTGACTGCTGGTTCGCAAATACATTGCCCATCCGGGTTTGGGTGGCAACCGCTTACTATTCCGACGACTCATACGACCTCACTTGTGAACTTATTTTAACTTACAACAGAATTTCAGTTTTGTGTTTTTTGCCCCTGAATATGACGAACTTTTGTGTGATCAATTTGCTGCGTAATGGTTTCTTCTGATGTTTTATCCTGGGTTTTTACCAGAATTTCGGCGACCCGGATCACCCGCAGCAGCATGTCCTCCGGCTTTGATGGTTTGGTGGTTTTAGGGGGCATACTGCGGCTCCTCTAAATCGGATTGTTTTTCCTTCAGTGCATCTGCAATCCATGCGTAGATATCGCCGCCGTTGAGATAGAACTCAGTAATGTCTTTACCCTGTGGGACTTGAATGGGGCGAAAGCGTGGCGAGAGCGAAAGCAGGCGGTTCGCGCCTTTTTCCCCCGCCGCGTCGCGGTCATAGGCGACGAGAACCGTATGACAGTGTGTGAGTTCCGCGTACCAGCGTGAACTGAGGATCGCGGTGGCGCTGCTCAACGTCACTGGTGCGACCAGATTTCCCGCTTCCTGCCGCGCCAGCAGCGTATCAAATTCGCCTTCGCAGAATAAAGCGACATCCCGATCTGCCATCCCATCAGCGCCGTACAGACCGTTGACGTTGCCGCCTTTGATCTGCTGGTATTTCGGCGTGCCGTAAGCACGGCGGACTTTGACTGCCCACAGCGCATCCGCCGCAAACCAGGGGATGGTAATCCCGCACGGGACATCCATGCCCTCGATGACCCGCCAACTGCGAAAGTCGCCCGGCACATACCCCAATCGAGCAGCGCGAATGGTGCGAGTCGTCAAACCTCTGCCGGTCAGATAATTGAGCGCCGGTTCGCCCACCTCTGACCAGAGCGTTTCCTCTGCCTGGCTGACAATGCGTTCTGCCCGATGCTGCCAGTCCCATTCCGGTGGTTCAGAAGGGGATTTCAGGCACTTGCGCTCGACAGGAGCGATGTTTTCTACCCGTTCGCCCAGCACCCGCAGCGCCTCGACAAAGCTCAAACGGCGGTAATTGGTGAGCCAGTCCAGCGCATCGCCGCTGGTATCGCACGCCCCAAAGCAGCGGTAGCCATTTGCCCAGACGGCGAGGCTGAAGCCCTTGTGTTCATGGTGGAAAGGGCATTTCCATAAATAAGCGCGTCCACCGCGCAGCGGGGCAGTCCCCAAATCCTGCTCGACCAGGCGGCGCAGGTCGCAGTGTTCTTTCAAGCGTTGGGTATCGGTCACGTTTTCTTCCTCTGGCTCGGTAATTGACCTGCACCGTGACAATTGACAATTCGACAATTACTGGCAATTGTCACGACCCCGCGACAGATGCTCCCTCGGTCAGGCGGTAAGCTTCGGACTTCACACCGGGTTTCGGTGGGAGTTCAACGCGCTCGATGCAGCCGTCTTCTTCCAGCGCCCGCAGGGCCTCCATCACGGGTTTGCGCGGGGAGCGCAGCGCTCGATAAATGTCGCGCACGGTTGCCACGCCGCCGCATGCACGCAGAAAGCTGAGAATACGGTTTTCCAGCCGTCCTTCTTCGTTCTCGCCTAAATCTGCTAGCAGGCGGTGAGCAGATGCACGCCAGTCTTCAACAATCTGCTGGGCGCGATACCAGTGCGCCGCTGTTACCTTCGGATGCGGCAGCCCGCCATCGTTGTCCGCCCAATCCATTGCTGCCAGCAGCGTCGCCACCTTAATCGCCTGCACATGCAAGCGCCCGTAAACAGCGCGGAGGCGATCATCCAGTGACGAGCTTGGTGCAGTCATCGCCCGCAGTGCCTGTTCGTAGGCATGGCAGGCGGTCCAGATGTCCGCCGAGAGCGACCAGGCTTCGCTGGTCTTCTTCTCGCCGAGCGCATCCGGCAGTGGCGGTTCTGGCAGGCGTTCATGCAAACGACGCAAACGGCTTGCCAGTTCGGTTGGGGTCTGGCTGTCTTTGGGAGCAGATCGCTCCGTATAATCCGGCTCTGGCGTGAGCAGTCCGAAACGGGCGAGGTTGCCATAGAACCAGTCGGATGAGGACAGTGCCGTTGACAGTTCCGCCGGGGTTGCCGCCCCCAGAATGGACAGCGCGGCATCGCGGATCACGACCAGCCCTTTGTTGTTGGTGTTCGAGTCGAGATAGGGTGGGCAGTCGTAGAGGGTCATGATGAGTTCTTTCAAGCCCGCCATGTAATCCCTGCCCATCGACTTGAACAAGCCGGACAGCTCGTCTCGCAGCAAACCACGCTGCGCGGCATAACGGTTGCCCTTCTCCAGCCGCGCTCGATCCTGCTGCGGAATATCCGAGAAGTTGGGTGGGAGAATGCCACCCAGCATCGACATGAAGTTTTCCGGTGAGCCGGGTTGCGGCATGAGCATGTGCGGGATTGCCAATCGTGCGACTTCCGAAGCCAGACTCAAGCCTGCCGATTTGCGGTAGTAGGTTGAGACCGCGACCACCATCAGATACAGGTTGGGAAAAACCTGCTGTCGCCACGGAGTATGGATATACAGCCGGCGTCCTACGGCGATGGCAGCCAGATACAGACCCGCGCCCAGATGGAACGCCAGCGGTGTTTCATTGGCAGCGCTGCCTGCCCAGTGAATGTAGTCATTTAGCCACTGCCCGACACCGGCTGCCTGTTGAAGCTGGGCATCGGTCAGTTTTGCCGACGCAGGCAGTTCCAGCACGATATTGAGATCGGCGGCACGCCGTGGCAAGGGCGGGGGCGGCGCATTGGGGTCTACCGCAAGCACCGCCCGTAAGAGTTCCTGTCCCAATACCTTACGCAGAAAGCGCAGATCATCCGGCACATTCGGGTCAAGATGCG
>JAEUQX010000072.1 GCA_016788625.1 Anaerolineae bacterium
GCGTATTCGCGCAGCTTGACCCAGCCCCATGTCGCGATCAGCAGGTACATGGGGAAGATCGCCAGTTCGTAGAAGAAGAACAGCACGAACATGTCGATGGCGACGAACACGCCGTAGACGCCCGCGACCAGCAGCATGAAGAAGGCCATGAACTCGCGCGTGCGGTCTTCGATGCGCCAGGAGATCAGCACACCCGCCACCGTGACCATGCCCGTCAGCAGCACCATCGGCGCGTTCAGGCCGTCCACGCCCAGGTGATAGTTGATGCCCAGCGAGGACACCCAGGGCACGTTCTCTTCGAAGGCCAGGCTGCGTTCGAACATCTCGGTCGCCTTGAACTGGCTGTCGCTTTGTTCAATCGCGTCGAGGTCAGCCTTCAGAGTGCCGTTCTGCACACTGCTGTTATAACCGAAGTAGACCGCCGCTGAGAGCGTCAGCACAATGGCGGCGGCGGTGATCGAAATACCCCGGATCAGATCGCGCTGTTTGCTGTCGATGAACAGCATCACAATGGCGGCGACAATCGGTGTAAAAATGATCACGCTCAGGATTGGAAATTGAAATGTTCCGTCCATATTGTTTCCCTTGAACGTGCATCCTGCCCTGGGTATCAGGGCGCGGCACTCTTAGCCCCCCAATATCCGCATCACCGAGTCGTTGATGACGGGCAGAATCCAGTTCGGCACGACGCCCGTGATCAGCATCAGCGCCATCAGCGGGGCAATCGCCACCACCTCGCGCAGTTCGATCTCCAGGTTGTAATCTTTCCAGTGCATGTTGAACGGTCCGTGTAGGACGGCGCGGATGCCCTTGAGGATATAGCCACCCGTGAAGAGCAGACCGATCATCGAGATGACCATCAGCCCGGTGAAGACCGGCCACGAGCCGCGCACTACCAGGAATTCGCTGACGAAGCCGTTCAGGCCGGGCAGCCCCAGGCTCGCCATGCTGGTGAAGATGAAGATCGACCCGTAAATCGGCGCTTTCACCCACAAGCCGCCGTACTGTGTCATGTCGCGCGTGTGCGTCTTATGATAGATCGCCCCGGCGAGCAAGAACATGGCCGCCGAACTCAGGCCGTGATTGAACATCTGCATCACCGCACCGTTGGTCGCGATGATCGCGCTCTGCATGTGTTCGGTCGTTGCATTCGACCAGTTTTGTGCGTAGGCCAGCGCCGCCACTGCCAGCCCCATCGCCACAAAGCCCATGTGGTTGACCGAGCTGTAGGCCACGAGGCGCTTGATGTCGTTCTGCCCAAACGCGGCGAACGCGCCCAGCACGATGCCGAGCATCGCCAGGAAGGCAAAGATGCCCGCCCAGTTGGTCTGGATGACGCCCAGAATATTGATGTCGGCAATCCACACATCCGGGAAGAAGGGGATGACCAGACGCAGGAAACCATATGCGCCCAGCTTAAGCATCACACCAGCCAGCAGCATCGAACCCGCTGTTGGAGCTTCGCTGTGTGCATCTGGCAGCCAGGTGTGGAAGGGCCACACGGGCACCTTGATGCAGAAGGCGACGAAGAAACCGAGGAAAGCCAGCGCCTTGACCGTCTCCATGCCGACGCCCAGGAATGTCCCGCCACTGCCCGCGAAGTGCGGCCACAGTGCCGTGATCGTCTGAATATCGAACGAGGGGCTGCCGACCGTGAAGTTCGCCAGCGCGGGCATGGCCGCCTGTGCCGACTGCACCAGATCACCAGGGACTGCCGACATCGACCAGCCAATGAGCTGTGTCGCCAGCAGCATACCGAGCGAGCCGCCCATCGAATAAATGAAGAACTTGGTCGAGGCGTACTTACGGTTCGGGCCGCCCCACTGGTTGATGATGAAGTACATCGGAACCAGGCTGAGTTCGTAGAACAGGAAGAAGATCATCAGGTCGAGTGCGACGAACACGCCGATCAGACCTGTCTCGAAGAACAGGATCAGCGCCAGGTGCATGTTGACGCGCTCATCGATCTCCCAGCTAATGAGCACGGCCAGCGGCGTCAGGATGCCCGTCAGCAGCACCATCGCCGCGCTGACGCCATCAATGCCGACGTGCCAGTGCGAGCCGAGCAGGGAGAACCAGGGCACGTTGACGACCATCTGGTAGCCTTCCTGCGTGCGGTCGTAGTTGAAGAATACCGCCACACAGATCGCGCCGATCACCGTCGCCAGCCCCAGCGCTGTCCAGCGCACGATCACTTTCGAGCCGGGCATCAGCAGCACGATGAGAGCGGCCAGCGCGGGAGCGATCACCAGAAAAGTCAGGACATCAATACCGAGTATTTGCTGCATAGTTATCTATCCTTAGCCAGCGGCCTGCACCAGCAGCCCCGACGATACGGCGAAGACCAGCAGGATCAGCAGGGCGGCGACGGCTACCAGCAGCAGGTACTGCTGTATGCGGCCCGTCTGCACCCGGCGGAACCACGCGCCAAACTGCGCGACATATTCCGGGATACCATCGCCCACGCCGTCGATCAGCCAGGTGTTCAACAGCTTCAGGAAGTCGCCAGTCCAAGTGAAGATACGCGCGATCAGGTGCAGCAGGCCGTCGATAATGCGACGGTCGATGAACTGGCTGACCACGACATCCGAGAATACTTGCGAGGGGCGGACGAACACGCGGTTATACAGTTCGTCCATGTAATACTTGTTCTTGAGCACCGGGTAGACGCCGCCCAGGAATTTCACCAGCGGGTCTTCCTGACCAGCGGTCAGCGGCTTGCGCCAGTACACCAGGTAGCCAACGTACAACCCGCCCAGTGCCACACCGAACGAGGTCAGCACGGGGATCCAGTTGAAGGGCGGCTTCGGCGGCTGCATTTCCGGCAGCAGCGTGTACTTGACGAACTCGAAGAACGGATTGACTTCCGGCGCGAAGATCGGGCCGAAGATCGGGAATGAAGGCGGTACGCCGACGAAACCCGCGAAGATGGCGAAGAAAGCCAGGATGATCAGCGGCAGGGTCATGGTCGCGCTGACGATGCCCTGACCCAGGTTGGCGTGCTTGGCCTGCTCGGTGCGCGGTTCACCCCAGAAGGTGAGGCCGAGCTGGCGCATGGTATAGAAAGCCGTCAGGAAGGCGGCGATTGCCAGTAAGAAAAACACCAGCATGTGCGGGCCATAGCCGTGCGACACGCCCACCCAGGCATCCGCCAGGATTTCGTCCTTCGACCAGAAGCCCGCCGTGATCAGCGGGAAGCCCGCCAGCGAGAGACCGCCAATCAGGAAGGTGATGAAGGTGACGGGCATGGTCTTGCGCAGGCCACCCATGTTCATCATGTCCTGCGGGTCGAAGTGTGGCGCGTGGTGCGCGTCTTCGCCGTGATGATCGTCATCATGGTGGTCGTCGTGGCCGTGATCGGCGTGCGCGTCTTCCACATGGTCATCATCGTGGTCGTGATGCGCATGTTCGTGAACGTGGTGGTCGCCGTGTTCCATGCCGTGAATGACCGCGCCGGAGGCCATGAACAGCAGCGCCTTAAAGAAGGCGTGTGTGATCAGGTGGAAGGCCGCCGCGATATACGCGCCGATGCCGAGCGCGGCCATCATGAAGCCGAGCTGCGAGATCGTTGAGTAGGCCAGCACCTTCTTCACATCGTTCTGCGCCACCGCGATGGTCGCCGCAAACAGCGCCGTGAACGACCCCACAACAGCCATCAGCATCAGCGGGGAGGTCAGGTCGCCCTCGTGCGGGTGTCCGCCTGCCTCGAACAGCGGGTACATGCGGATGATCGCGTAGATACCCGCAGAGACCATCGCCGCCGCATGGATCATCGCGCTGACGGGGGTCGGGCCTTCCATCGCGTCTGGCAGCCAGACATGCAGCGGGAACTGCGCCGACTTACCAATCGTGCCGATGATCAGGAAGATGCCGATCAACCCGGCCGCGCTGATGCCACCGAAGATGATCGCAGGCGTTTCCGCCAGTGCGTGCAGCACTTCCTCGTTATAGAGGATTTCGCGGAAGCTGAGCGTGCCCGTGCTAGCGTAGAGATAGGCGATACCGAGCAGCATGATCACGTCGGCCACGCGTGTGGTGGTGAACGCTTTGATTGCCGCTTTGTAGGCGCTCTCTTTTTCGTACCAGAAGCCGATCAGCAGGTACGAGCACAGACCCATGATTTCCCAGCCGACGAACAGCAGCAGCAGATTATCGGCCACCACCAGCGTGAGCATCGCACCCGCGAACAGCGAGATCAGCGCGAAGAAGCGCGACTGACGCGCGTCGTGTGCCATGTAGCCGATGGAGTAGATGAAGATCATCAAACAGGCCAGCGGCACCATAATCAGCATGATCGTGGTCAGCGGGTCTACCAGCACGCCCATCGTGAAGGAGGTCGCGCCTGTCGCCATCCAGTCTACGCTGTTACCCAGCACGGTCTTGCCCAGCTTCTCGATGCTGAGCGCGTTACTGACCACTGACAGGCTGATGAGCCAGGCCGCGATGACACCGCTCAGGCCGACCGTGATCGTGACGATGCGGCTGGGCACTGTGACCGCTGGAACCATCAGACCTTTGTAGGCCGGGTGGTTATGGTCACTATAGTCGTGGCTGGCAGCAGGCACCAACCGTGAGCGGTTCGTCAGCAGGGCGATGACGAAGAACGCCAGCAACGGCCCGACTGGCACGAGCCAGGGGAGCAAATTGGGATCACTGACAAAATCGTTCAAGTTCATAAAACCAACCTTTACCGCGCCACATGGTAAGGGCGGATACTGTCCGCCCTGATGTTTACGCCGAGGTTATTCCGCCTACCATTTGAGCATGTTCACGTCTTCGACAATCACCGAACGGCGGTTACGATAAACCGCGATGATGATCGCCAGACCGACAGCCGCTTCTGCGGCAGCAACAACGAAGACGAACGCCGCAAACGCTTGTCCCGCCATGTTCAGCGGTTCGATGTAGCGCCAGAACGCCACCAGATTGATGTTGACCGCATTCAGCATCAACTCAACGGACATCAGGATGGCAACAGCATTGCGCCGCGTCAGCACGCCATACGTGCCGATGCAGAAAATGCCTGCGGCTACGGCCAGGTACATCCACAACGGGATCATCGTCCTACCTCTCCTATTCCTGATCGTCACGCGCGATCACAATCGCGCCGATCATCGCCGCAGTCAGCAGCAGCGAAGCCACTTCAAAGGGCAGCACATACTGGTTCTGGTCAACCAGCGCCTTGCCCAGGTCAACTGTACCCGCGACCACATCCGAAACCGGACGGTCGATCTGCGTGCCGTTCACGCCCCACACTGGGACGATCACGCCAGCCAGCAGCACAACGAACAGAATTCCGGCGACGATGGCACTGAGCAGCCATTGGCGGTTATACAGATCGCTGATGCGCGTCATGCTGCGTGTGAGCATCACGGCGAAGACGATCAGGATGGCGATAGCGCCGATATAGACCAGCACCTGCACCGCCGCCAGGAAAGGCGCGCTAAGCAGCACGAAGAAGCCCGCCGCGCCGAACAGACTGAGGATCAGGTAGAGCGTCGCATGAATCAGGTTGCGCGTCGTCACCACGCCGAGCGCTCCGCCCAGGGAAAACAGAGCGAAGACGATGAAAGCGATTGTCTGGGCATTAAATTCGAGCATAACCTACCCCGTGTAACAAGAGAGAGGCGCACGGCTGGTGCGCCTCTCGGTAGCAACTCATTCTTAGTGACCGGGCGCGCCGACCGCTACCCGCTCATCTTCGCTATGTCCGACGGCTGCGTCAGTCGCCGCGGCGGCCATCCGCTCGTTACGCCCGATGTTGCGCACCAGGTTCAGCACCACCAGCACAATGGCGAGGTTGCCGAGCAGCAGGATGATCGTCTGTGGCAGCGCAGCAGCGAAATCGCCTGTCTGCGGCGCGAGGCCGAGCGCTTTGGTCAGTTGCAGCAGGAAGGCCGTCACCAGCACATTGGCGACCGAAATGGGCACGAGCCACTTCCAGTTCAGCGCCATCAGTTGATCGATACGCACGCGCGGCACGGTGCTGCGCAGCACCAGTGAGAACAGGTAGACCACGAAGGTCTTCAGCCCCAGATAGAGGAAGCCCAGCACAGGCACCTGCTCGACGCCAGGACCCCACCAACCGCCCAGAAAGATCACGGCGGCCAGCAGCGAGGCTGTGAAGGCGTGCATGAATTCGCCCGCCATGAACATGCCCCACTTGAAACCGGAATACTCGATGTTGTACCCGGCGATGATTTCGGATTCGGCTTCCAGCAGGTCGAAGGGCGCGCGCCCCGTTTCCGCGAGGTTGGCGATGAAGAACATCACCGCCGCGACGGGCGCCATGAAGACGTACCACATGCCGCCCTGGGCGTGTACCAGCCCCTGCATACTCATTGTGCCGGCGATCATCACCGGGATGAGCAGCGACAGCACCAGCGGCACTTCGTAGCTGAGAAGCTGCGCGATGGTGCGGAACGCGCCCAGCAGCGCATACTTGTTGTTGCTCGACCAGCCCGCGATCATGATCTTGACCGTACCGATCGAGGCGACGGCCACGAAGTACAGCAGGCCAATGCTCAGGTCTGCGCCGATGTGCAGCGGCGTGAAAGGGATGACCGCCCAGATCAGGATTACCGTCGCGAAGGCGATGATTGGTGCGAGGTTATAGATGAACTTGTCCGCGCCAATCGGGGTGATGTCTTCTTTCGTCAACATCTTGAGCGCGTCGGCCACTGTCTGTAGCAGCCCGAAGGGGCCAACGCGGTTCGGGCCGAGGCGGTCCTGTACGCGCGCCGCTACCTTTCGCTCGATCCAGATCAGGAAGATCACCGTGATCAGCGGCACGGTCGCCACCAGCACGACACCACCAATGATCGTGAGCAGGTTAGCCAGGTCGGGTGTTACGCCAGCGTCGGTCAGGCATTTGACGACGTGATTAATGCTGCAAACAACTTCGTTCATGAATGATGACCTCTTAGACCCATTCGAGGGCGTCTTTGCGCCAGGCGTAAACCAGCGCGTCGAACAGGAAGAAGATGAATACGAGACCTGCGAAGAAGCCGAAGAAGTCTAACTGGTTGTATGCCAGCGCCCAGGGGAACAGGAAGACCACTTCAACATCGAAGACCAGAAAGATCAGGCCGTAAATGTAATATTGGACTTTGAACTGCACCCAGGTATCGCCCACCGTCTCGACGCCGCATTCATAGGTTGACTGCTTGATCGCGTTCGGTTTACGCGGTGCCAGCAGCCGCGCGCCCAAAATCGGCAAAAACGGGAACACCCAGGCGAGCGAAAAAAAGACGCCAATGAAAGCCCATTCGTGAACTACTGCCATAGGAGAACCGCTCCTAACACTGAATGACTGCTGGTGGGAAACCCCATCTGTTTCCCTTTGGTTTTTGCTGTGCAGTTGCATCGCTTGTGATAAACTGCACGAGTATAACATAGCCCCAATCATTCCTGCAAAGATATTGGGCATGTTTTCCAGGGAAATTGTGAAATTCAGGGCATGACCCGGCGCACATTCTAACACAGCCCTGGCAAGATAACAAAACGTTTCCGCAATTGAATGATAACCAATTATTGACCTGATGAATGCGCTTGCATTTGCACCGGTCTTCCTCTACAACTGCTCTTATATCACTAGAACAGGGAACTCATGCCCCAAACGATTACCCCCACACCGTCCGACTGGGACGCTTTCGTCAGCAGTCACCCGCGCGCGCACATCCTTCAGCAGTCGGCCTGGGGCGACCTCAAAGGCGCTTACGGCTGGCATGTTGAGCGCGTCGCCGTGTCCGACGCTGGACGTATCCTGGCGGGCGCGCAGCTTTTGTTCCGCCGCCTGCCGCTGCGCCTGGGCACGATGGCCTATCTGGGCATGGGGCCGCTGGCGACCGATACCGCGAGCAGCGCCGCGCTGTGGCCTGCGATAGACGCCTGCGCCCGCCGTCACAGGTCAGCCTTCATCAAGTGGGAGCCGGGCATTTACACGGATGGTGAAGCGCAGCCTGACCCCGCCGCGCTTGGATTCGCCATCAGCGCGCAGACGGTGCAACCGCCACGTACTGTGCTGATCGACACCACTTCTAATGAAGAGGCCATCCTGGCGCGTATGAACCAGGGCACGCGGCGCAAGATTCGCCAGTCGCAAAAGAACGGCGTGCGCTGTTGGCAGGGCAGCCGGGCGGATGTGGAGGCGTTCAATCAGATGATGCAGACCACCGGGGCGCGCAACGCTTTCGGCGTGCATGAGCCGGGTTACTACGCGCTGGCCTACGACTTGTTCGTGCCGTCCGGTGACGCAGCGCTGATTTTGGCCGAGCACGAGGGCGATCTGCTGGCGGGCATCATGGTCTTCGCCAAAGGGCAGACGGCCTGGTATCTCTATGGGGCATCAGCGGATGTCAAGCGCAACCTGATGGGCGCGTATGCCGTGCAGTGGGCGGCGATTCAATGGGCGCAGGCGCGCGGCTGCACGACCTATGATATGTGGGGCATCCCCGACGAGAAAGAGGAAACATTAGAGGCGCAGTTCGAGCAGCGTTCCGATGGGCTGTGGGGCGTGTATGGCTTCAAGCGCGGCTGGGGTGGACGGGTCGCGCGTTCGCTCGGCGCATGGGACAAAGCCTACAACCCGCTGATTTACGCCGCCTACAAGCTAGCGCTGCGCTGGCGGGGGTGATGAACTAGACCCGGATGATTTTTCGGTATCGTTTAACAATGATGAGGGCAAATGATGACCGCCTGGCATGATTTTGAACAGCAAGCTCCCCAGTTGGCTGCCTTTGGCAAAACGCGCCTGCAAAGCGGCGTGGCCTACCTGGGCACAGTACGACAGGACGGCAGCCCGCGCGTGCATCCCGTCACTCCGATTATCGGTGAGCAACTGTATCTGTTCATGGAACCGACCTCGCCCAAAGGTAAGGATTTGCAGCGTGACCCACGCTATACATTACATTGCTCCGTCGAGGATTCAAGCGGCGGCGGTGGCGAGTTCTACGTCACAGGGCGCGCGACATTGAACACGGATGCACAGGTGCGCCAGCAGGCGGCCAAGGCGTCGCCATACGTACCGAGCGAACGATACATCTTGTTTGTTTTGACGGTGGAATTCGCGTTCATGAACCGCTATGTGGATGGCAAGCCCACTCCGCAGCGCTGGCACGCCGCTCCATAAACGGCTGCCCATTTGCAGACAGGACTTTCCGACTACCGATGCGGGAATAGGCCGCTGCGCCAACGCTCTATGAACGAATTTGTAACAACGTTAACGTGTTGTGTAATGCGACCTGTAAGAGTATAGGGTGTACACTAGATCGAAAAGATCTGATGAAAGTGAGGCGCCAGGTCATGGAAATCCTGAAGCAGCGCGAATGGACCGATGCGGAGTTATATAAGCAGGGTTTCCGCCGTTACGAGCGCAAGAAAACCGTCGTCCTAGCCCGCGAACTCCCCGCTGCCGAAGCCCCCAAACGTATCAAAACTACCTGGGATACCCTCGTCGCCCACGCTGGCTACATGATCTGCTACGATGTGAGCGACGGCAAGAAGCACAGCAGCATCGACAGCTATAACCACTGGCCTGTCGAGCCGGGCATCTTCCTTAAGACCTACCGCAAATGGGAGTACACCACGCCCTGGACGCCCAACCCGGCAGAACAACATCTGCTGGAATCGGGCTGCAAACCCTACTTCAAGGTCGCAGGGGTTTGGGCGAAGAAGCTGCGCCGTCCACATTGGATTATCTCACGCGAGAGCGTCGAACCTGTGCTGGTGCCGCCGGGGGCGTGGATTGCCATTGGCATTGAAGGTGAACCGTTCAGCATGTCCGCCGCGCAGTTCACCGCGCGCTACGAACGCAGCGCCACCACGACGCGCAGCCGGACTGTCAGCGCTTCTCAGTAAACGAGCCCCCTCTTTGCTCGAGAGGGGGCCGCCTGTTGACCTCACATTACGCCGTGCGCTGCACTAGCGCGAACTCGTTGCCATCCGGGTCGGTGAAGCGCGCCTCGATGCCGCCCCAGGGCTGCGCGGTTGGTTCCTGCGAGAAGTGCACGCCGCGCGCCTTCAGCGTGGCATAAGCGCCGTTCACGTCGCTGGTATCGAACAACATACCCGTCGCGCCGCCCTTGACGCTCATGCCCGGCCAGGGCAGCGACAGGCTGATCGAGGTCTCCGCGCCATCCGGGATGACTTCCAGCCAGCGCATACCCGGCATATTCATATCGACCTTGACCTTCAGCCCCAGCTTATTGACGTAGAAATCATGCGCCTTGTTCTGGTCGCTCACGAACACATTCGTCACTTGTAGACGGTTGATCATTTCAGTCCTCCATGTTGCAAGGGGGAATTACGCATTCAGCGATTGTCTGGCAATCTCGTCCAGGCAGACTGGTAGGTTCTTGAGGAACTTGTTCCAGCCGTAGCCCAGGATGAGGCTGACCGCCGCGTCCGTCAGTCCGGTGAATCCGGTGTGTTCCAGCCGCAGCAGCGTGCCGCCATCCTGTGGCAGCAGCGTCCAGGTGACAGTCGTCTCGTGCTTCATGAACCCGCCGCGAAAGCTGTATACCAGACGGCGCGGCGGCTCGACCGCCAGCACCTCGCCAACCAGCAGGCCATCGAAGCCGGGGCCGGGATCTGTGCGGAACTGGAAACGATGCCCGACCTCCGCGCGGAAGGTGTTGTCCATGTACCAGCTCGCCAGCGCTTGCGGGTCGGTCAGCGCGCGCCACACCCGTTCGGGCGGGTGCCGCAGGAAACGTTCAAGTTTCAGATCGCGTTTCATCCGGCTGATCCTCTGCCTGTTGATCGAGAAAGGCTTCCAGAGCGTCCAGCCTGGCCGCCCAGAAGCGTTCGTATTGACTGATCCAGCGCTGCACTTCGTTTAGATTCTCCGGGCGCAAACGATAGGTATGTTCGCGTCCCTGCCGCTGCATGGTCACCAGCCCGCTCTCCAGCAGGATGCTGAGGTGCTGGCTGATGGCCGAGCGCGACACATCGAAGGGCTGTGCCAGTTCCGTCACCGTCAAATCCCCCTGCGCCAGACGATCTAGAATTTGCCGGCGGACGGGGTGCGCGATAGCCGTGAACACGTCCAGATTGGCGTGCTGCGTCGTCTTTGTCTTTGCAGGCATACCTTCAACCGAGCTATAGCTTATATGTGCTATTATAGGTTAGCTATTGCTAACGTGTCAAGCCCTGCGCCCGATCTGTTATAATCGGCGCGCGTTATTGTTTGTTGAGGATACCCTGTGTTCACCGTCGAGACCATTACCGACCGCCAGCGCTGGAATGATGCGCTGCGCTCCTTGCCATATGCCCACATCCTGCAAACCTGGGAGTGGGGCGAGTTCAAGCGCGTCACGACGGGCTGGCAGCCGCTGCGCCTGGCCTTCTCGCGCGGTGGGGTGGTAGTGGCGCAGGCGTCACTGGGCGTGCGGCGGGTGGGGCCGCTGCAAGTGATGTACATCCCTAAAGGCCCCGCGCTGGCCTATGACGACGCTGATCTGTGCGCGGGCGTGCTCGATCATCTGCAAAGGCAAGCGCGGCGGGCGATCTGGTTGAAGATCGACCCCGATGTAATCGCCGCTACCGGGCTGCCGGGTGAGCCGGACGACACGCCCAACGCCACCGGGCAGGCGGTCGAAGCGCAGCTCAAGGCGCACGGCTGGCGTTTTTCCGGTGATCAGGTGCAGTTCCGCAACACCATCGTGATTGACCTGCGCCAGGATGAGGATGCGCTGCTGGCCGCCATGAGCCAGAATACGCGCCGCAAAGTCCGCACGGCAGAAAAGAAGGGCGTCACAGTGCGCGCCGCCACGACCGCCGACCTGGGCACGCTCTACGACCTCTACCGCCAGACCGGAGCGCGCGACCATTTCCTGATCCGCCCGCCTGCCTATTACGAACTGGCCTGGCGTTCGTTCATGGAAGCCGGGTTGGCGCACGCGCTGATCGCCGAATACGAAGGCCGCCCGATTGCCCACGTCATCCTGTTCCACTTTGGCCGCACCTGCTGGTATTTCTATGGCGCGTCTGCCAACGAGGAGCGCGAGCGGATGCCGAATTACCTGCTGCAATGGGAGGCCATGCGCTGGGCGAAGGGGCAGGGCTATACACGCTATGACATGTGGGGCGCGCCGAACACGTTTGACGAGCGTGATTCCATGTGGGGCGTGTACGAGTTCAAGCGCGGTTTTCGCGGCGACGTTACCCGGCACATCGGCGCGTGGGATTACGCGCCTTACCCGCCGCTTTATTCCATTTACACCGAACTCTGGCCGCGTTTGCGCGAATGGCTGCGCGGTCGACAGCAGCAGGAAGAGACAACCGCATGATTGTATACGACCATGAGATGATCACGACTAACTATGTCACGCTGCATGTCGTGCTGGCTGGCCCGCGCGAGGGCACACCCGTGATTTTGCTGCACGGCTTCCCTGAATTCTGGTACGGCTGGCGGCATCAAATCGACTTCCTGGCGGAACGCGGCTACCGCGTCATCGTTCCTGACCAGCGCGGCTATAACACCAGCGAGAAACCGCAGAAGGTCGAAGCGTATCGCATCGGCGAATTGGCGCGCGATGTTGTCGGGCTGATGGATGCGCTGGGCTATTCGCAGACTTACCTCGTCGGGCACGACTGGGGCGCGGCGGTGGCCTGGTGGGTAGCGACCAGATTTCCCGAACGGCTGAAGAAACTGGCGATCCTCAATGTGCCTTATCCTACGCTGGTAGCGCGTGCTTATCGCGAAGGGAATATGCAGCAGACGCTCAAGAGCTGGTACATTTTCTTCTTTCAGATTCCCTGGCTGCCAGAAAGATTGCTCTCCGCCAACAGCACCCGCGGTTTGGAGCAGGCGCTGCGCGGCAGCAGCAAACCGGACACCTTCAGCGAACAGGATTATGCCGAGTATCGCAACGCCTGGGCACAGCCGGGCGCGGTCACTGGGATGCTCAACTGGTATCGCGCGGCGCGCTATATCGCCGGGCGCAGTTCCGGGGGGCAGCGCGGGCCGCTGCGGATTAGCGTGCCGACGTTAATCCTGTGGGGTGAACAGGATGTCGCGCTGGAAAAATCACTGGCACAGAAAAGCGTCGAGATCTGCGAGAACGGGCAGTTGATCTTCTTTCCGAACGCGACACACTGGGTGCAGCACGACGAATCCGAGGCGGTGAATCAGCACCTGGCGGCGTTTCTCATCGGCTGAGCTACATTTTGCCAATGCTGACGACATACGCGCCCGTGCTTTCGCCCTGGATGCCCAGGATGCGGATGCGCCATTCGCCGCTCATGTTGATCGTGCAGATATAGGCCACGCCTGCATCGCCCTGGATGATCGCGTCCTGGTAGCACTGATTCTTGCCGTTGCCGCCCTGCGGGTCGATGATTGCCACATTCTTGTTGACGGCACTGGCGCTGGGCGAGAAGAACTGAATGCCGATTAGTACCTCGCTGCCCGGCGAGGCGGTGAAGCTGTATTCGTGCGTGCGACCAGCGTCCAGCACATCGCTCACGGGCACTTCGGAGCGCAGTTCCTCGGCCTTGACGGGCGGGATGGTCAGCACCAGACCGGGCACACTTCCGGCGGGTGTGCCGTCCACCTCCAGCACTGGCGCGGGCGTTCCCCGCACCTGATCAATCAGCCCCATGATCGTGCCACCCTGTCCCAGCGCGCTCAGCACGACGAGCATCAGCGTGGCATTCATCAGGAGGAAGCAGACCAGGGCGATGACGGTCCAGGGGCTGCGCTTCTTTTTGTTTTTGACTTTCTTGAGCGGCTGCAAACCACTGTCGTCAATCGGCGCTGCCGGGCGGGCGGGTTCAGCGGCTCTGGCGCTCGACGGTTTTGCGCCTTCAAGCTGGAACAGCATCCGGTTGGCGCGTGAGTGCAGCGGTTCGAGCTCGAGCGCGCGCTTGAGATAGGTGATGGCCTCGAAGCGGTCTTGCGTCTGGCTGGCTTTCTCGACCAGATCATTGGCGTTTTCGGTGACGGGCGTGCGCGGCAGGGGTTTGACTTCCTTGCCGGAATGATCGCTCCACACGTCGATGAGCGTGCTGCGCGGCAGATTGTCGCTCATCGCGCGCGCCAACGCCTCGATGAACGTATCGGCGGAGGGATAGCGGTCTTCTGGACGTTTGGCTAACCCTTTGAGCAGCACCATGTCCAGCGCTTTGGGCACGTCCGGGTTGATCTTGCTGGGCGGCGGTACGGGTTCGGTGATGTGCTGGTTGAGGATTGCCAGGGCGTGATCGCCATTGAACGGAAAGTGCCCGACGGCCAGCACATAGGCGATCACCGCCAGCGAGTACAGGTCGCCGCGATAATCCAGGTTGGTCTCGCCGCGTGCCTGTTCGGGGGAGATGTAGAGCGGCGTGCCCATCACGCTGCCGGTTGTGGTCAGGCGCGTGCCATCGACGATGCGCGCGATGCTGAAATCGGTCAGGTAGGCGTCGCTGCGCCGGTCGAGCAGGATGTTCTCCAGCTTGATGTCGCGATGTACGATGCCCTGGTGATGGGCATAGTCCAGCGCGCTGGCGACGTGTCGCAGCAGCCGAACGGCCTCCTGTGAATGCACCTCGGTAGGGCGGCGGAATCGCTGCGCCAGCGTGCCCCCCGGCATATACTGCAATTCCAGGAAGTAGCGCCCTTTGATCGCGCCGAAGCGGTTGACAGCGACGATGTGCGGATGGCGCAGGCGCTGCGCAATGGTCGCTTCCTGCTTGAAGCGTTCGACCACGCCGCTGTGTTCTGCCAGCGAGTTACGCAGAATCTTGAGCGCAACCGTTGCGCCGCTCTCTTCTACCAGCGCCTTGTAGACGACGGCCATGCCGCCGCTGCCCAGCTTCTCCTGGACAATGTACGGGCCAAAACGGTTGCCGCCAGTTGTGCCCTCCGACATGGTACGCCCCCTGGGGATGACGCGCATCTTACGATACGTATTGTAACCGAGATTGCACGGAGTTCATGTGTAAGATATTGTATTCGCACAAATCCTGAACAGCGTAGAACGGATGAGCTGTTTCAGGCGATCTGATCCCCGTAGTTGGTCGGATGCGCCATTGGTTGTCCCTCCGGTGAATGCACTCGGTAGGGACGATCAACAGGGCATTCGATCAGCACTCAATTACGATCTGATAGGTTACGGTGCAGTCTCCAGACGCCAGGTGAAATTGCCGCGCAGTTGCAGCACCGTGCCGTCCGGCGTCGTCAGGTAGTAGAATGAGGCGGCGCTGGTTTGTGCGGTCATGGTGTAGGCCTGCTCCGGGGCAAGCGCCCAGCCGAGCGCCTCGCGCACCTCGCTGAGGTTGCCCCAGATGCGTCCAAAGCCGCTGACTGGCTTGATTCGCCCAGCGGGTGGTTCTTCCGTCACCGGATTGTCCGGCAGGGAGTCGTAGTTGACTTCCTGGTAGTAGCTGAACCAGCCATCCTTGCTGAAGACCAGCACCGCGCGATCCCCGCTGCGCCACAGCATGAAGCCGCGCTCGAACGGCTGATACGCGCCTGGCTCGGTGTAGATGCTCACGGGCGCGGCGCAGCCATACGGGTCACTGTCGCCGGGTGTGAAGTGGAAGCGCGGTTCGCAGGAAGGTATCGGCGTCGGTCGAGTGAAATAGGACGAGACGACCGGGATATCCTGTACCACGTAGGCCGTGCGGCGCAGCAGCCCCCCGCCGATATTGCCCTCGCTTTCGTAGGCCCACAGCACCAACCGCGCGCCGTTCGAGAGATAGTCTGGCAGGATGATGTTGATCGCGCCCACTGGTGGCAGGTCGGTGATGAGTTGCAGCGCCGGATAGGCATCCAGGCCAGGCACAATCTGGTTCCGGTCGTAGACTTCGATCAGGGCGTAGCTGCTGCCTGTGATGTTCCAACTCAGTCCGTACAGGTCGCCGCGTGGGTTCGCGCCCGGCACGGCCTCGACCACGCCCAGCGCCGAAACGGCGAACTGGTCGATCTGTATGTTGAGCCTGCCATCCCGGTAGACATTGCAGCCGTCGCCAAACGCGCCGGTCAGGGGCACGATGAGCGGTGAGACGGTACAGCCCTGGAAGTCCGGCACAGGCGTGGGCAGGATGTTGGGCAGCGGCGTTGCGGTGGCGGCGCGTACTGCTGTCCCAACGACAGGCAGCACCAGTTCGGCGCTGGCATAGGCCTCGCGGGTGATGAGGTCGATCACACGGGCGCGCAGCCGCACAGGTTCATCGGCCTGATCGGGCAGCAGCGGGGCGACACTGCCTGTTCCCTCTGAAGGCAGCCACAGGTTGAGGCGCGGCAGTTCAACCGCGATCAGCCGTCCATCCTCCATGATCTGCTCGAAGACGATGTTCGTGTTCGGCAGCCGTTCATTCACACGCCATGAGACCTCGACGCGGGCACGCCCGGCACTCAGATCGGCAGCATTGACGTTCTGCGCGGGGGTGCTGAACTGTTCGATTTCCGGCTGCCACTCGGCCATCGCTTCGCTGTCGAACGGGATGGTCAGGATGCGTTCATCCAGTGTGCGCCCCTGGGTATCCACAATTGACAGGCGGTAGGTGGGCAGGCCAAAGTTCAGCGGCGGCTCAACAGTGATTTCGTGTTCGTCAACGGCCAGCAGCGTCTGCGTTTCGGGCAGGACATCGCCCCATTCGTTCAATTGGTAGATTTGCAGTCTGATCTGCTGCGTTTCGCTCAGATTGGCGATGTACCAGGAAAGCGTCGTTTTCAGTTCGCGCTGCTCCAGCGCATCCATCGTCACTGCGGGTAGCTCACTGGTGAAGGTGATAATCGCTGGGGGCGGTCCCTGGTCAGACTGCTGTGCCGCCGTCAGCGAGGCGAGTCCGATCAGAATACTGAGGAGGATCACGATGCTGCGCGCCATCGGTTTCATCAGGTTACTGCTCCTGTGTGCAGGTTGTCTTTTTAAGAATACTCCGCCAGCTCGCGGCAGGTTGTGGGCGTAGGGCAATGGCCGGGAGATCGTCGGCGATCAACGCACCGTATTTGGGTCGATGACGTATTCCCACCAGTTCCAACCGATGCCGCCGCTGCTGCCCACAATGTGCGGGAAATGCCGCAGCCACCAGCGGTGATGCTCGCGGATGTCGCCATTGCCCCATTCGCCACACGTCACCGGGCGGGGTTCGCCGCGCAAGTCCGGGAAGTTGTACCACGTATCGCAGCGGCTTTGTACGGTGCGCGGGTTGCCCCAATCGTAATCGCGGATGCTGTTGGGCGCAAAGTGGACATTGCCCACTTCCGCGCGGCCAGGGTGCTTGAGGTCGTAGCGGGTGAAGCGCTCGAACAGATTCGCCTCGCCGTGCGTCCGCTCGAACACCTTGTAGAGGATCGACTCGGCGCGGTGTCCCAGGTCTTCGAGCATCTCGCCCACGCCGCGTTCGAAGTTGAAGCCCATGATGACGAAGCGCCGCCGGGCGTGCTGCGTACCCTCCAGCGGCGGGGCATTGCACCAGAACGCGCCAGGGCCGCACATGATCGACTCGTAGTAGCCGCCGTAGGGGTGCCCGAACAGCCACACCTCGTCTATCCTGCCGCTGTCGATCTGCACGATCATGTCGAATTCGCGTACCAGTTCCAGGTAGTCCACGCCGTCCGGTTGGTGAAACTGCCGCGCCCGCCAGGCCTCCAGGTAGCTGGCCTCGTCGTAGCGGAAGCCGTCGCGCTTGAGCGGGTAGCCATCCACGACGCGATGCTCGACGATTTCGTAATTGGCATAGCCGAAGCTGCACCAGCGCACATCGTCAATGTAACCCTGCGCAAGCTGCTCGGAGTCATTCCAGCGGAAATGCTCCTTGAGCGTGCGCCCGCCCTGCGTTCGCAGCACCGGGTTGTGCGTGATCATCAGCACCTTGCGCGTGATGGGTGCAGGCAGCAGTGCCGGGTCAGTCGTCGGTGTGGGCTGCCCGGCGTGACTCAGGGGGTGGTCAGCGTCGCTGCCAAGCAGCAGTTCCAGCAGGCGGCGGGGCAGGTTTTGCATGGGGATGTATCACTACCTCGGACTCGTGATCGTTGTGTGTTTGAGTCTAGCGCTGGGGATGACGGTGCGCCAGAGGCGTGTCTGTCGCTTGGCGACTCGGCTACAATGATGCTAGATGATTAATGTGGAAGGTAGTGATGGAACGCTATACACTACGGGATGCCCAGCCCAATCTCGAAAAACTGATTGATGATGCTCAACAGGGCAAGACTGTGCTGATCATGGACGAGCAGCAGCGTGAAGTGCGCCTTGTCCCCGTTACAGAGTCACAGGGTGCCGGGTCGCGACTGGCAGGCAGCGCAAAAGGCTTGATCTGTATGGCCGAGGATTTTGATGCGCCGCTGCCGGATTTTTGATTCACTCTAGACCGACCTCATCTCAAGAACCCACCACCCCCCGCACAACCCCCACCGCTGCGCCGATGCCGTCTTCCGTGCGCAGGCGTGCGCCCAAAGCAGCAGCGCGCTCACGCATTCCATCATCGCTGACCAGTGCCCGAATGCGTTCGGCTAACGTTTCTGTGTCCAGGCGTTTGACGAACAGCGGCGGCAGCCCCACGCTCAAGACAGCGATGCGCCCGCCCCAGTACAACTGCTCCGTGCCAAAGGCCACCACCATGCTCGGCACGCCGCTGCTCAGCGCCAGCCCGGTCGTGCCCGAACCGCCGTGATGGATGACGGCGGCCATGCGGCTGAACAGCCAGCGATAGGGCACATACTCGATGCGGCGCATGGTCGGCGGCAGGTCTTGCGCGCCCAGGTCCCCCCAGCCGCCCGAAAGTATCGCGCGCTGCCCGCTGCGTTCGACCGCCTCGATGACCGTGCGGGTGAGCGCGGCGCTGTCCGGGGCGATCATGCTGCCGAAACCGATGAACACGGGTTTGCTGCCCGCCTCCAGGAAGGCCAGCAGGTCGGCATCCGGCTGCCAGGGTGGGTCGCTGAGCTGCCA
>JAEUQX010000103.1 GCA_016788625.1 Anaerolineae bacterium
GCCTGAAGAATGCGCTGCCAGGCCTCTGCATCCTCGGTTGGGATTTGCTCGGTCGGGATGATTGGTGTAATCACCTCGGATGGGCGCGCGTTCCACCACACCAGCAGGCCAAAACCACTCATGGCAACCAGCACGAGCAGAAAAGCTGGCAGTCCCTCACGTCCACGGCGCATCATGACCCGCCCTGGCTCGGAAGCTCGGTCGGCGCAGCAGTGGGCGCGAAGCCGCCAAGCTGTGGGTCGGTATACAGTTCGCGCATAGCGCTGTACCAATCCAACCCTTCCGGCTTGAGGAACAGCCAATAATTGATGCTGTTGAAGTTCGCGCGCCAGTCGCTGCCTGCGCTGGCCCGCTGCCAGCCGTAATCTTCGGCAAGCTGGGTGAAGTCAATGTAGTAGCCGCTGGGCACGCCGTCTTTCAGACGCCCGCCCTGGTCATAAGCCTGGACATCACCGTCGTCGCGGCTGAGCATGTCCCAGGGCATCCGCCGCAGCGGTTCGCCCAACTGCCCGGACTGCGCTTCTTCGGTAACACGCACATATACGCGCCAATAGGTGTTCACACCGATGTCTTCGCGCGCCATCTCGATGAGTGGTGGGAATCCGGCGATCAGGTTGCGATTCACGCCGAACGCACGCCCCGTCATATGCCAGTTACGGCGCTCTTCGCCGGGCTGCGGCGGGCGGTCAAGCTGCCAGAAGGCGTCATCCAGTTCGCCCAGAAAATCCCAACCGACATCCTTAAGCACCTGTTGACGCAACGCGTTAAACGAGTCGTTCACCTTGTCGCTCAGATAAGGGCTGCTGGCACGCGCCACGTCAACGCCGAGCAGTTGTCCCAGACGGTACAAATTGTCCTGGTCTGGCGGAGCTACCTGTTCGACGAACAAGGCTTGCGCGACACCAGAAGGCAGCCCGCCCGAACTGACCAGTGCCGCAGGCAGCGGCAGTTCCGACCAAACCGGATCCGAAGCCTTGCCCTGTTTGCCCACAACTAACGTCGCTACGCCCGCCTCTGTGAAAGGACTAACGACAAGCTGAGTACCTTCGAGCGACTCGACAGCATAGACCAGACTGGCGCCATTGGGCGACCAGGAAGGTTGACGCCCCCGTTCAAGTACTTGAGCCGCCGCCAACGGGTCATCGGAAGGTTTCACGAACACCTTGTCAATGCCCTCATCCAAGGCACTGTAGGCTAATAGTTCGCCATCCGGACTCCAGGCGGGATAGTCCTCCTGGCGTGTCGGCGTATTGGTCAGGTTGACCGAAGCAGCATCACTGGGGTTATCCAGTGAAAAGACATAAATGTCCTGATTGCCATCACGCCATGACACAAACGCAATGCGGCGACCATCCGGCGACCATGCTGGTGAAAAATCGGGTTGAGCATTTTCGGTTACGCGGCGGGCAGGCTGCGAGCCATCCACCGGGACGACGTAAACGTCAAGGTTATTACCCTGGTAACTCTCATAGACCAGCCACTGACCATCAGGACTCCACTGCGGAGCGCCCTGGTATGAGAGGTCATAGGTCATCCGTGTCGTGGCGTTGGTCGCCAGATCATAAATATAGATTTCCCAGTTACCATCCTGATGCGAGGCATAAGCCAGACGGCGGCCATCCGGTGACCAGGCCGGGTCACGATCATCGGCGGGGTTGTTCGTCAAGCGCACCGGAGCACGCGTGCCCACGCCGAGCGCCCAGATATCATCCTGACCATTCTCACGCACCACATAGGCCAGGCTGCCGCGCACTTCCAGCACCGAGGGCAACGCCGTAGCCGTCGGCACAGGCGTCGCCAGGAGCGCTGAGACTGTCGGTGCGCCCTCGGCTGTTCCAGCGGAAACAAAACTGAAGTTCTGGCCGCTCAGGTCGGCGGGAGGCAGGGTTCCAGAGGTGCGCGCGGGGTTGGTCGCCCACAACACAACGCCGATCAACACGGCCAGCAGCACGACGGTCAGGCCGCTCAGCACGCGGTTCTGCACGCGCAGCGGGTCTTCGCCCAGGCTGGCTTCCAGTTCCGCCCGTGCGGCCCGGCGAGCCATTGCCGTGCTGGCGGTCGCCCCTGCGCTGCGGGCAGCCTGTCCCGAAACATGTCTTGCTCCACCAAAGAATAGCCGAAAGATTCGAGCAAAGACGAGGCCAATACCACGCAGTACAACCCAGATGAATCCAGCGATGCGCCGGATGATCAGCAGCGCGCCGCCAAACAGCACTGCCAAGCCACCCAAACCACCTGCGAAGATACGGCGCCCTGCGTTTGTGACGACAGCGACCCCGCTCATCAGCCACAAGCCCAGCGCAATGCTGCTCTTCAGCAGCAGTACCCCGAATTTATCCGTTACCCGATAAGCGCGTGTAAGCATTCCGCCTGATCTTACCTGCTAACTGCTTCTCTCAAGGTTTTCATTGTACTGGCAAACCAGAACTCCGGCAATGACGCGCGCCGCTTGCTTGGATTAGAACCCGTTCGGCTCAAATTGACCGTCCTGAGAGAATGGTGTACTGTTAATCGCAGTTACAATTATGGTTTAGAGGAGCAACGCACCCATGTTTCGCACAGCCCTGCGCTACTTCCCCTTACTGTTGATCTGCGCCTTGCTGCTGACGATCTTCCCCGCCGCCGCCCAGGAGCAAACAACTCACACAATCCAACGGGGCGAAACCCTGTACCGCATCGCCTTGCGTTACGGCGTCAGCATGGATGCGATTGCCCAGGCGAACGGCCTGACCAACATGAGCCGAATCCTGGCCGGGCAGCAGCTCATCATCCCGAACTTCGATGCCAGCGGCGACACTGTAGAAAACCCTCTGGTCGCGGGTACGCCGGTCTATCACACCATTCAGCCGGGCGAAACACTGGCGAGCATCGCGGCAGTCTACGGCATGACGCTCGACCAATTAATACAGCTAAATAACATCACCAATCCCAATCTGATCTATCGCGGGCAGCAGCTTGCGGTCTGGTCAACCACCGATGCTGAGCCGGTGCTTGATGACCCGGCAGCGCCACAGATTGCTCTGACGGAAGCCCCTCCAGCCGACTTGGGAACAGACATTACCCAATCGCAGCCTGCTGCCCCATCGCAGAGCACCTACGTTGTTCAGCGTGGCGAGCACCTCTCGCAAATCGCGCGGCGCTTCGGGCTGACGTGGCCACAGTTAGCGCAGGCCAACAACATCGTCAATCCCGACCAGATTTACGCTGGGCAAACCCTGATTGTGCCAGGAGGTGGGGTCGTCACAGACGCGGGCGCTTTCGCCGCCACGGCCCCACTCGTTGAGCCAGCCTCGCCGACGATCTTCGTCGGGCGTCAGGTGGTGGTCGATCTGAGCGATCAGATGGTGTATGCCTTTGAGAACGGGCAGCTCGTCCGCAGCGTGCTGGTGTCAACAGGTTTGCCTGCCACGCCAACAGTACAGGGCGATTATAACGTGTATGTGAAATATGGAGCACAAACAATGAGCGGGCCGGGCTACTATCTGCCCGATGTTCCGTATGTAATGTACTTCTATCAGGGCTACGCGCTGCACGGTACGTATTGGCATAACAACTTCGGCAACCCGATGAGTCATGGTTGCGTCAATTTGCCCACGCCGGAAGCGGAGTGGCTGTTCAACAATTTCGTTGAGGTGGGAACGCCCGTTCACGTCAAGTACTAACGGACACATTGAATTCACGATCAGGCAGGAGGATTTCAGCAATCCTCCTGCAGGGTGCTTATGCTGTCGTGCCTACAAGCCCCAGCGCCGCGGCATTTGCCTTCATCGACGCCAGCACAACCTGGATATGCTCCTCAATCGGCACACCCAGCGCGGCAGCAGCATGTTCAATCTCGGCGCGGTTGACGGGCGCGGCAAAGAGCTTGTCTTTCCATTTCTTCTTCACGGAAGAAATCTCAACATCAAGGATGCTCTTGCTGGGGCGCACCAGCGCGACGGCAATCAAAAAGCCGGTCAGTTCATCCACCGCGACCAGAGCCTTCTCCATTGTTGTTTCCGGTTTCACGCCAGTGATCTCTTCCGCATGGGAGAGAATACCTTTGATGATCTCGTCCGGCACACCGCGTTCACGCAGAATGCGCGAGCCAACGACCGGATGCCCCTCAACGGCGACGTCAGGATAGCGCTCGTAGTCAAAATCGTGCAGCAGTCCGGTTATGCCCCAAGTCTCTTCATCACCGCCAAAGCGCTGCGCATACGCGCGCATAGCCGCCTCGACAGCCAGCATGTGCCGCCGCAGAGACTCACTTTGCGTGTATTCGGTGACGATTGACCAGGCCTGTTCACGATTCATGTTGCACTACTCCAGAGGCGCAGCAGAAGCCTAGCCGCCCGATTCGAAGACAAAGACCGAAATACTCAAAGGCTGCCCGATGACGATCTGCCCTGGCGTCCGCAATTCCCACTGCCCCATGTAGGTATCACCCTTGTCCGGCGTGCGCCCGCTGAAGGTCAGGATGTAGGTCGCGCCAACCTCCACGCGCTCACGGATGAAGATGCGGCCACCGCTGCCTGCGTCAAAGTCCTCTCCGCTGCCGACGACAAACACCAGCGCAGTATTGGCTTCCCAGGCGCAGGTGCCCGTGTTCTGCAATGTGATGTCGCGGGTATAGTCTTGCCCGGCACGAACCGGCATCAGCGTTCCATCCGGCGGATTCTGTTCGACGACAGCATAATCCCAGACGCAGGCGCTGGCGGTGGCCGTCTGCTGCCGGGCGATTTCCGTCATAGCCGCAGAGGTCGCTGTCGCGTTGATCGTCGGCGTGAACGAGGGCGTCGGCGTTGGCGTGATCGTCGGGGTACGGGTGATCGTTGGCGTCGGCGTGCGCGTTGGTGTCAGCGATGGGGTGGGCGTAAAGCTGGGAGTCAGCGTGGGTGGCTGCGCGATGGGCACGCTCGCCAGATCACCATACGCCTGCACGGCGGAGCTGGCAACCCAACCACGCAGCCCATTAGAAGCGACCACACGGAACCACAGACTATCCTGGCTGATGCCAATGACGGTCAGCGCATCATTCGCCGCAATATCGGTGATCTTGGCGAACTGATTGCCGGGCCCAACGCGCATAATGATATTGCTGTTCGGCAGCGCGATTGGCGTCGCGGGAGTGGGTGTGTTTGTAGGGGTCAGGGTGAGCGTCAATGATGGCGTATAGGTCAACGTGGGCCGCGGCGTGGCTGAGGGCGGCACCGTCACGCTCGGAATTAACGGTGTGTTGCTGGCCGGGAGGGGCGTAGGCACAGACTCCGTAGCCGTAGCGGGCACATCAGTTACAGTCGTCGTTGCGTCCAGTACAACCGCAAGACTCGCGGTAGCGGTCGCGCTCTGACCAAACGGCAGCACCCCGGCCGCAGCAGCGAGCAGGAAACCACCTGCAACAATACCGACGAGAATGACGAGCCAACCCCACCAGGGAAATCGGCGGCGCGGCGGCGCGGCGGCGCGGACAACCGGTTGTGTCGTCGTTCGCAATGGCGATTCAATGCGTCCGGAATCCTCGCCTTTGCTAACGCGCATCGTCTCATGATTCGCGACCTGCATGAGAACGTCCGACTTACCTTCAGCAGCAGAAACGCCTTCCCCGCGTTCAAAGCGGTTCAGATCATCGATCAGCTCAGCAGCCGTCTGGTAACGATCAGCGGGTTCTTTCGCCATCGCCTTCTGGATGATGTGATCAACTGCAAGAGGCACTTCGGGGTTGAGTTCTCGCGCAGAGGGTATTGGCGAATTCAGGTGCTTGAGGATAATTGCCAGCGGAGTTTCGGCATCGTAGGGAAGGTGTCCTGTCACGAGTTGGAACAAAATCACGCCGAGCGAGTACAGATCCGAACGTTCGTCGCCCGCCTCGCCCAACCCCTGTTCCGGTGCCATATAGGCTGGCGTGCCAACCATGCCACCGCTGGCCGTGAACTGCGCGCCTGTAACGATCTTGGCGATGCCGAAGTCCGTTAATACGATGCGGCTGTCATGATCGATCATCAGGTTGGCAGGTTTCACATCGCGGTGAATCATGCTGCGGCTGTGCGCATAGGCCAGCGCACCGGCTGCCTCGCGAATGATCCGCAGCGCTTCGTCCAGCGGCATAGCCTGGCCACGATCATTCAGGCTGACGAAGCGATCCTTCAAGGTCACGCCATCAACCAGTTCCATGACCATGTAGTAGCTTTCGCCTTCTGCGTCGAAGTCAAAGTCATAGACCTGCACGATGTTGGGGTGACGCAGCTTGGCGACGTTCTTGGCCTCGCGTTCGAAGCGCGACTTGAATTCCGGATCATCCGCCAGGAATGCGTGCAGAACCTTGACTGCGACATAGCGATCAAGCTCTTTGTGGTAGCCGCGATAAACCTCGGCCATTCCACCGCGCCCCAGGCGCTCTGTGATTTCGTACTTGCCCAGTTTTCGGTTCGACACAGGTAAGCCGTATACCTTGAATGATTAATTGCTTGGGATGGTTAAGCAACGCGCGGGATTATAACCGATCTTAACCGCATCCTCAACCATCCCAAACTCTACCACAACTTTTGGCGAAGCGATCAGCCGCCAGCAGCGACGGCCTGGATGCCGCCTTCAGTCATCTTGGCAGCATCAAGCAGTTTATCGGCCTCTTCCGCGCTCAGATAGCCCAACTCGACGACGATCTCCTTGATACTGCGATTTTCCGCGAGCGACTTCTTGGCAACTTCCGCGCCCTTCAGATAGCCAATCACCGGGTTGAGTGCCGTCACCAGGATGGGATTCTTCGCCAGCCAGCCCGTCGCCTTATCGGGGTTGGCCGTCATCCCGACCACACACTTGTCCGTGAAAGCCCGCACCGCGCCAATCATGACGTGCATGGCCTCAAACAGGTTGTGCGCAAGGATGGGCATCATCACGTTCAGCTCAAGCTGCCCCGCCTGCCCCGCCATCATCACGGTCGTGTCCTTACCGATGATGTGGAACATCGCCATATCGAGCATTTCCGCCAGCACCGGGTTAACCTTGCCGGGCATGATTGACGAACCTGGCTGCACGGGTGGCAGACGAATTTCGTCCAGGCCGGTGGTCGGGCCGCTGGAGAGCAAGCGAATGTCGTTTGCAATACGGATCAGATCCTGCGCCACCGTCCGCAGCGCGCCGCTAAAGAACACTGCATCCTGCATCGACTGCATCGACTCAAACAGATCGTCGCTCTCGTGCAGCGTCAGGCCGCTCAATTGGCTCAGCTTAGCAATCATACGCTTGTGGTATTCGGGATGAGCATTCAGCGCCGAACCCGTGGCCGTGCCGCCAATGCCCAAGCGCCGCAGACCATCAGCAGCCTGGCGCACCTTCACGATGTCACGCTCGACCGCCTTCGCCCATGCGCCGACTTCCTGCCCCAGCCGCACCGGAACCGCGTCTTGCAGGTGCGTGCGTCCGGTCTTGACGACGCCATCCCATTCCTGCGACTTGGCGCGGAAAGCATCCGCCAGTTTTTGCAGCGTCGCACACAATTCTTCCAACCGCCACAGTGCGCCCAAACGGATCGCTGTCGGGATCGTGTCGTTGGTGCTCTGCGCCATGTTGACATGATCATTCGGGCTGACAGGTTTCTTTTCGGTCGAGTTCAGCGCAAAGCCGAGGATTTCGTTGGCGCGGTTAGCAATGACTTCGTTGGTGTTCATGTTGTGGCTGGTGCCCGCCCCGGCCTGGAACGGATCCACAACAAACTGTTCGTTCCACTGACCGCTGAGCACTTCGTCAGCGGCCTGCATGATCGCACGTGCCATCTTTTCATCGAGCAGCCCCAGGTCGAGATGCACCTCAGCCGCCGCCCGCTTGATCAGCGCCATTGACCAGACGAATGCTGGGTAGGGCTTGAGGCCGCTGACCGGGAAATTTTCGACCGCGCGCTGCGTCTGCGCACCATAATAGGCATTGGCAGGAACGTTAACCGGGCCAAGCGAATCCTTTTCAACACGAATATCGCTCATAATGCAATGTTCTCCTTCTGCTTGCGTCGACACTGCGCAGCAGCATCGATGAGCACATATCCAAATCAGGAGAAATTGTACCGCTTTTCACCAGCCTCTGCGACGATCATAGACCACAAATAAAAAAGGGGCGCTGCAAACACCCCTTTTCATCGTCGTGATTATAGCTTACTTCGCCGCAGCGTAGAGTTCAGCCACTTTGTCCCAGTTCACCACGTTCCACCAGGCCGCGATGTAGTCCGGGCGGCGGTTCTGGTAGTTCAGGTAGTAGGCGTGTTCCCAGACATCCAGGCCGAGGATCGGGGTCTTGCCTTCCATGATTGGCGTATCCTGGTTAGGTGTCGAGGTGATCGCCAGCTTACCGCCGTCAGCGATCAGCCAGGCCCAACCCGACCCGAAGCGGCCAACGCCCGCAGCCGCAAACTGTTCCTTGAAGGTGGCAAAGCTGCCGAAGGTCGAGGCAATCGCCGCACCCAACTCGCCGCCCGGTTCGCCGCCCTTGCCTGGTCCCATGATCTCCCAGAACAGGTTGTGGTTGGCGAAGCCGCCGCCGTTGTTGCGAACCGCGTTGCGAATCGCTTCCGGCACAATCGCCAGGTTGTTGGCGAGCAGTTCGTTGATGCTCTTGCCCTGAAGGTCGGCGTGGGCTTCCAGCGCCTTATTCAGGTTGGTTGTGTAGGCATTGTGGTGTTTAGAGTGATGAATCTCCATCGTGCGCGCGTCAATGTGAGGTTCCAGCGCCGCATATTCATAGGGCAGCTTGGGAAGTTCAAAAGGCATGAGTCTTTCTCCTTGTATGGGTCACTTACAACAAGCAGATGTGCATTCTAATCGAGCCGCTTCAGAGTGTGAATTGGCCTTTGGTACAGAACTTGGCACTAGGCTCAATGAGCGGAAATCAGTATTCTAGATTTTAGCATAGGGCAGCCGGGAAAAGAACATATCGCAGTACGATGAGTCTTTGATGAGAGATATGCTGGTCGGCGGCCTCCTCCAGTGCAACAACCATGACACAAGAGCAGATCACATCCACAGAGGCGCAGCCGCCCCTGCGCGCCTATCTTGTCATTGCGATGGGCGTACTGGCCGTCTCGCTGGCAGCCATCTTCATTCGTTTGGCGCAGGACGAGGGGATACCTTCGCTGGTCATCGCTGCCGGGCGCATGACAGTCGCCACGCTGTTGCTGACCCCGCTGACGCTGCGGCGCTATAGCGCTGAAATACGCTCACTCGGCCGCCCGGAACTGCTGCTCGCGGGCATCTCCGGCGTCTTCCTGGCCGCGCATTTTGCCACATGGATTCTTTCGCTTGAATATACCAGCGTCCTGATCAGTGTGGTGCTGGTCAACAGTCACCCGATCTGGGTCGCCCTGCTGGAAATATTCTTCTTGCGGGCACGCTTAGCGCGCCTAGTGGTTATCGGGTTAGTCATCGGCATCCTGGGCAGCATCATCGTGGCTGTTCCCTCTGGAGGAGTGGTCGCGCTGGGAGACAATCCCCTCCTGGGCATCGTATTGGCGATCACCGGGGCAATCACCGTCGCGGTCTACTTCGTCATTGGGCGTAAGCTGCGCGGCAAACTTTCACTATTACCTTACATCTGGCTGGTATACGGCTGCTCGGCCATCGTGCTGCTGCTTGTCGTCGCCCTGATGCGAATCCCCGTCACAGGCTACAGCGTCCAGGGCTACATATGGATTGTGGCGATGGCGCTCGTGCCGCAGTTGCTCGGCCACTCGTCATTCAACTACGTGCTGAAATACTTCCCGGCCACCTATGTCGGCATCGCCGTACAGCTCGAGCCGGTCTTCAGCGCAATCATTGCCTTTTTCCTGTTCAGCGAATCGCCACTGCCGTTACAGATTGTCGGCAGCGCTACCATCCTCGCTGGCGTCGTCCTCGCCAGCCTCGGCCAATCACAGAAATCGTAATCGATTAGGAAGAGCATGACCAGATCTCTCGCTTTGCGCCTCACGCAGTCCCCGTCCCGTGGTTTCGTCACCGTGATTCTGCTGCTCGGTACGTTCGCCGGCTCATGGGCCTTCATCTTCGGGCGCATGGCACAGCTGGAGAACATCCCCACTTCAGCCATTATCGCCTTTCGCATGGTGTTGGGCACATTGATGCTGACTCCGCTCGTGCTGCGGCGTCATGGTGACGAACTCCGCCAACTCAACGGAAACGATCTGCTGTTCGCGGGTGGTGCAGGATTCTGGTTAGCCCTGCACCTGATACTGGGGTTTTCGTCACTGGAACACACCAGCGTCCTGGTCAGCACCATGCTGGTTGGGATGTCGCCGCTGTGGATTGCGCTGGCGGAAGCAACTCTGCTCCGCACCCGCCTCAGCCAGCTTGTGTGGATAGGGCTGTTCCTGACGCTTTCTGGCAGCACAATCATCGCACTGGCGAGCGGCAGGGACTTCGCGCTGGGTGATAACCCCGGCCTGGGCATCCTGCTGTGCATCGGCGCTTCGCTGGCAGGGGCTGCATATGCGATTTCCGGGCGTTCGTCGCGTAAAAAGATGTCGTTCCTGCCCTACCTGTGGCTGGTATTCTTACTCGGCAGTATCGTTTCTTTGTTGCTGGTCACTGTCACGCACGCGCCAATGACGGGCTTCAGCGGCAAGGGCTACTTGGCGCTGATCTTACTCACTATTTTTCCGCAGGTAATCGGCCATCTCGTCTTCAACTACGCTCTGCGCCACCTGCCCGCCACTTATTGCAGCGTGATCGGTCAGACAGGCATGATCGAAGCGGGTATCCTGGCAATGCTCCTGTTCCACGAAGTCCCCGGCCCCCTGTTGATTCCGGGCAGCATCGCCGTCATCGTGGGCATCACCCTCGTCAACCTGGCCAAGACGCGCGGCGATTGAACCTCATTTTCGGTACAATGGGCGACACAAATATTCTGGCGGCTACATTACACCGCTGCTTATTGAGAAAGGTCTGATAATGACGATTTCCCAATTGGACAACGCGACACTGCAAGCACAGGATAAGCTGCAACTACATCCCCTGCAGCACCCCAAAACGCACACCGACCCTTTGGTGATTGAGCGCGGCGAAGGCGTCTATCTCTACACTGCCGATGGCCGCAAAATCCTGGATGGCATGGCCGGGCTGTGGAACGTCAACGTAGGCTATGGCCGCGAGGAACTGGCGCAGGCCGCTTATGAGCAGATGAAACGACTGGCCTTCACCTCCAACTTCGCTGGCATGACCAACGTGCCCGCAACACAGTTGGCGCACAAACTCTCCGGTTACGCCTACTCAAAACTCAAGACCACCTTCTTCACCTCAGGTGGTTCTGAGTCGAACGACAGCGCCTTCAAGATCGCGCGCTACTACTGGAAGCGCGTCGGCAAACCGGATAAGTTCAAGATCATCGCCCGCAAAGGCGCGTATCATGGCATCACGTTGGCGGCCACCTTCGCGACGGGCATCGAACGCTACCACAAGATGTTCGGCCCCCCCATGCCCGGCTTCGCCCATGTACCTGCCCCCTACCCCTACCGTTTTGAGGGCGACGTGCGCGATGGCGAAAGCATCGGGATGGCAGCCGCGCGCGCCATCGAAGAAGCCATTCTACGCGAGGGACCAGACACCGTTGCGGCAGTTATTGCCGAACCTGTGCAAGGTGTCGGTGGGGTAATCGTCCCGCCAGATGACTACTTCCCGCGCGTACGGCAGATTTGCGACCAATACGGCGTGCTGCTGATTGCCGATGAGGTCATCACAGGTTTTGGCCGCACCGGGGAACTCTTTGGCTTGAACCGCTACGGTGTCCAACCGGACATCCTGTCATTCGCCAAAGCCATCACCAGCGGCTACCAACCCCTGGGCGGCAATCAGATCACCGACGAAATCTACGACACTATCCAGACCGCGCCAGACACCGATAGCTGGATGCACGGTTACACGTATTCTGGTCACGCGACGGCCTGCGCGGTAGCACTGCGAAATCTGGCGATCATCGAAGCGGAAAAGCTGGTCGAGCATGGCAAGGAAATGGGCGCGCGCCTGCTGGCTGGGCTGCAAACGCTCAAGGAGTTCGCCAATGTCGGCGATGTGCGCGGCATCGGCCTGATCTACGGGGTCGAACTGGTGGCGGACAAGGCCGCAAAGACGCCCGACCTGGCGCTGGCCGCGAAAGTCACGCGCATGTGCCAGGATCGCGGGCTGCGGACGCGTAACGTGGGCAGCACACTGGCCTTCTCGCCGCCGCTCAGCATCACCGCCGACGAGATTGATGAGATCGTCCGCATCCTCGGCAGTGTGCTGGATACCCTCGCGTAAACCAATCCGGGGCGGATTGTTGGGTCACGCTGCAATCCGCCCTTCTCTGTCGATTAACTTGCCAACGAAATGCCGAAATAGTCCGAGCTGCCCGGCCAGATGTCGAACGCTGGAATGTCATCCGGCAGCATGACGGGCGCGAGAAGCGTTTGCCAACTGCCATCGCGCGCCATCTCTTGCAGCGTATACTCCACCAGCAAGCGGAAATCGAGGTCGTTGCGTGGCACGGCGATGCCCACATATACGCGACTGTACCAGGGGTCGGGATTATTGCCGCGCACGGTCAGCCGCAACGCCTCTGGATTGGCCTGCACATGTGGGATTAGCTTCAGGCTGTCACCGAACACCACATCTGCGCTGCGCTCTTCCAGGATGATCTGCGGCGCGTTGGCCTCGTTGTTCAGGGTGAAAATCCGTACACCGGAACTCACGCTCTCGGCCAGGGCATTCACACGGTCTTCCGCGCCCGGTTCGCTGGCAAATACCGCCACCCAACGCGCGCGCAAATCGAGGAATGTTTCATAAGGCCCGTCGGCTTTCGCCAGTAGCCGCTCACCGTGCAGCAGGTACGGCGCGGAGAAATCCACCCGGTCAGTCAGCGCCCAATCTAGCGTCACCCCTACCGCCAGATCAGCCTGCCCTGCCGCGACCAGATCAGCCGCATTGCCCGCGCTGTTCGGCAGGTATTCGACGCGCACGCCCCAACGCACTGCCAGCGCTTCGATCATCGCGCGATTGAACGCTTCCAGCCGACGTTGGCTCTCCGGCGCATCCGGCGGCAGATCACTCACGCCCGCTACCCGCACAACGCCGTTCGACTGTACTCTAGGCAGCGCATACTGCGTCGGATAGGTCACATCCGGGCTGAACTCGGCGGGCTTAGGCGGTTCTGTACCCAGGCCTTGCCACACCGGAATCAGGTCCAGCGGGTACGATGTGCCGAAATAAGCCTGCTGAATCTCCTGCATCCGCCCCTTTTGCACCAGATGTTGCAGCGTCTTGTTGATCAGATTGCGCCAGTTGACATCCTGTCGCCGCACGACAATGGCATACGGTTCGGGGGAAAGTGCCTGCTCCAGGATGCGTGCCCCGCCCTGCTGTACGGTTGTCAGGCGCGTGAGCAGAACACGATTGGCGGCCACAGCATCAACTTCGTTGGCTGCCAGCGCTGTCACCGCCTGGTCGAGAGTCAAGTACTGCTGCGTCGTGACGGTTACGCCCGCGCGCATCTGCCACTGGGTGAGCGCATCCAGGCTGGGCGAGGCGATCACATAGCCAATGCGGCGGTTCGCCATATCGCCCAATCCTGCAGCGCCGTCATCCTGACGCACGAGCAGTGACTGTGTGCCTGGATAATACGTCAGACTGAATTCGACCAGCGCATCGAGTTCGCGGCGGTGTACCTGCGCAGCCACGAGCATATCGACCGCACCCGTTCGCAGCATGTCCAACGCCGTCTGCCGCGTGACCTGCACAGCTTCGAACTCAACGCCCCAGGCCTCAGCCATGCTGCGCGCCAGATCAGCGTCATACCCGCTCACCTCGCCGCGCAGGTTGAACTCGCCGAAGGGAATAGCGTTATAAAGCATCCCCACGCGCACCCGTCCATCGCGCTGCACCCGTGCCAGCGCCGACTCGGCCAGCAGTACATCGCTCACGCCAGCATCCACCGTCGGCACCAACGTGGGCGGCACGAGCGTAGGCACAGGCTGCGCGGCAGATTCCGCCGAAATCGTCGCACTGATGCCAAAACCCAGCAACACAGCCAGTAAGGAAGTCACCAGAAAGAAGCGTTTCATGACGGTTCGTCTCGGTATAACTGATGGTCGTCAATATAAGCGCGTACCGCATCCGGCACGAGGTAACGAACACTCCTACCCTGCCGCACACGCTCCATGACCAATGTCGAGGAGATTTCAATCAGCGGCGTGTCCAACAATCTGACGCGCGCACTCAAACCGGGGAGGGCAGTATCGTGCATATGAATGTCGATACCATCGCCAGGACGGCGCATGACAGCAAGCTGACACTGCGCCACAACCTGCGCGGGCTGATGCCACTTGAGCAGGTCACGGAACGAATCACCGCCCATGATGAAGAACAGTGACGCGCCAGGAAACTGCTGTCCGAGCAGGCGCAGCATATCAACCGTGTAGTGCGGGCCAGGGCGATCAACATCGACTCGTGAAATGCTGAACTGCGGATGACCGTTCAGCGCGCATTCCAGCATTGCCAGCCGATGGGCAACAGACGTTTTGGCCTCGTGCTGCTTGTGCGGGGGGTCGCCCGCCGGCGCGAACAGGATGCGGTCGAGCTTCAGTTCGTCCAGCGCGTACTCGGCCAGTATGAGGTGTCCCAGATGCGGCGGGTCAAAGCTGCCACCGAGGATGCCGATACGGCTCACGCGGCGCTACTCCGACCACTCAAGTTCAAATTCACCGATGAACACCGTGTCGCCCGGTTTCACGCCGATGTCTTCCAGTGCTTTTGAGACACCCAGCGTTTCGAGGATATTCTGGAAGCGCAGCACCGCGTCCTCGTAATCCCAGTGGGTCATCATCGCGGCACGTTCAATACGCTTGCCAGATACGCGGTAGATTCCATCATCCTCGCGCACCACAGTGAACGGCACTTCGGCTTCCGGCAGTTCGTAGACGGGCATCGCCACGACAGGCAGCGCTTCCTGCACCTGCGGCAGCGAATCGACCAGCGTGAAAATACGCCCGACGAGCGCCCGAATGTTAGACTGGGTGGCAGCAGAAATTGCCATCGGCTCGACACCGCGCGCCTTCAAGGCCTTTTCGATCTCCGGCCAACGCTCCTGCGCCTCCGGCAAGTCCATTTTAGTAAAGACCACGATTTGCGGTTTTTCCGCCAACCGCTCATCAAACAGCGCCAGTTCAGTATTGATCTGACTGTAGTCCGCTAACGGGCTTTCGCTCGCGCCGTTGATCAGATGCACCAACACGCGCGTGCGCTGCACATGCCGCAGGAAAGCGTGCCCCAGGCCGACGCCCATATGCGCACCTTCGATCAGGCCGGGTATGTCCGCAACAACCAGTTCGCGGTCATCATAGACCGTCACGCCCAGGTTCGGCTCAAGTGTAGTGAAGGGGTAATCAGCGATTTTCGGGCGCGCGTTGCTGATGACAGAAAGCAGCGTGGACTTGCCCGCGTTAGGCACACCCACCAACCCGACATCGGCAATCAGCTTGAGTTCGAGCACGAGCCACTTCTCTTCGCCCGGTTCACCCTTCTCCGCCATACGCGGCGCCTGGTTGGATGAACTGGCGAAATGTTGGTTGCCTCGCCCACCACGACCACCACGCGCGACGACCAAGCGATCGCCGGGACGCACCAGATCAGCGATAACGTCGCCGGTAGCGGCGTCCTTCACCACGGTGCCAGGCGGCACATTGACCTCAGTGGTCTTGCCGCTCAAACCGCTCATGTTTTTACCGCCGCCGCGCGCGCCATGCTCGGCCTTGAAGTGGATGCCCTTCTGAAACGGCGACAGCGTATTCAGTTTTGGGTTGACGACCAGCACCACATCGCCGCCACGCCCGCCATCGCCACCCGCTGGCCCGCCGCGCGGCATGAACTTCTCGCGCAGGAACGCGACAATGCCATCGCCCCCGTCGCCACTGCGGACGTAAATCTTGATCTCATCAATCATTGCTACAAATCCTAACAGCCCAACTCCGGCAGGAAATCCGGTTGTCCCGCCCGGTACCAGGCAATCGTCTTGCGTGCGCCCTCGCGGAAGTCTGTCGGCGCAAAGCCAAACTCGCGCCGCGCCTTTTCGCTGCTCACACGCCAGTTATTGTACACATACGAACGCAGGTTGAGCGGCCAGAACGGCTCTGTATGAGTCACCCGCGATAGGGTTTCCAGCACACGAGCAGTGTTGATACCCAGCCAACCTGGAATGGGCAGACGCGGCCAGCGAATTTGCCCTTCTTCGCAGATGATATCAAAAGCGTCTTTGTGCGAAATCCAATCACCGCACAGGTTATAAACCTCGCCCATGCGCGCCTTGTCGAGCGCCTGCAGGATGCCCTGAGCCACATCGCTGATGTAGGCCGGGAAAATGATGTAACGCCCACCGTTCACCTGCATAATGATGCCGCGCATCGGGTCTTTGAAGAACAAGCGGTTGAACGCGTAAGACCCTAATGGCCCATAGTATGCACCAGGCCGCAGAATGACAACTGACAGACCATCCTCGCGAAAGTAACGCATAGCACTCTGTTCACCCTGCCATTTGCTGCGCTGATACGCATCCGCAGGCTGAGCAGGATGCGTCTCGTCCACAATCCCATTTGGGTCGGGGTGGCCAACAACGGCGACTGTCGAAATGTGCATAACACGTTCCACCTGGGCATCTCGCGCTGCGCGCAGCACATTCTCTGTACCCTGCGCGTTGGTCGCCAGAAACTGCGACTCCTCTCCCCAGAAACGGAACATACCACCGGCATGGATGACATGCTGGCAGCCGCGTACCCCCTCTGCTACAACCTTGGCATCCAGAAGGTCACCTGCCACAATCTCCACATTGCGATAGCGCTTCAACCAGAGATGCTGCTCCGGGTGGCGGGTCAGCACGCGCACAGGCACATCACGTTTGCATAGGATCGGCACCAAATGCCGCCCAAGAAACCCTGTGCCACCTGTGAGAAAGATCATGCGCGCCACCTACGGGGATGCCCTATTGGGGAAAACCATACTGGATTGAGCCGACTTTATCAGGCGGGGGAGGAAAACGCAATGACGAACCACGTGTCAGGCGCGCTGATGCTCCTTGAGTGCCATCCAGATATTCTGCCGCAGCCGCGACTTACTGACCGGGCGCACCAGATATACATCTACTTTAGCGACGGCCAAAGCCATTGACTGTTGATTTGACATCGAATGCTCAGCCAGGACGATGATCGGCAATTGGCGCAGATCGCTGATCTCACGCACCTTTGCCAGCATCGCCCAGGCGTGCATGTCGGGAGGTTGCAAATCCATCAGCAACAGATCGGAGTGACCATCTTCCAGGAGTTCGAGTGCCTGCGCGCCGCTGTCCGCCACCTGCACCTGCATGTGCATTTCCGCGCACAGTTCATGGATGGCCGCACGCTCGTCGGCATCGCTCAACAGCAGCACGACCTGTTTGCTATCGGTAACCGAGGTATCCGTCTGGCTGGCGATGATACTTGCCAGATCGGCTCGCCCGCCTACCTGATCTGTATTCAGACTGCTGTCCAATTCGCTGCCTTCCGTGAAAGCGACAACCGCCTTTTGGAACAGATGCGGGGCACGGGCAGAAAGTTCCTTCTGAACACTTTCGGCCTCTTTGAGTTCGGGGAATGGGCTGCCATTCTTGCCAACGATGACGACTAGATCACCTCGACTAGCGGCGGCCACATCGCTGGTCAGTTCCAGCCCCGCCAACATAGCCTGCACAACATTCAACCGCGATTCCGGCAGCGTCGTATTGAGGTAGTAGCTGCGAACGCGGCTCGGTATACGGTCTTGCGTGTGGCGGTTGTCGTAAAGGTGTGGCTCGGGCAATGAATACAACCAGACGTAATGATGATCGTAGTGTTCGACGCGCCCAGCCACTTTCAACTGACTGAGTTCGTAGTCGGTGATGGCGTGGCCATAATTGTCATCCGTCAACTGGATAAACTGCCCGGTCAGAAGATCCTGAACACGGGTCTCATTTAACTGGACGACGAATGCGCCATTCGCCATGATGAACACAAAGTGGCGCGGAACGGCGCTCCCGCTGTAGTTCTTAGTCATCGCATTTCACGAAGGCATGCCCCTGCTGCTGATGTCGGCAGGGGTACGCCACATTTCTACTCATTTACAGCTTGACGAAATACGAAGCAGCAGCACGATCGAGCAGTTCCTTGGTCAGCATCGGCGGCTGGTTCAGATACGACGCGATATCCACCAGTTGGTTCAGAATATCGCGCGGGTGCACAGAACGCAGCGGTCGGTCATGGTTGATGTACCATTCCTTCAGCAAATAGGCCAGCGCCTGCTCGTCGTACTTGATCTTCTTCGCATCGCACACGCGCTTGAAAATCTCGCGGTAGTCCTCATAGGAGGGATCGCCAACCTGGATTTTGTGGCGAATACGGCGCAGGAAGGCATCATCCACCAGTTCGCGCGGGTCGAGATTGGTCGAAAAGACGATCAGCACATAGAACGGCATTTCGATCTTTCGCCCGGTCGCCAGAGTCAGGAAGTCCACACCCTTCTCCAGAGGCACAATCCAACGGTTAAGCAGATCGCGCGGGCGCACCTGCTGGCGGCCAAAGTCATCAATCAGGAACATGCCACCGTTGGCCTTCACCTGGAAAGGTGCTTCGTAGTATTTATTGATGTCATCGTACACCAGATCAAGACCAGCCAGCGTCAATTCACCACCGACCATGATCATCGGACGCTTGATGCGAATCCAGCGCGGATCGGAGATCACGCCCGTGCCCTGCTTGACGACGCCAGACTTCTCCGAAAGGACATGGTTCACATCGTCAAAGACGCGGATGAGCTGCCCATCTACATCGATAGCATACGGAATCCACATATCATCACCCAGGATCATGCGCCCGATCACTTCGGCAATCGTCGTCTTACCGTTGCCAGGCGGGCCATAGAGGAAGATCGAACGACCCGAGTTGATCGCAGGGCCGACCTTACTCAACATTTCTTCGGAGATGACCAGATGGTTCATGACCTGCTTCAGGTCACTCTCGTGGACGGTCAGGCGTTCGCGGTTCTGCATCTTGACCGAGTAGATATACTGGTCGAGCGTAACAGGCGCAGGCCCGGCGTACTGCGAACGCTCGAGCGCTTCGCGTGCTTTCTCTGAACCTTTGGATGAAATGATGTACTGGTATGACGCCTCACCAAAACCACCAGCGCCACGCACTTCCAGGTACTTCTCCCGCTTAAGGAAATCAATCACCGAGTCGAGTACGCCCGTATAGGGCAGCTTGACGACTTCGGAGATTTCCGTGCCCGCCAGTACACCACCAAGATACAGAACCTTGAGCACCAGGTCGGCGACATTCAGCATGTTCAGCCCGGTATCTTCAAGCTGGTTCAGCGGCGGCGGCGTCCAGGGACCGCCCAGCGGTTGGGTGTTGCCTGACCCCTGTCCGGCCAGTTTCTTGATCGGCTGCACAGGTCGCGGGGGAGCATTCCGCGTAGGTTGATCGGTCATGGAATCCATCCTCCGGTGTTCACAGCGATATGAACACGATGACGCGCAATACGTGATAGCGTTGCGGACGAACTGTAGAATGCGTGGTCAAGTGTGCATCGAGCATTACCTTCGTGATCTGCTGCAATTGACCACATTCGAAGGGACGCTATAATCTGGCTGAGCACACTCAATTATCGGCAGCATACTGGTTACATTATATAGTACAGTCGTTTGAGCGCACAAGCAGACTTGCATTGAGGCAGATGCCGAGACACAACTCAAACCGTTTCCTAACATATCAATTGTAATCAGCAGGACGCAACAATCATGATCGACCGCATTCAATGGCTCGGTCACGGCGGCTTCTTCATTCAGGGGCCGCCACTCATTTACATCAACCCTTGGCGCGTGACTCGCAGCATCTTCCACGCGGATGTCATTCTCGTTGGGCATCATCATCCAGAACACTGCTCGCTGGCGGACATCAACAAGCTGCGAGGCAAGGACACACAGGTCTTCGGCAGCGCGTTAGTGACACAGGAAATCGAAGGCTGTCAATTTCTGCGCCACTGGCAGAGCGTACAAATCGACCGCGCGGGCATCAAGGCCGTACCCGCCTACTCGACTCAAGGCTGGCAGCATCCCAAAGAGGATGGTGGACTGGGGTTCGTCATATCCTTGAACCTCTACGATATCTACTATGCGGGCGACACCGAGATCATCCCAGAGATGGAACGCATCCGCCCGGACATCGCAATACTGCCGATTGATGGCAATGGCACGCTGAGCATCGCAGAAGCTGTGGATGTGGTCAAGCAGATGCGCCCACGCTGGGTGATTCCCAGCAATTGGGGGCCGGAGACGGAAGCGAACGCGCGGCTCTTCAAACGCGAAGTCGCGGGGCGGGCGGAAGTCATCCTGCCAACAGACAGCGACACCGGATAGCTCGAGCAAACATCAGGGGCACAGCTTTGTGTACCCCTGATAGCATTCCTCGATTGAACGTTAGTGGATCAGCCCGCAGCGCTTACGCCGCCGGGTTCAGTTTCCCGTTGTTGTTCCAGGTCAGCACCACGCCCTTGTCACTGTAGATGTGTGGCGGCACATCCCCTCGAATGACAGCTTCATCAATCACGACACGTTCAATGTCATCGCGACCTGGGATTTCAAACATCACATCCAGCAGGCGGCTCTCGATGATCGAGCGCAGCCCGCGCGCCCCTGTTCCACGTTCAAGTGCCAGATCAGCCGCCGCGCCAAGCGCCGAGGGATCGAAGATCAGTTCAACGTTGTCGAGCGAGAGAAGATACTGATACTGTCGCGTCAGCGCGTTCTTCGGCTCAACCATGATCTTCATCAGCGCTTCACGGTTCAGCGGTTCGACATTGACCACAACCGGCAGACGTCCGACGAACTCCGGTATCAGACCGAACGACATCAGATCTTCCGGACTGATCAGCTTCAGGAGGTCGGAGCCTTCTAGCTGTGTCTGTTTGCTCACCGAGTGGAAACCAAGCGACCCTTTTGTGCCGATACGCCGACCGATACGTTCCTCAATACCCGCGAATGTCCCGCCGCAGATAAAGAGAATCTCGCTCGTGTCGATTTGCAGGAACTCCTGATGCGGGTGCTTGCGACCACCCTGTGGTGGGACATTGGCAAGCGTGCCCTCCAGGATTTTCAACAGCGCCTGCTGCACACCCTCGCCGGACACATCACGGGTGATCGACGGGTTATCATTCGACTTGCGCGAGATTTTATCAATCTCGTCAATGTAGATGATACCCTTTTCGGCGCGGCCAATATCGCCATCCGCCGCCTGGATCAAGCGCAGCAGGATATTCTCTACATCCTCACCCACGTAGCCCGCTTCTGTAAGAGCCGTCGCATCCGCGATGCAGAACGGCACATCCAGGATGCGCGCCAGCGTCTGCGCCAGCAGCGTCTTGCCACTGCCAGTTGGCCCGACAATGACGATATTACTCTTCTGAAGTTCAACCTCCGGGTTTGAGTGCCCAGACTGAATACGCTTGTAGTGGTTGTAGACCGCTACACTGAGGACACGTTTGGCCTGTTCCTGCCCCACAACGTACTCATCGAGATGATCCATGATTTCGCGCGGCGAAAGCAGGTTCTCGATCTGGAACTCTTCCTCGGGTTCAGTGTACCCCGCCGCAGCCGCGTTGGCCTCCATCAGCTTGATCTGACAGCGCTCGATGCAGCGATTGCAGATGAACACACCATTCGGCCCGGCCAGCAGGTGTTCCACCTCCATTTCGCCGTGACCGCAGAAGGAACAACGCGCGTGCCCGGAGAAATAGCTCACGATTTGCGCTCCTCTTTCCCATTCGTGCTGCTGCCACTGCCCAACACCGAGTCGATCAGGCCGTACTTAACCGCCTGCTCAGCGCTAAAATAGATATCGCGGTCGGTATCGCGTTCCAGGATTTCACGTTCCTGCCCAGTGTGCCGCACAAAAACATCGTTGATCAGTTCCTTCAGGCGCATGATCTCGTTCGCCTGAATGACGATGTCCGAAGCCTGACCCTGCGCGCCGCCCAACGGCTGATGCATGTGGATCGTCGCGTTCGGCAGAGCATAGCGTAAGCCCTTCTCGCCCGCAGTTAGCAGCACCGTGCCGAAGCTGGCCGTCAGACCAATCGCCACCGTGCTGACGGGAGCGGAAATCTGCTGCATCGCGTCATAAATCGCCAATCCCGCGTAGACCACGCCGCCCGGTGAGTTGATGTACATGTTGATCTGGCGATCCGGGTCTTCCCGCTGGAGATAGAGCAACTGCGCCACGATCAGGTTCGCCACCTGGTCATTGATCGGCGTGCCCAGCAGGACAATGCGATCTCGCAGCAGCAGGGAGTAGATATCGTAGGCGCGCTCGCCCCGGCTGCCCTGCTCAATCACCATAGGGATTACGTTGTAGACGTTGTTCATGAATTCGAATCTCCTTGTTCGGTTACTTCGCCCGGCGTTGATGTCGTCTCATCCGTTAAAGGCGGAGCCTCACCTTTCGCAATCGCAACGATGCGCTCCAATACACCTTGTTCCAACAAATCGTTCTTGATGCTCTCGCGCATTCGCGGAGTGTCGAAGGCTGAACGCATCTGCTCCTTCTGTTCGCCGAATTGTGTCAGAATACGATCAATCTCGGCATCAATCCGACCATCCTCGACCTGGAGCTTTTCATCAATCATCACCTGTCGCAGGACCAGTGATTTCTTGACGCTGGCAATAGCAGTGTCACGGTAATCAGCCTTGAGATCATCGCGTGACTTCCCAGAGATACGCATATAGTCTTCGAGCGTCAGCTTCTGGCGCCGCAGGTCACGGTCGAAGCGTTCCAGGAAGTCGTTGGTCTGATCTTCAACCAAAGCTTCCGGAAAGGCTACAGTAGCCTTGCTGACCAGTTCATCCAGTACGCGCCCGGCGTACTCATTCTTCGCTTCAGCCTCCAGCTGCTTCTGCAGATTCTCGCGAATACGGACGCGCAGTTCCAACAGCGTCAGCGGCTTCTCTTCCTGTTCGGTCACGCGCGCGGCGAACTCGTCGTTAAGCACGGGAAGCGTGACATTCTCGATCTTCTTCACCTTCACCTTGAAGGTCGCGCGCTTGCCCGCCAGATCTTCATATTCCTCGGCATCATCGGGATAGGTCAGTTCAAAAATGCGTTCCTCATCAACCGTCGCGCCAAGCAGCGCCTGCCGGAATCCGGGCGCAGGTTCGAGATCCTCTTCACTCAACATCAGCGTTGCATCATGCTCGTGGATGAATTCGCCACCACCAAGGCCGTGCTCGTGTGTGTGACCTTCTTCACCCTCATGAGCCGCTTCCTCGGCCTTGTGCTCGCTCTCGCCCTCAGCGGGTTCTTCGACCAGCTTGGCGTACATTTCTACGATCACCCGATTGCCCAGTTCGACAGGCTTATGACTTTCTTCGATCACCGCGCGCTGAATAAGCAGCTGTCGAATGGTTTCATCAACCTGCTTGTCAGTGGCCGTCGGTACGGTGAATTCCAGCCGGGTTGAGCGGTAATCACCCAGTGATGCCGAAGGTTGCAGCGGCACGACGAACTTGAAAGTCGGCTGCGGATCAACGGTGAAGTCCTCAAGCTGGCCGGGGCCATACGGGTCAACGCCGGATTCGTCCAGGGCATTCTTATAAACGTCATTGCCCAGCAGTTCGAGCGCGTCTTCGATAATCGCACCCTCACCGACGAACTGAACCATGATGTGATAGGGAACTTTACCCTTACGGAAACCAGGGATGTTTAGTCGCTGCGACAGTTTACGGGCAGCTTCTTTCTTTGCACGTTCCAACTGCTCGGCATCAATCGAAACCGTCAGTCGAGCGGTATGGTTTTCGAGGCGTTCGGTCTGGATGTTCAAGTGAGTATCCTTCAGAGGCAGGCTCTAGTAGTGAATTATAGCACCAGCAGATAAGGGCGAGTGTAAGACTTTTATTGGAAAAAGGCGCATCGCTGCGCCTCATGCATGGGGAAGGCGGGACTCGAACCCGCAAGGTGTGAACCACATGATCCTAAGTCATGCGCGTATGCCAATTCCGCCACTTCCCCGCAAATAAATGATTATAGACAACCCCAATTTCACTCACAAGACCGAATCGAGCTACTCAATCTCGATGCGCGACACAGCATCGAAATCCATGTCCCCTGCCTTCGCCAGAATGCTCGTGATGATCAATTGGGCGAAACGAAACAGGCTTTGCATCTGCCCAATCCGTTCCAGATACAGTTCAGCCAGTTCTTTTTCTTCCGCAGACATGCCAGGCATCGCTTTGGAAAGCCGAGCACTGCTCTCTTCCATCACGTTCAGCGCACGATCGACATCGCGCATCTCGCGCCCGCTCAGCACATTCGAGATGATCTGCCAGAAGTCAGTTTCGGCCTCATAGAACTTGCGCCGTCCGGCCTTGCCACGCACCCAGACCTGACGCACCATACCCATATGTTCCAATGTGCGCAGGTTCATGCTCACGCTGGCCTTGGAAATGTCCAGCAGCACCACCAGATCATCCAGGCTCAACGGCTCCGCGCTCAGCAGCAGTGCGCCATAAAGCTGCCCCATAACTTTGCTGAAGCCAAAATACGTCGCCAATTGCCCCAGGCCGTCGAGCATACTCTCCTGTACAGCCAGAAGATCGCGACCATTCGGCATCATGCCATTATTCGCTGCTGAACCCGCCATACTCCACCCCAAGCAGACATCTGAGGCACGCCTTGTTTGTTTCTTAATCTATCCTATCATCTTCCACTGAGTACAGCAACGGCGCGCCTATTCGTAGCGCAGCGCGTCGATCGGGTTGAGCGACGCCGCACGGTTGGCCGGGTAAATGCCGAAGAACACGCCTACCAGCAGCGAGATCAACGTTGCCAACACCACACTGGAAAACTGCACACTGGCCTGCAAATCCGGCAGTGCTGCGGAGAGCGCCAGCGTCCCACCCGCCGCAATCGCGATGCCTACCCCGCCGCCAACAAGCGCCAGCGTCACCGCTTCGACCAGAAATTGCAGCAGGATATCGCGTTTCTGTGCGCCGACCGCCTTGCGCAAACCAATCTCGCGCGTGCGCTCCGTCACCGTCACCAGCATGATGTTCATGATGCCGATGCCACCGACGATCAGCGAGATGCCCGCGATCACCGCCAGGAAAATCGTCAGCAGTCCGGTTACGTTGCCCAGGCTGTCGAGCAAGTCGGTCTGCGTGAAGATTTCAAAACTGTCCTCGTCACGGAAGCTGATGTCACGCTCCTCGCGCAGCGTCGCCCGCACCTGCTGCGCCACCAGATCGACGCTCTCACTGTCACGCGCCTGCACCAGCACCAGGGTCACGGGGCGCACGCCCGTTTGCAAGCGGTCACCCGTCAAACGTGCCTGCGCGGTCGTCAGCGGCATGACGATCAGGTCGTCGTCATTCGGGCCAAAGCCAGCGCCGCCCACTTCGTTCAGGATGCCGATCACCTCAAACGTCAAGCCCTGAATGCGGATGCGCTCGCCAACCGGGTCGCTATCGGGGAAGATTCGTTCCGCCGCCTGTGGGCCAAGCAGTGCCACCCGCCCCTGCCCGTCATACTCCTCGCGCGTAAAGAAACGCCCGCGAGTCACGCTGCGATTGCGGATTTCCAGGTAAACACTCGTCACTCCGAGAATACGTACCGAAAACTGGTTACCTTCATAGGTCACGTCGCGAGTGATACCTAACTGCGGCATCACACGCAGCGCGTCCGGCACGCGGAACGGGTCGGCCAGCGCGCGCGCTTCGTCCATGTTCAGGCGCTGTGTCTCTCCCTGGTCATTCTCCGCCGGAAAGACGATCAGCAGGTTCGTGCCGATGCCCAGGAACTGCTGACGCACGAAGTTATCCACCGCCTGCCCTAACGACACCAGGACGATCACCGATGCCACGCCGATGGTAATGCCCAGCATCGTCAGAACCGAACGCAGCTTGTTGCTCCGCAGCCCGATGAAGGCCATCCGCACATTTTCAAACATGGCGACTCCCGCTCACTCAAAGCGCAGTGCATCAATCGGGCGCATCCGTGCAGCGCGGCTGGCCGGATACAGGCCGAAGAAGATGCCGACAAAGCTGCTCACCACCGTCGCCAGCAACACCGCGTCTGGTGTCACTTGCAGCGTCAACTGCGGAATCAGTGCATTGCCAATCAGCGTCGCCAGCCAGCCCAGCGAGACGCCGATCATGCCGCCGATGATCGACAGTGTAAGACTCTCGATCAGGAATTGCAGCAAAATGTCCTGCCCACGTGCGCCGACCGCCTTGCGCAGCCCGATCTCGCGCGTGCGCTCCGTGACCGAAACCAGCATGATGTTCATGATGCCGATGCCGCCCACCAGCAGGGAAATCCCCGCGATCATGCCCAGAAACACGGTCAGCACCCCTGTAATGCGCCCCAAGGACTCCAACAGATCAGCCTGATTGATAATCGTGAAATCCTGCTCGCCCGCAAACTCAATATCGTGGGCGGCGCTCAGGTAAGTCTCGATTTCGCGCGTAGCAGCGTCCATGCGATCTTCAGAGATAGCCTGCACATGCAGCACATCCACACGGTAGCTGCCGTCCTTCGTCCGGGCGCGGTCAAGCCGGGTCTGCGCCGTCGTTAGCGGAATGAAGATCACCTCGTTCTCGTCGCCAAAAAAGCTGCTGCTGCGTTCTTCCAATGCCCCAATAACCGAGAATACGCGGTCATTGATACGGATGCTGCGGCCGACCACATCCGCGTCCTTCGCACCGAAAAGCCGCTCAACAATAGTCGTACCCAGCACGGCCACACGCGCCGCCGCGTCGACATCCGACTGCGAGATGAACGCGCCACCCGGTCGCAGCGTCCAATTGCGAACTTCCTGAAAGTTCGGCGATACCCCGCTGACGGCCAATGTGGTGCGCTTCGCGCCGGTGATCACCGTGCCCCAGACACGGAACTCCAGTGCGATCTGGCGAATGCTCGGCGCAATCGTTGGGCTAGAAAGATCTTCAGCCTCACGCAGAGTGATCGGTTCAATGGTGGTGCGCGTGCCGCTGGTCGGCGCAGACGGGAACACAAACAGCACGTTCGAGCCGAGCGCCTGAAACTCACCCTTGATGTAATCTTCAACGCCACGCCCCAGGCTCACCAGCCCAATCACCGCGCCGACGCCGATGATGATGCCCAGTGTGGTCAGCACTGCGCGCAAGCGGTTCGTCGCCAACCCGGTCAGTGCCACGCGCATTGCTTCGAGAAAATTCATGCCGTGCCTCAAAATAAAAACAGGACGGTAGTAGTCTACCACCGTCCCGTTAAAATTCGCTGAGGGTTGTTGTCAGAGGCCGCCGCTCAATACTGAGGCATTATTATCCAATCAGCATGAGCTTTGTCCTGCCGCCAGAGCTTTAGCCCGCCGCAGCCGTCAAGGCCAGCGTGTCCAGCATCGGGTTGAACGTGTTGTTCAGCGTCCCCATTTCGCCCTTGGGGGCAATCGCGAAGACCACTGCAAAACCTGAGTCACCCATATTGATGGCAACCATTTGCAGATCAACCTTGTCGTTCGAGCCAGTGGCACGCGCGCCAGGCTTGCCGTTGATCGTCGCTTCCGCAGCGTCGCCAAACGTAATTCCTGAAGCCTCGCCACCCGTGATGCCAGTAGCCATCATGCTTACCAGCGCCTTGGGGTCGGTCACGGCCATGGCCTGCACTTCATCACCCGTGAACGGAAGGACGCTAATGGCGTACTGCCCGGCGGCCAGGTTCACATCTGCTGCGGAACCAGCATTGAGGGCATCCAACGCAGCCTGGGCGCTGGCGATGCTCACACCGGTCGAGCTGTTCGGATCGACGACCCAACCGCTCGGATACTTGAAGGTGACGCCATTGGAGTCATACGTCTCGCTGAGGGTTACACCACCCCCGCCGCCGCCCCCAGCAGCACCCCCGCCGCACGCCGCCGCCAGCAGCGCAACCAGCATCATCACCAGCAAACTAATCTTACGAGTCATTGTGCTTTCTCTCCAGAATGGTTGTAAGAAATCCACTTACTCGTTGATTGTCGTATGCTTTAGATTTGCTGTCGAGTCAATACTGATAAAATCCACAATAAAAGTAGTAAAAATCCGCATCAAACCGGACTAATGTACCAGCATTTCTCGCGCATGTTCATAACTTTTGATCAGTTATACTCTTCTTTTGTACCGCCGTAATACACTTCACGGAAGATTCCCTCCATCTCCGCCGCCTCAGATGGACGCTCCTGTTCACCCGCTACCAACGGATTCGCCACTTCACGGTCAGAGATCACCTTGCCGTCGCGCAGCATGATCACCCGCTGCGTATGCCGCGCAATCCAGGGATCGTGCGTCACAAAAATCGTCGTGATGCCCTGCTCACGATTCAGCCGCTGGAATATCTGCATCACTTCTGTACCAGAACGCGAATCGAGGTTGCCCGTCGGCTCATCAGCCAGGATCATGGCCGGTTCATTCACCAACGCGCGCGCAATCGCCACGCGCTGCTGCTGCCCGCCGGAAAGCTCGCTCGGCAAATGGTCAAGGCGCTGTCCCAGCCCGACGGCTTCCAGCGCGGCACGCGCCCGTTTGGTACGGTTGTTCACGCTGCCATAGACCAGCGGCAGTTCCACCTGACGCAGAGCCGTTGTGCGCTTGAGCAGGTTGAAGCTCTGGAAAACGAAGCCGATCTTCTTGTTACGGATGCGTGCCAGTTCCTGTTCGTTCAGCTTGGATACGTCCACTTCGTCCAGTAAGTATTGACCGCTGGTCGGTTGATCGAGGCATCCCAGGATGTTCATCAGCGTACTCTTTCCGCTGCCGCTCGGCCCCATGATGGCAACGACCTCACCCTCCAGAATGCGCAGCGAGACGCCGCGCAGCGCATGAACCTCGACCTCACCCATCTGGTACGTCTTGGTAATGTCGCGAATATCAATCACCGCACGGCGTGGTTTCTCGCCCTCCGGAACATCAGCTTTTTTGCCATTTCGCCACAGCCAACCAAACACGCTCAATACCTCTTCAATTCAAGCCTACAGCTATGAGTCGTTAGCCAATAAATAGATAATGCGAAAGATCAAGTGATCCGTAAATTCCCACCACATGGCGGACGGGCATCATCCAGCCAATGACTGGCGACCAAACACGATCAACTGACAGTCGATATGTGTTTCACTCACACTACTGCCCATCCAGCGGGTTGAATGTCCCGCGCGGCAGCAGCACCACCTGCTGCCCTGCCTCCAGGCCGCTCACGATCTGCGTCTCCGTCTCGCTGCGAACACCCAACACAACCGCCTGATCGATGAACTGCCCGGCATCGTCCTGCACCGTGACAAATGCCTGCTGTGTGGCGCGGTCAATGCGGATAAAACGGTTCGGCAGCAGCAATACATCGCGCAGTTCATTGACTACAATGGTGGCCGTCGCGGTCATGCCAACGCGCACAGGTGTATCGGTAAGGTCCAGCGTGACCCGCACCGGATAAGACACAAGCTGCCCCGCGATGATCGGAATCTGTGCGACGCGCGTGATGTGCCCGCTGATCTCCACATCGGGCAGCGCGTCCAGCGTCAGTTCCGCCCGCTGCCCGATCTGCACATTTACAATGTCCGTCTCATCAACCGAGACATCCACGTAATAGCTGGAAAGGTCGATCAATTCGATAGCGGCACCCTGCGGCGGCGCTTCACCAACCACCAGGTTGCTGCGCGCGATCACTCCATCAAACGGCGCGACCAGCACCGCCCGCGCCAGATTAGCCTGCGCCTGTTCCAGAGCACTTTGCGCAACGGCCAGCCGCGTCGCCGCCAGTTGCAGTTCAATATCTGAAGGGCCGTTCAACAGCCGGTCGAGCTGCACCTGCGCCGCGACCAACTGCGCGTTCGCCGCCGCGAGCGAAGCAACATCCGCAGGTTGGTTCTGAACATCAGCCGTATTCACATCCGCCAACTGCACGTTGTAGTCAAGCTGCGTCAGGGCGGGCGGCACATTGTCCGCGTCGCCACCCGTTACCAGATCACGCTGAAGCTGCTGCTGATAAAGCTGATTACGCGCGATTTCTGCTTGCAGTTCCGCGATCTGCACATCTTCATCGCTCGCGCCAAGCGAAGCCGCCGCCGCCGAAGCCTGCGCCGCATCTACCGCGGCCTGCGCGACCGCAATATCGACATCGCGGGCGGGGGTGGTCAGCGCGTCAAAACTGATCTGCTGCGCGTCCAAAGCGAGCTGCGCATCCAGCACCGCATTTTCCAGGTCAGGCGCTTCCAATCGCGCCAGCACCTGCCCCGCCGTCACCACCTGCCCTTCCTGTACTTCAATCGCCGCGACAGCCGTGTTCAATTGAAAACTGAGCGACGCCTGCCGGGCAGGGTTAAGCGACCCTGTGCCGCTCAGCGTGACCAACAGGTCGCCTCGTTCAACCACCGTCGCATCTTCGATCAGGTTCGCTTCAGTCTGAGCGCTTTGTGCTGTGCCCTGTTCGCGCATGAGCAGCAGCACACCCGCGCCCCCTCCTAGCAACAGCAGCACGATCACCAGCACGCGCAGTATACGTCGCATCGGCTTAGCCTCCCAGGATTGCAAAGCGATCACCGCCCAGGTCAACGGCCAGCACGTCGCCCGCCTCTAACCCCGTAACGATTTCGCTGTTATCTTCGCCCTGCAAACCGAGCGTGACTTCGATTTCCTGTAACTGCCCATCGGCATTGACAATGTTGACAAAGGCCTTGCCCTGGTCACGATCCAGGCGGATATACTCATTCGGCACCACCAGAACATCCACCTGCTGCGCCACCACTACCGAGGCCTCTGCCGTCATACCAACACGCACACGCGCGTCGCTCTCGTCGAGCCGCACCTCAACATCGTAGCTGATGATGCCGTTGTCATTGCTGCCCACCAGAGCGATACGTTCGATGAGCGCCCGCAGCGCCACCCCTGGCAGCGCATCCAGCGTGACAACAGCCGTCATGCCCTCGCGAATGCTGCGAATATCGATCTCATCAACCTGAACGGTGAGCCGCAGCGGCGTCACATCAGCCAACCGTATCGCCGCAAAAGCCGCGCTGCCCAACTCGCCAACCTCAATATTCACCTGGGAAACAACGCCATCGAAAGGTGCGATGATCGCCATCTGATCAAGCGCCTGCTGTGCCTGATCAACATCCGCCTGCGCCTGCGCGATTGCCAGATCGGCCTGGTCAAACTGCGTCTGTGTCGGCCCGGCCTGTGTGCGTTCCAGGTCGCGCTGCGCCTGGATAACGCGCGCATAGGCGGCCCCTAGCTGGCCTTGATTAGCGTTTTGCAGCGCTTCCAGTTGCAGCCGGGCAATCTCCGCGTCAAACGACGCCTGCCCAACCTGCGCGTCCAGCAGTTGATACTGCTCGTCCGGCAGGCCAAAGCCCAGGCGCTGGCGTTCGTCAAGCGCAGCCTGCTCCGCCGCCTGTGCCTGCTCGTAACGCAACTGCGCGCGCTGTACATCCTCAGTCGAGATGCTGTTCTGAATGCCCAGGTACGCGCCCCAGGCGCTGTCCAGGTTGGCCTGGGCGATTGCCAGGTCGCCCTCGTCCAACGGCTGCATGAGGTCGTCCTTCTCAAGCTGCGCGAGCGTGAGCGCAAGCTGCGCCCGCTCCAGCGCGATCTGTTCGTTCTCGCTCGCCAGCCGCGCCAACACGGTGCCCGCCGCCACAACCTGGTCGGGCTGCACCAGCACCTCGGCTATCTGCCCCGGCTGTGGAAAACTCAGCCCCGCCTCGGCCTCCGCGCGGATGTTGCCAATCGCGTTGACGACCACATCCACAGTGCCCGTCCCGACCGTATAGAATTGCAGATTGCGGTCAGGGCGTGCGCTCTGAATCTGGTTCGCCTGTGTCGAAAAAGCGACGATTGGCGCGAGCAGCATCACGATCCCCAACAAGACCAATGAACGTCGAACGGGCATAGGCAACCTATCACAACACGCTTGTTACGATTTGTGCGATTTGTCGCAAAGTCACATCATAACACAACTTCGCCAGATGCCCGGAAAACCCCCGGCACTTCCCTAGCGAAAGCTAATCTGGCGCTTAGATCATAGGGATGGTAATATTAAAATGCGTCTTCTTTCACAAACGCGGATGGAGTCCCCCCTGTTATGCCAGCGAACATCCCGGATATTGTTATTGGACGTCTACCAGTCTATCTCCGCGCGTTAACCCGGCTGGCCGCAGAAGGCCACGAAATCACTTCGTCGCACGAACTTGGCCAACGCTTAGGCATCAGTTCAGCTCAGATACGCAAAGACCTGTCACATTTCGGCGGGTTTGGAAAACAGGGCACAGGCTACCAGATCGCCTTCCTCATCGAACAGCTTCGCACCGTGCTGCGCGTCAACCAGGAATGGGAAGTGGCGCTCGTGGGCGCGGGCGACCTGGGCAGCGCGCTGGCGCATTATCGCGGATTTGGTGATCGCGGGTTTAACATCGCCTGCATCTTCGACAGTGCCCCGAACAAGATCGGCAAGAAGATCGGCAGCTTTACCGTACAGCCAATGAGTGACATCCAACACACCATCCAGGAGCGCGGCATCAAGATCGCCATGATCGCCGTCCCCGCCGAGGTCGCCCAGGAAGTCGCCGACCAGCTCATCGCGGCGGGCGTGCGCGCTATCCTGAACTATGCGCCGATGAACCTCAACGTGCCTTCGAACGTGCGCGTGCAGTACATCGACCCGGTCGTGCAGATGCAGCGCATGACGTACTATCTGTGAGTCGCTGGTCTTTGGTCGTTAGTCATTAGTTATGGGACACCTTTGCCCAGGTACTTCTCCCTAATTTGAGGGAGAACTATGTATCGATTCACCTATTCACAAATTGTGCTGTTGGCGGACAATACGGCGGCGACATGTCCCTACGCGTAATGCGATGTGATTGTAGGGATACAAGATAATGGATAACTACCGACCAATAGCTATCGACTAAAGACTATCGACGCATCAGACCTGCGTGATGCGCCGCAGGATCGCCGGGTCTTCCAGCGCGCGCCCGGCCCCGACCGCGACGGCAATCATCGGGTTCTCGGCGCGGTAGACCGGCACGCCGGTTTCGCGCGTCAGGAACTGGTCGATGCCGCGCAGCAGCGCCCCGCCGCCCGTCAGCACAATGCCCCGGTCGATAATGTCGGATGCCAGTTCCGGCGGCGTCGTCGAGAGGACGGATTTGACCACCCCGGCGATGATCGAGAGCGGTTCGGAGAGCGCCTCGACCACTTCGCCCGTGCTGATAGAGACCGTGCGCGGCAGGCCACTCACATTGTCGCGCCCCTGGATCTCCATCGACATGCTCTCGCCCGTATCCACCGCCGCGCCCACCTGAATCTTGACCGATTCGGCGGTCGGCTGCCCAATCGAGAGATTGTACTTACGCCGCACGTAGCTGATGATGGCGTCATCTTGGCGCAGGCCACCCACACGCCCGCTCTCCGCGCGCACGATGTTATTCATGGTGATCACAGCCGCTTCGGTGATGCCGCCGCCGATATTTACCACCATGTCGCCAGCAGGCGTGCCAACGGGCAGTCCTGCGCCAATCGCTGCCGCCAGCGGTTCCCAGATCAGGTGTGCCTCGCGCGCGCCTGCTGCCAGCGCCGCTTCATGCACCGCGCGTTTTTCCACGCTGGTCACCCCATACGGCACAGAAATCATCACAGTTGGCTTAAACAAACGGATGCGCCCAGCGATCTTGTCGAGGAAATGTCGCAGCATCGCCTCAGTCACTTCATAGTCAGCGATCACACCATCACGTAGAGGACGCACGACCTGGATGTCCTCGTCGTCCACACGCCCCAACATCTCGCGAGCGGGCTGACCGATCTCGACGATGCGCTCATCCTCGGCGGTCAGCGCCACCAGAGATGGCTCTTGCAGCACGATCTGACCATTTTCGTATATCAGCACGTTGACCGTTCCGAGATCAACGCCGAGATTCTTGGTGAACAAACCCATAGGTACTTCTAGACCATCTGTTGAACAGGTTTAAACGCCTAACTATACCATACAAGCCACGCTGAAATAGAGCCTGCCCTGCCCGCACAACAAAATAGGGCAAGACATGCTTGCCCTATCTGCTGTCATTAACATCTTGTGCGCGACTAGTCGTCTGCGCCTTCGGAGACAATCCGCAGCACTGATGTGCCGCGTGCTTTCAGCTTGTTCTTGACCTTCAGCGCCATCTCCGCCCGCCGCAACGCCAGCGTCGCCTCACGGTTCGCTTCCGGCGGTACGCCCTCGCGCATCATCTTGGATGCCCGGTCGCGCGCGGCTTCAATCGTGGCATCATCCAGTTCGAAGGACGACTCTGCCAGATCAGCCAGCACGACAACCTTGTCCGGGCGCACATCCACGACGCCGCCGTAGATCACAAACCGCTCTTCGGCATTGCCCTTGCGGACGATGAGTTCACCAAAACCCATCGTCGTCAGCACGGGCGCGTGGTGCGGCAGGATGCCCATTTCGCCTTCGGAACCCGGGACGACAATCATGTCGGCCTCGCGCTCCTCGAAGACCTTACGTTCCTGCGTGACAACCTCTACATGGATAGGCATGAGCTGCCCCTTTACTTCTGCGACTCTTCGTAGCGTCCCAGCACGTCCTCAATCGGCCCGGCCATGTAGAACATCTGCTCCGGCACATGATCGAGGTCGCCATTCAGGATCATGCGGAATCCGCGCACCGTGTCCTTCACCTTCACGTAGCGACCTTCGCGCCCCGTGAACTGCGTCGCCACGAAGAACGGCTGGCTGAGGAACAGCTCGATCTTTCG
>JAEUQX010000111.1 GCA_016788625.1 Anaerolineae bacterium
CTGCTGATCACCCAGGTGTTGTATTGGCGCGGGGTGCTGCGCTATGTCGAGACAACCGCCACGCCGTATGGCTTCGGCACGCCGATGAGCGGCTTGCTGGCCGTGCGCGATGCCCTCGCGGATGAAGATGACGTGCTGGTGATCAGCGATGGCTTCGAGGTGCGTTATGACCAGGAGGCGGCAATCTGGCCGGTGATGCTGCGCGGCACGGCAGACTGCGTGCGCACACTGACGGGCGACGGGCTGGCGGTGTTCCCGGCGCGTCCGTTCGCCGCGCTGGTCGCCCCCAACGCGCCTAGCGACCCCGTTAACAACCTGTATCGCCAACCGGACGCGCAGACCTTCCCACTGCGCCCCGGCGAGGGCATGTATACGCTCAACCGCTTCACGCAAGCGCCCGTGTGGGACGGCCCAGTGCTGACGCCTATTCCGCCCGCGCGTTTCGGCGGCGGCGCGCAGCTCACGGGCTATCACCTCGGCGCGGACAGGCTCTACCTGGAATGGCGGCTGCCTGGCCCGGTCGCGGCGGATTACCACTACTTCGGTCATCTGCTGGACGTGCGCGGCGACAAGCTGGCACAGGCCGACAGCATCCTGTGGCCGGGGCGCTTCTGGTGTGCGGGTGACCGGGTGATCTCCTGGGTGAGTCTGCCGCCGCATGATGGTGTAACGACCCTGCGTGTAGGGCTGTACACGCTGGCCGGGGACGGCGGTTTCGTCAATGAGTCGCTACTGGATGATGCGGGCAGCCCGGTCGCTGCGTGGCTGGATATTGGGGTTGTTACATCGGCTTCCACTCGCCTGCATGAATCAGGCGTCTACGAGTCTCAAGCTGGTCGGGATGATTCATTTGAAGCACTTTGATCGTCACGCGCCCAATCGCCGTCCTGGCTTGAATGACCTCTTCATCCATTTCAAAATGATCACTCCACACCTGCGTTCGCGGATTGAACAACGGGGTTAGCTGACCTTCGTCATAGGAAGCGATGTTGCTGCTTTTGGTACAGTTGCATTGGAAACAGGCCCAGGCCAGGTTACTGAGTTCATTGGAGCCATCGTGCATGAGCGCAATGATGTGGTCAATACTGTGGGGAAAATTACTGAAGCCTTCAGGTTTTCCACAGTATTCGCAGCGTCTATTGGCTCTCTGCCTCACTTCTTCACGGGTCGTTTTGGAGACCGCCATCAGGGCTTATCCATCGAATCGGCTGCCCGCGCCTTGAGTACCGAGACCAAGCGATCAACATCCAGCATCTGCTTGAGTTCAGATGCTTCCTCCGGGGTGAGTGTGCCAGCATTGTTCTTTTCCAGAAGCTCTTCCGCTCGCGCTTCGGCTGCCGGAGACGCTTTGAATCCTAAAATCTCGCGCGGGGTAGCCTTCTCGATCAGGAAATCCAACAGGTCATCGTAGATCGGTGGAAGTATCGCCATTGCACGCAGCCTCACAATTCAACCTTACCCATCATTCTACCCCATAGTCTCCACAGGGTCGCACCACAGCGGCAGGAATCCCACTCTGAACAGATGCATGGCTGTACACGCTGACCGGGGACGACGGCTTCGTGAACGAGTCGCTGCTGGATGATGCGGGCAGCCCGGTCGCTGCGTGGCTGGATATTGCGCTATAGTGTGTTGATAGCCAGGAGACACACATGGGCGGGATGCTTGATCTGCTTCGCTTCGTTTTTTCCGGTCGGTCAGCGCACGACATCATCATCCGCGTAATCGGACTGGTGGTGATTGCCATCATTGTGGTGCTCTGGACAGGACAGAACCGCTCGCCGTCCTCGTTCGCGCCGGATAACGCTGCCCTGCTGCCGACGCGCGGCGCGCTGACCGATGCGGGCACACTGCCGATGGGCGCTACGGTCAGCGGCACGCTGCTTGAAGGGCAACGTCAGGCGTGGCTGTTCGAAGGTGAGCGTGGGCAGCGTGTGAACCTGCGCGTGCGCGGCGAGGTGGACAGCACGCTGGAACTCATCCCGCCGGGGCAGAGTGACTCGATTGCCATCGACTTCAATTCTGGTGGCGGCTACGACGCCTTCATCTGCAACCAACCACTCTATGAAAGTGGCAGCTATCGCGCCGTCGTCAGCAGCTACCTGGGAACTCCCGACCGCGCAGTTGGCGCATACGAGCTTTCGCTGGAAGCCGAAACTGCGGTCGAAACGCGCCCGATTGCCTATGGCGAAACGGTCGAAGGTCAACTAACGACCTGTGACGGCGATTATTATGCGCTGGCTGTGGAGGCGGGCGATACGCTGCGGGTGACGCTGACTGCTGATGACGGGGCGAATCTCTACATCAGGCTGCTGACGAGGCGCGCCGCAGCCGAAGTGCTGGCCTTCAGCCGTCAGGAGGATGGGCAGGATGTGCTGGAATTCACGGTCGAAGCGAACGGCGACGTCATCATTCAGGTCAATCGACCGCCGAATGAGCCGGAGGCCAGCTACCGCCTGAGCGTTGGGCGCGGTTAGCAGCACGCCCCGCTTGACAGCCCCTCGTACAACCGTTACGCTAATCGACAACCCGTTGTGGAAGGACACCCATGGTGGCCGGTGTACAAGCCTCTGAGAATTCAGCCAGCAGCGACGGTCCACGCCCTGTCAATCTGCGTACCGATCTGGGGCAGTTGGCCGACCTGATCGAGATCAGCTTCGCGAACGCGATGGACAATCGCGGGCGTGCTGCCGTGCAGGAGATGCGAACGTTCGCCCGCATGGGGCCGGGGCTGTCGCTGCTCTCTGCGCTCAATCAGATGGGCATGGGACAGGGGCACGTCTGGATCGCCAACGGGCGCATTGTCGGCAATGTGACCGTGTATCCGGCCAGCGAGCGCGGCTTCGACGGCAAAACGTGGGTGTTCGTCAATGTCGCCACCCATCCGAACTTTCAGCGGCGCGGCATCGCCGAACACCTGATGCACGCCAGCATGGATATGATCCGAGCGCGCGGAGCGCACACCGCCTACCTGCAAGTCGATGCCGACAACATGGTGGCGCGGCGGCTGTATAACCGGCTCGGCTTTGTCGAGGAACGCGGCTTCATCACGTGGCGGCGCAGCGGGCTGTATCACAAGCCAGCGCCGAGCAACAGCGGCATCCATATCGCGCACCGCCGTGCCGACGAGTGGCGCGCGGAGTACGAACTGGCGCAGATGGTGCGCCCGCAGTTATTGGGCGGGTTGGGCTGGCTGCGTCCGCTCACGTTGGCCGAGTTCCGCCGCACACCCTGGCAGCACCTGCGCGACTGGCTGAGCTTCCGCAGCGTAGAACGGCTGGTCATCCGCTCCGAGGATGGCAAACGCCTCCTGGCGGCGCTGTGGATCGAGAATATGCTGATGAACAGCAGCGCCTCGCTGACGCTGCTGGTACACCCGGACTACGAAGGCGTGTATGATGAAGCGCTGCTCAACACAGCCGTGCGGCGTTTTGGCAGCGCGCCGCTGAATATCGAGCATCCCGCCGACCGTGAGGCGACCAACACGATACTGCGGCGTTACCAGTTCGGCCCGCGCATGGACGTGATTCAGATGCGCTGGGATGTGAAAGCAGCGCGTAGCTAGTTTTACTGTAGTACTGTGATTGTAGGTGTAATGGAAATCCTGATCATTCTGTTTCTGACCGTCATCAACGGCGTCCTCGCAATGGCCGAGATCGCCGTCGTCTCCGCCCGCAAGGTACGGCTGGAGCAGGCCGCCGAGGACGGCGACAAACGCGCCACCCGCGCCCTCGAACTGTCCGCCGACCAGAACCGCTTCCTCTCGACTGTGCAGATTGGCATCACGCTGATCAGCATCCTGCAAGGCGCGTTCGCCGGGGCGACACTGGCACACCCCATCGCACAGCTTCTTTCGCAGATTCCACTGCTGGCCCCAGTCAGCGAGGCGCTCGGTCTGTTCATCGTTGTATTCGTCACGACCTACCTCTCGCTGGTGATTGGCGAGCTGGTGCCCAAGCGCCTGGGGCTGCAAAACCCGGAACGCATCGCCTTGCTCGTCGCGGGGCCGATGCACCGGCTGGCAACGATCACCGGGCCATTCGTCAAGCTGCTCAGCGTTTCGACCGATGCGGTGCTGCGGCTGCTGGGCGCGCGCCAGTCCGATGAGCCGCCCATCACCCAGGCGGAAATCGAGGCGCTGATTCAGCAGGGTATTCAAGCAGGTGTCTTCCAGGAAGATCAGCAGGAAATGGTCGCTGGGGTCTTCAGCCTGGAGGGTGTGCGTTTGGGCGCGCTGATGACGCCGCGCACCGAAATTGAATGGCTCGACCTGGATGATCCGCCGCCCGTCAACATACAGAAGATCATCAAGAGTCACCACTCGCGCTTCCCCGCTGCGCATGGCGACCTCGACCGTGTAGTCGGTATCGTGCGCGCCAAAGACCTGCTCAACACGCTGCTGAGCGGCGGCAGCATTGATTTGAACACCTGCGCCCGCGAGCCGCTGTTCATCCCAGAGAATGCGACAGCGGCGGATGCGCTGGAACTCTTCAAGAAGTCCGGCAGACACCTGGCGCTTGTGCTGAGCGAACACGGCGGCGTCGAGGGTCTGATCACGCTCAACAACCTCGTCGAGCAGATCATCGGTGGCATCGATATGCCGGAAGCGGTGCAGCGCCCGGATGGTTCGTGGCTGCTGGACGGCCTCTCTCCGATAGATGACGTCAAAGACCTGTTCGACATCAAGGAACTGCCCGGCGAAGAAGAGGGGCACTTTCAGACGCTCGGCGGTTTTGTCATGGCGCAGTTGGGGCATATCCCATCCGTTGCTGACCATTTCGAGTGCAGCGGCCTGCGCTTCGAGGTGTTAGACATGGATGGCAAGCGCGTCGATAAGGTGCTGGTCGTGCCCGCCACCTCACGAGATGGGGCTGCCGCCGCGCCCTGAAATCCCACATTTCGCCAATTGTTAACCAACATCGCTTGACATTTCAGAACGTCAGTGCTAACTTGTCCTTTAGTTTAAGCTGCGTAAGCATTGTGTTTGAGGACAGCATTCATTGGCGCTTGAATTCAACAAGCTGGTCGAACAAGTTCAGAAGATGGGCCGCATGATCGGCCAGTTGGACTTTGACTCCGGCGACCGTCTGCAACTGGCGATTCAGCGCTTCAATGCCGCCACTGATCTGAATGCCATCCACGAGCGCGTTGAGATCACCCGCCGCCCGGATGTGAGCGGCTACCGGGGCGCAGCACCGCTGGATGCGCCACATCACGAACGCATCTGCGATACCTTCGCGCCGCCCGCCACACCCGCGAGCGCGACAATCGTAGCTGCGGATGGGTCACAGATTTATCCCAACGAACAGTGGCGCATCCCTTATTACCTCACCAATATCGGCATCTTCGTCTATCACCACGGTGAAGACCGCCGCCCGGAACAGATCACGCTGCCCAAGCTGGTCTATCACCCGGAGCGGGTGCGCGAGCGCGGCAAACGGGTGATCGCCAACCGCACGGTGGACGCCATCCGCACAGTGCGCGAGATGCAGGAACTTGCTGATGCAGTATGGTCGATGAAGGATGAAGCCCGCCCGCTGTTGGCGCTTTATGACAATCGCCTGCTGTTCTGGGTGACGAGCGATGTGAGCGGGCATCAGGAGATCGTCAAAAAGTATCACGGCGCGCTGGTGCATCTGCATGACGCGGGCGCGCTGCTGGCGGGTTATGTCGATAACCCGGCGCGCAGCCGTCTGGTCATCCGCCTGCTGCATCTGCTCAGCCTGCCGAAGGATGCGATCAAGGAGAGCGACCTGGGCGCGGGCGACATGGAAGGCATCCGCGATGTCGATCTGTTCAACGCGGTGCTGGAACCGGGCGAGCGCTCGGCGTTGATGGTGCAGAACTCGCCGCACAACCTGAAGTACAAGAAGCGCGGCGCGAGTTACGAGATCGCCTTCTTCTACGTGAAAGCCACCAGCGGCTATCAGGACGCCATCGCCCGCGTTGATGTGCCAATGTGGGTGGCGCGTGACAAACGCTCCGTAGACGAGCTGCACGCGCTGGTGCTGGAGCAGTGCGCGATGCAGGGGCGCAACCCGTATCCCTACGCGCTGACCCGCGCTGACGAACTGGCCGTCGTCACCGGGCGCGATAAACAGAAACTGGAAGAAATGATCCGCCTGGAATGGCGCTTAAACCAACCGCAGATCGATCCGCTGGTGTTTTCTGCCAAGACGTTCGGCAAACAGATTGCCCGCAGCAGCAAACGCCAGCATGAGTTATGAGAGGCAGCCACATGGTACAGGCACGCGAAAATGTCCGCGAAGAACTGATGGTAGGCCGGGTGCTGCGCGCCAGCACGCGCGGGTTCGCCTGTGGTACGCAAAGCAGCCGCGTCGATCATCGCCACGACTTCGGCGCGTTCGTCACCGCTCCGGTCGCCAACAATGATGCGATCACGGTGATCGGCCTGATTTATGCCGTCGAGATCAAGGACGACCTGCTGGTCAGCGAACTGGTGATGGCCGACGCCGTGAACGGCAACGTGCTGCGCGATCAGCGCGAAAACCGCATGGTGCCGATGGAGATCAGCGTGCTGAACATCGGCTTTCGCTATGCCGATGGCACGATTCATCACACGCTGCCTCCGCGCCCGCCCATGAGCCTCTCGGCAGTGGAGCTGTGCACGCGCGATGTGGTGCTGGAGTTCACGCGCCGCAACGACTTCTTCCCGCTGGTGCTGAACGCGGCGGAGGTGCCATCCGACGATCTGCTGGCGGCAGCCATCCGCTACGCGGCCTGGCAGTACGACGACAACCAGCAGCGCTACGATTTCCTGGTGCGCTGCGGGCGGGCGATTGCGCGCCAGCTTTCACACGATCTCAAACGACTGGAACACGTCCTGGCTCTCATCCGTCCGGCTTAGCCATCGTGCTGGAAGCCGAACGACTCTGACCACAACAGGGGCGAAAGGCAAACTTCGACCTGCGGCGGTTCTTCGGGGATGGAGTTTGTGGAAAGGCGGCGATACAAAATCTCCGCCACGACGGGCGATAGACAACTATTGATCCGGGCATTCACGTCCGATTTGTTGTTGGAGTGCGACGCCGCTGGCCGGGTGGAAACCGCTGTTTTGTGTGCCATACATCCCGCTCCGTTCTCGCTCATCTACCCATCTAGTTTAGCACAAATTTTCGATTTCGGCAAGGTTTTTGCTGTCACTTCAATCCCCTATACGCAGGCGC
>JAEUQX010000134.1 GCA_016788625.1 Anaerolineae bacterium
GGATAACCTGGCTTCGGCGTCACAGCTCCTGCTGCGCGGCGCGGAGGGCATGGAGCTAATCACCCTCACGATTGGCAGCCGCGACGGAGCGAGCGGGCGCTACCTGGCGATCATCGAGGGCTTCAGCATCGAGACGCCGGACGACGAGGATATTGTCGATGTGCGCGTGGGGCCGCTGGCCGCGCGCAGCAGCGTGATTCAGGCGTTCATGGTGGCCGCGCCCAACAGCCGCCTCGACCCCTACCTGGAGCTGCCGGACGCTGAACTGATCTGCGACGACGCCGGACGCGACGACTGCGACTTTGTGCCCAGTTTCGCCGGGGCGGGGGTGACGCTGCACGAGGGTGAGACGGTCACGACGTTCACGGGCGACCGCGCGGACGCCGGGCTGCTGATCGCGCCAGGCAGCACCGAACCGCAGAGCGTGATCCTGAGCAGCCGCCGAGCGGATACACGCGGGGCCTATGCGCTGGTGCTCATCGGGGCGCTGCCGCCACGCGAGTAATCTCGTGAAAACATTCACATCCTGTTCTCATGCAAGTGCCGTAGGATAGAGACGTTTAATGAGGATGAAGAGATGACGACGGCAATCTTTGATGGGATGTGTGTCCTCTGCCGCCAGACGCGGCGCATGGTCATGGCGCTGGACTGGTTCAGGCGCGTGGAATTCCTCGATGTGCATCAGTGGAATGTGGTCGAGTCGCGCTACCCGAACCTCGATTTTGAGACGGCGATGGGGCAAATCCATGTCGTGACGCCAAACGGGCAGATGCTCGGCGGCTTCGCGGGGATGCGCCGCCTGCTGCGCGACCTGCCGCTGACCTTCCCGCTGTGGCTGCTGCTGCATCTGCCGGGTATGGACTATCTGGGCAACCGCGTCTACCGCCTCGTGGCGCGCCACCGCTACCGCATCAACCAGTTGTTCGGCGTCGAGATCTGTGACACTGGGACGTGCAAGGTTCACGGGCAATGACCCGTGCCACGCGAAACGCTGGTCAGTTCCCAAGATTATCCCAGCCTGATACCCCGTCACATACTCCCCGCTCCATACAACCATGTGTGGAGCGGGGCTGTGTTCCTGTGGAATCGTCTGCGCTCACCAACAGCGTCTTATGACGATTGATAGGCCTCGCGTTGATTCTCGTCGCCATGCTGCGCCGCGCGATGCTGCTTCGGCCAACGGTGGTTGCGCGCGCCAAACGGGGTGGCCGCCATTGCCGCTGCGTAACGGCAGACTGCTTCTTTCACCCAGGCCGCCGCGCGCCCGGTCAGGATGCGTTCGGTCGGGCTGTCGTCCGGGCGCACGAACTGGATCAGGCCGTCCTGCCGCCCCAGGCTGATGCACTGGAAGAAGTAGCCGAAACCAAATGGTCGCTGCTCACCGCCCGTCAGCCGCGCGTACAGGTTGTCCGCCGCGTGCGACGCCAGCGGCAGCGCGGTGGCGCAGGCCATGCGGATGGGCGCGCCGGGATCATGCGTCAAGGCCGCCGAGTCGCCCGCCACATAGATATTGGCATGGGCGACCGAACGCAGCGCCGCATCTACCAGAATCTGGTCGCGGGCGTTGACGGGCAGTCCAGCCTCACGCCCCAGCGGCAGCGCGCGGAATGACCCCGCCCACGCGCACACATCAAACGGGATGGACTCGCCCGATGTGCTGATCAGCGCACCTGCCTCGACCCGCGCCACCGGGGAATGTTCCTGCACGGCCACACCGAACCGCGCGAAGACCGCGTGCAGATGTGCCCGCCCGCTTGCCGAAAGTGTCGCGCCCAGCACGCCGGACGTGACCAGCCGCACACGCAGCGCCGGGTAGGCTTCCGCGATTTCCGCCGCTGTTTCGATGCCCGTCAGACCGCCGCCAACCACGACAACCTGCCCGCCGCTGGGCAGATGCGCCAGCCGTTCGTGCAGCCGCGCGGCATCAGCGGGGTCGCCAACAGCTAGTGTATGCTCGCGCACGCCGGAGATGCTGGTCTTGTCAGCGCTGCTGCCCAGCGCGTAGAGCAGGTAATCGTATGCCAACGTCTCTTGCTCGTCCTGGCGCTGCACGGTCACGGTTTGCGCGTCCGGCGTGATACTCAGCACACGCGCCTGCACGAAGCGCACATTTGTCTCGCGCAGAATGTTGCCGATCGGACGCTGGCGCACCTGTCCGGTCTGATGCAGGCGAACGCGCTCAACGAAGGTATCGCCCGCGTTGACCAGCGTCAGCGCGACAGGCAGGCCGCGCGTGTGATGCGCCAGCCGCAGCGCCGCGTTCATGCCGGCGTAGCCCGCGCCCAGGATAACGATACGGGTGGGTGAAGGGGTTTGCGTGTTCATGTGTTCTCCTCGCTCACGAGCCGCGTTGGACGGCTCCACTCTCGATCTCTACAATAGAAGACGAGCGAGCAAGGTGCTTTGTGACAGCCCCATCAGATCCAGGTGAAATCGATGGGCGCGTTCGGACACGCGCCCACACCGCTGCGATCTGGCGCTACTCCTGCCAGGGCTTCAGGATAATTTTGCCCGTTGTGCGCCGCTCTTCCATCAGGCGATGTGCTTCGCTGGCCTGTGTTAAAGGTAAGACATGATTGACCGGCACCTTGACCTGCCCCGATGCAACGAGGCCGATCAGATCACCCATCGCTTGCCCTGCCGCCGCCGAACGCAGCCCAAACCACAAGCCGAGGTTGAACACATGAATCGATTGATTCAACGATGGGTTGTAGAAGAAATGCAGGATCGACTGATCATCGAAGCGCAGCGGTTTTCTGCTGGCGGTGCCATACACTACCGCTCGTCCGAATGGAGCGAGGCAGCGCAAACTCTGGGCAAAGCTGTCACCCCCGTTCATCTCCAGCAGGAGGTTGACGCCCCGGCCATTGGTGAGGCTGTCTACCTGGAGATGCCAGTTCGGTTGGGTATAGTCGATGACATGATCAGCGCCCAGTTCACGAATGGCCTCGAACTTGGCTGGCGCGCTGGTTGCGCCGATCACCATCCCTGCGCCCAGCACGCGTGCGATCTGTACGGCATAGCTACCGACGCCACCTGCGGCACCTTGCACGAGCACATTTTCGCCAGGCTGTAACTGGGCGATGTCGCGCAGGATGAGCAGCGCAGTTGTGCCCGCGACAGGAAGCGCTGCGGCAGTGTTGAAATCAATGCCAGGTGGGATAGGGATAACCTGCGCGGCGGGTGTGACAGCATACTGGGCATAGCCATTCGCCCCCTGCCCGACCAGCGCGAACACAGGCGTTCCTACAGGCGGGCCATCGACGCCTACGCCTAATGCTTCGATCACGCCGGAAACTTCGCTACCGGGAATGAAGGGCAGCGGTGTAGGAAAGGGGTACGGCGCATTGCTCCGCCGTGCAACATCGGAATAGTTAACGGATGCTGACTCAATGCGAATCAACACTTCGCCTGCTGCGGGGCTGGGCACATCCAGCTTGATAATCTTCAGGACATCGGGGCTACCGTAGCTTTGGAACTGAACTGCTTTCACGAGACTCTCCTCCGGTCTGATTGATGTGAGTGGTCGTTGCTCCGGACAACGAAATTGAATTTACACTATATGCTTTTAAAAAACAAGTTACAAAAATCAAACCACAACAACGTAGACATTTTTAGCAAGCATAGTTATAGTCGGGTGTATGACTAACAAGACCTACAACCAATACTGCCCTGTTGCCCATACACTGGATATCGTCGGCGAACGCTGGACACTGCTCGTCATTCGTAACCTGCTGCTTGGACCGAAGCGTTTCAGCGACCTGATGAAGGGACTGCCCGGCATCAGCACCAACATCCTCTCGGAACGGCTGAAGCAACTCGAAGATCATCAGGTGATCACGACACGTTTCCTGCCTCCGCCCGCCGCTTCGACTGTCTATCTGTTAACTGAGTCGGGTTACGCCCTCGCAGATGCACTGGGAGCGCTGGCCCGTTGGGGCGCACAGACGTTGGGGTCGCCATCTGGTGAACAGGCTATTGTCCCAGAGGCAGTCGGTTTCATGGTGCTCGGTGTGTTTCGCCGCCCTAAGCACCCTAGCTTTAACCTAACGTGCAATCTGCATGTACGACACCCTGGTTTTGATCAGCACTTTCATATTGGTCTCACAGACCAGGGTATGAAACTGATCGACGAAACCACTGAATCAGCGACCATTCAAATCCAGATTGACCTAGAGTCCCTATCAGGCTTGAGCAGTGGACGTGTACGCCTGCAAGACCTGATTGAGGGAGAGCAGGCCAGCATTGATGGAGACGCGCAGGCCAGCGCGCAACTGGTGAACTGGATTGACCAGCGGGGTTAGTATGACCTTCGACACGATCATCATCGGCGCAGGGGCGGCGGGGCTGGCGGCGGCGCGGGCGCTGCATGATGCCGGGCGGCATGTCGTCGTGCTGGAAGCGCGTGATCGCATCGGCGGGCGCGCCTGGACGGATACGAGCGGCACACTCGCGGATTTTCCGGTCGAGTTAGGCGCGGAGTTCATTCACGGCGAAAACGCGGCGACGCACGACCTGCTGCGCGCGGTGGGGCTGTACACCCTGCCCGCCCCACGTTATGACAAGCTGCGCTGGGGCGCACCTGCCCGCCTGCTGCGCGATCTGGATGCTGACACCCGCCAGATGCTCGATAAGCTCTTTGCCGACTATACCGCATTGCGAACTGCCGACCTGCCCGCTGATCTCTCGCTGGCCGAATACCTGACGCGGCGTGGGTATGAGGCGGCGGGGCTGGCAGCGGCGGATGTGCTGCTGGCGCAAACCTGCTGCGCGCACAGTGCCAGCCTGAGCTGTGCCGATCTTCAGCGCGAGATGCATGTTGACCGCGCGGGCAAGCACGAGTTTCGCATCGCCGAAGGCTACGCGGCCTTGTTTGCGAACTACGCGGCGGGGCTGGATGTGCGGCTCAATACGACCGTCGCGGAGGTGAACTGGCAGCCGGGAAGCGCCCGCATGACCACGACGCCGGGCGAATCCTTCACAGCACAGCACTGCGTCATCACGCTGCCCGTCGCGCTGCTGGCCGCGGACACGCTGCGTTTCACGCCCGAACTGCCCGCGCGCAAACAGGAGGCCATCCGCGCCTTCCGCACCGAACCCGCCACCAAACTGATCTACCGCTTCCGCCGTCGCCTGTGGGGCGCGGATTGGGTCTACTTCGCCCACATGGGGACTGCCGCGCGTGGCTGGACGCCGGGCTACGGACGCGACAGTTCGGCGCTGATCTCCTTTTACATCACGGCGGAACGCGCACGCACGGTGGATGGCATCTCCGACGAAGCAGCGCGCGACCTGGGGGTAAGTGAACTCGCGGCGCTGCTCGGCGTGGATGTGCGGCTGCTGACGGGCGAACTGGTCGGCTTTCAGTGCGTGTCGTGGGCACATGACCCGCTGGCGCGCGGCGGTTACGCCCATGTGCCGCCGGGGCAGGCTTGGGCACGCCCGGCGCTGGCCGAGCCAGTGGCGGATACGCTGTTCTTCGCGGGTGAGGCGACGGCCTACGACAGCAACCCGCAGACGGTACACGGCGCGCTGGAGAGCGGCTGGCGCGCGGCACGGCAGATCGCTATGCGTCCGTCTGCGTCCTCTGGCTCGCTCTGAAAAACCCACCCCATGTGCAAATGCATGAGGGTATCCGCGCGGACAAGCTGTTCGCCCTACAAACCCACCTGCACAATAATCATCCTCGCGCCTCTGCGGTGAATTCTTCTCTTTTGTTGTTCAAGCTGGCAGCAGCGTTTGCAGCGCGCCGTCGTTTTCGACCGCCCAGCCCTCTAAGCCGGTCTCCAGCCGCACGCGCCACCACACGAACCCCTCGGCCTCCAGCGGCCCTTCGATGATCTGCACGCGCATCCCATTTTCCAGGTAGAGCAGGATGGCGGACTCGCGCGTCGGCTGTGCCCGCAGATTGAGGATTTCGCCGCCCGTCGTCTGCACCAGCGCGGTCATGCCCACGCGCAGCAGTCGGGACGGGGTAGGCAGCAGCGTCGGATTCAGGGCCGGGCTGGGCGGCTGGAAGGTTGGCGCGGTCTGCGGCGCGGCCAACTGCGGCCAGGGCGTGTAGACCTCTGGCGCGGCGAATGTTTCGCACCAAACAATCTCCAACGGCGTATCCCCACCCACGCGCGCCTGGAACAACGCCCCGCTGATGCTCCAGCTCGGCCAACCGGCTTGCAGCCCGTCGCGCGTGTCGTCCTCGAACAGCGCGGGAACTGCCCGGCCTGTATCGTTCAGCTTCAGCGTATACAGTACGCCGATGTCGCTGCCGCATACCGAGGTGATCGTGAACAGCGGATCAGCGGGTAATGTGCCGAGCTGTGCTCCGTCGCGCTGCAGCAGGTGCCAGATGTCGTCAGTTTGCAGCAGGATGCGCGTGCCGTTCTGTATGAAGCGCGGGTAGCCTGAGGCCGCGATAGCCGGGAAGCGGGCGCGCAGCAGCGGGTCATACACATGCAGCGCGTTCGGTTGGCCGGGCTGTGCCTGCGGGAAACGGCTGTCCCACGCTGCCGAGAGTACCTCGCCCGTTGATTCCAGACGGTCGAAATGCGGCGAGGCGTAGACGACATCCGGCGTGACGCTCTGGTCAAGCGGCAGCCAGACGTAAGCCGGGAATCCGTCCATATTCAGCGCGTAATGCACCGCGCCTTCGTGGGCGTCGTAGATGATGACGGGCGCGGACGGTTCACCTTTCAGGGTATGCGCGACCTGACCATCCACCAGCATCATCTGGTCGATCTGCCAGCCCTCCGCCGTCTGATAGCCGAGCGCGAAGGCCGTTTCTTCGGCGTTGAAGCCCGCGCCGAGCACGTTCAGGCTGTGCGTGATCGCCGCGCCGATGTCGTGGCTCGCGCTCAACGCCTGGGCATCGCTGTCGTAAATCAGCAGCCGATGCGCCTGTTCACGCTCGATCACGTAGGCCAGCCAGCGCCCGCTGATCGAGATCGCCACTTTGCTCTGGAGCGCGTAACCCTCCGGCAGTGGCAGCGGCACCTCGCGCAGCGCCGCGCCCGCAGAATCGACCAGCGTCATATGGCCGCCGTAGCGCAGCCACGCCCGCCAGCGCACCTGCTCGCCCGCGCGGGCAGGCACGATGAATGCGATGACCAGCAGCGCTGCCAGGAGTCCAACAAGGCAAGTTTGACGAGCGCTTGTAGGGACACGGCACTGCCATGTCCGTCCCAAAAGCCGCCTCATATCGCCGGGGCACCAACCGCGCGCTCGAAGCTGACGGGCTTGATGAAGCGCTGCCCCCACAGTTCCAGCGTCAGCAGGCGGAAGACCACCTCGACCTGGCTGGTGCGCCCCCAGAAGTGATCTTTCAGCAGCCGTTCCAGCTCAACGCGGTCGAAGAACTGCTGGATGTAGGCATTGGGGTCCATAAGCACGCTGCGGATGTTGGCGCTCAGCTCGTTATCAAACCAGTTCAGGATGGGCGTGCCGAAGGGCTGCTTCGGGCGCTCCAGCGCGAACTCCGGCAGCAGCGGGCGCAGCGCCTGCCGCAGCACGTACTTGTTGCTCTTCATGCGGATATCGGGCGGCACGTTGGCGGCGAACTTGAGCAGCACCGGATCGAAGAATGGCACACGCGCTTCCAGCGACGAGGCCATCGTCACCTTGTCGGTGTGCAGCAGCGCGTTGCCCGTCAGCCAGGTATTGATCATCAGCGCCTGGGCGGCGTCGTGGGCATTCTCGCGCCAACTGCGCTGGATGATCGCGCCGAAGGTCTGTTCCTTGTGCCGCGCCCGCTGCCAGGCCGCGCGCACGTCCCGCGTATACAGGCGGTCGCGCAGCGCGTCGCTGAAGGCCATGCCGTCGAACGAGACCATGCGGCGGATGGCTTCGTCGCGCGGCATCCCCGCCTGACGAATACGCGGCAGGTAAGTAGGCAGCGCGCCGATCACGCGGAAGCGCTTCATGGCCGGGTAAGCGCTCTCGACCGCGCCCAGCGGCCCATCCAGTGGCGCGAGCAGCTTGCCCCAGTGCGCCTGATTCGCCAGGAGCTGCGGCAGCATCTGATGCGTGGCATAACCGCCGAACAGTTCATCACCGCCCAACCCGGTCAGCACCACCTTGACCTCGCGCGCTGTGTCCTCGGCCAGCAGCAGCAGCGAGATGGCCGACGAATTGGCGATGGGTTCGTCGTGGTGATAGACCGCCTTGAGCAGTCCATCCCACCATTCCGCCGCGCCGATCACGCGCTCGTGATGCTCGGTCTTGAAGTGCTCCGCGATGCGCCGGGCGTGCAGCAGTTCGTTGTCGGGCGTAGCGGTATCGTAGCCGACGGTGTAGGACTTGATGCGTCCGCCTGCCTCGCGCGACATCAGTGCCAGCACCGCCGCCGAATCGATGCCGCCGCTGAGGAACAAGCCGAGCGGCACATCGCTGCGCAGGTGCAGCCGCACTGCATCGCTGAGCAGGTCGCGCGCTTCGGTCACGACTACGCCTTCCGCGCTGCTGCCGGTGCGAACGGGCGCGGGGAACTGCCAGAACGGATGCAGGCGCGGCTCCGCGTTGGCATCCACGACCAGGGCGTGACCGGGCGGCAGGCGCGTCACCCCGGCGAAGAGCGTCTCCGCGCCGATCATGTAGCCGAAGCTCATGTAGGTGTCGAGCGTATCCAGGTTGATCTCGCGCGGAATGTGCGGGTCGGCATAGAGCGCTTTGACCTCGCTGGCGAAGTGCAGTTTGCCGTCGCGCTGGTGTAGGTACAGCGGCTTCATGCCGATGTGATCGACGGCCAGCACCAGGCGGTCGTTTTTCGTGTCCCACAGCGCGAAGGCATACATGCCGCGCAGGTGATTGAACAGCGACAGGCCGAACTCTTCATATAAATGAATGATCGTCTCGCCGTCGCCCTCGGTGTTGGGGATGTGGTTGCGGCGCTTGAGCAGTTCGCGCAGTTCGCGGTAGTTGTAAATCTCGCCGTTGAAGACCATCGCAATAGTGCGGTCTTCGTTGTAGAGCGGCTGGTCGCTGCCGCGCACGTCGATGATGCTCAGCCGCCGCATTCCCAGCGAGACGTTCGGCGCATCATAAAAACCGTCACCGTCCGGCCCGCGATGGCGAATCCGGTCAGCCATGAGCCGGCACAACGCCGGGTCCGCGCGCCCACTCCGGGTCAGGTCGATCAAGCCGCAAATACCGCACATGGGTAATCCTCGCGTATCTGGATTTGCTGGTTAGCGACGCCTGGTTGTCCCTACGAATGACCGTCAGATCTGTAGGAAGATGCAACAGGGTGTCCGCCGCTGCTGATGGCAATCAGCAAGTATAGCAGGGTTGGCGGCGCGTTGTCGTGTACCGTGAAGACCGCCGTGCAGCGCAAAGCTGCTGTGTCCCGGTGTATAATGCCTCCAACCACGACTATGAGGCTGAGACTGTGAGCGACGATTACCGCGACATCATCAAACGCGCCACGCTGGACGAGGCGACCTTCATCCAATTGACGCTCAAGGGCAAGATCAGCGCCGATCTCCCCTGGCGGCTGGTGACGGTGCGCCCGATCATGCTCAAGAGCGGCAGGCACCTGCAGGTCTCGCACTTCGACGCCAAACAGGACATCACCAAGAACTATGCGGCGGGCGACGCGGCGGCCAGGCTGGACGAACTGCTGGCGCTGCCTTTCCACAGCCTGTCGCTGCGTTCGACCGTCGAAGACCTGAATGTGCAAATCACCAAGAAGGGCAAGGCTATCCTGCACCGCAGCAGCCCCGAACATGCGCAGCAGCCCGACCTGAGCCACGACACCGCCAAAGCGCAGTCTATCCCCGCCGACCAGCCCGACCCATTCTTGCAGCAGATCGGCCTGATGACCAGCGACGGGCGCATCAAGGCCGAGATGCAGGACAAGTTCGCGCAGATCAACGAGTTCATCAAGCTGCTGGAACACACAGGCGCGCTGGAGGACATCGAACGCAGGCCGTTACGCATCCTGGACTGCGGCTGCGGCTCGGCGCACCTCAGCTTCGCGCTGTATCACTACCTCAACCATCTGCGCGGGATAGCGGCGGCGTTGGACGGCGTGGA
>JAEUQX010000146.1 GCA_016788625.1 Anaerolineae bacterium
GCCTCCCGCAGCAGGTCAGCGTGCGCGGGATCAGCCGGGTCATTCCAAAAAACGCGCATCCGGTCTTGTTCTGCAATACTGGCCTCGTTGTTGCGGAAGAAGGGCTGCCAGCGGTAATAGATACTGTCGCGCTCGGCGATCACGGGAACCCAATCGCTCTCATGTGAGTTGTCCATCTGCGAGCCAGGGAAGTTCAGGATGCGCGCATCAGTCGCGGTGTTTTCACGAATCCACTCCATCGCCTGCACATCCGCGCTGGAGGCAAAGGCGCCGAAGAAACCCACGCGCCCTTTGCTAAAGGCCAGCAGTTCGCGGTTGAATATCAGCACCGCCAACGCCGCCACGATCAGCGCACCCAACACGGCATAGACGCCGTGCGGGGTGGCGACGCGGCCTAACCAACGCTTACCGAAGCGATCCCACAACCAGAGCAGCGCCAGCCCCCCCAATATCGAATAGGGAATGATCGGCCCATGCCAGGCGATGCTGAAGGGGTAATCGTAGCGCAGGATCAGGTGCATCAGGTTGGGCGCAAGCTGTTCCAATAAACCCAGGATAGCAAACTCTACGATCAGGATCAGCCAGCCCAGACTCAAAATGGCACCCTGCTGGCGAACCCGCAGCCCAATGACCAGACCCAGCAGTGCCAGCGGCACAATCAGGATACCGTGATAAAAGACCATCACGCGCCAGTAATCTGGGTTGCGCACGAACGGCGAGACAATCTCGCTGCCGAGCAGGTCGCGGATGTTCAACAACCAGGGGCTGATTGCCAGCAGCGCCACCAGCGGCACGCCAATCAGCATCACCAGCCAGGTACGCACTGTTGGCCTTGGCCTACCCCACCACATGGTCAGCAACCAGGGCACATACCCCAATCCCAGGATGATCGTCGTGTCTGGATGCGACAGCACCAGCGAGCCGAGCATCAGTCCACCCGCTATAGCGTCTGTCCAATGATGATCGCGAAGATAGCGGAACATGTAGATCAGGAACGCCTGCGCGAACACCAACCCCAACAGAGTTGTATAGTGCGAGTCCATGTAGGCAGTGAACAGCCCAATGCCGACGAGCATCGCCAGCGCCATCGCGCGGCCCAGGCGTTTGTCACGCAGTTCTGCGCCCAGGTCATAGGCCAACCAGATGTTGAGTGTTGCCAACACCGCGCCAACCGCCAACTGCACATTGTGCAGACCTTGGCCTAGCTGTTGGCTCAGGTATGCGATGATCAGCGTGAAACCTGGCGCGTAAAGATAGCTGATTTCCGGGTGCCAGGGCGCGAGCGTATTGAACCCGCCGCCCAAACGCGTCAGCAGTCCCAGGTAACCAAAACCCTGTGCGTCGGTATCCAGCGGCACAGGCAGCACCAGCGCGGGCACAACAAACACCAGCGCCACAAAGGCGAAGAACAGCAGATCGCGCGGCCCCGGCCAGCCCTGGTCTTCATCGGCCAGCACCTCGCCTTTCGCCTCCGCCCGCCGCTGACCAAACGAGAGCGTGCCGAACAGGAAAATGAACGTCACCAGCGCGAACAACAGGTAATCGATGACTAGCGTGTTCCAGCCAAAGAGCATCGCCCAGAACACCGCGCCGCCCATCACCAGGCCAAGCGCCAGCGCAGCGGAGAGGCCAATGCGTGGTTGCGCGGTGTTCCACGCCGGGGCAAGCATCGCCCCCGCGCCAAAGACCACCGCGCCAAAGATGAACATGATTAAAAATGGCATGATATACCGGATTGGTTGTAAGGACGCCGTGAATTGCGTCCGTTTGGTAAAGACACAAGCCCCCGCCGCTCGTCTGCGCGCGAGGGCTTCGCGCAGGATTTTACCGCTTTGCCAGGAAGTCCAGCAAATCTATCTGCGTGATGATACCAACCACCCGGCGGTCATCGCTGCCCGGCACCCGCTCGGTCACCAACGCGATCTTCTCGGTCGTGAAAATGCTCATGATCGCCTCGACCGGCGTCTCAGGCGTCACAGTCGGCACGTTGGGGTTGATCAATCCAGCGCTGCCCAACGTCGTCTGCGAAGCATCGTTGCCAGGCTGGCTGAGCAGGTAGTTCAGCAGCGTGACCTCGGTAACGACGCCCACCAGTTGATCGCGCTCGCCAATCACCGGAAGCTGCGATACGTCTGCAGCCTTCAGTTTGCTGATAGCATCCAGCACCGACTCGCTGGAGCGCACAACGACCATCTCGTGGCGCGTCTGTCGTTCCAGTACGGCGCTCACGCGCGTCTCGACCCATTCACTTTCCAGGAAGCGGTTCTCACGCATCCAATTGTCATCGAAGACCTTGCTGAGGTAACGAGAGCCGTTATCCGGCAGCAGCACCACCACTAACTTATCCGGCCCCAGGCTGCGGTCGGTCACATAGCGCAGCGCACCCGCCATCGCCGCCCCGCACGAGACGCCGACGAACATACCCTCTTCGCGCACCAGCCGCCGGGTCATCAGCATCGACTCTTTGTCGTTCACCTTCACGATGTCATCGATGTACTGGAAATCGTAGACCGACGGGATGAAATCCTCACCGATACCCTCGACCTTGTAGCTGTGCGCCTCGCTCATCTTGCCACTGTAGAAATAGTCGTAGAGGATCGAGCCAATCGGATCCACACCGACGATCTGCACCTTCGGATTCATTTCCTTAAGGAATCTACCCACCCCGGTGATCGTCCCGCCCGTGCCCATCCCGGCCACGAAGACATCAATCTTACCTGCCGTCTGCCGCCAGATTTCCGGCCCAGTCGAGTCGTAATGCGTCTGCGGATTGACAGGGTTGTGATACTGATTCGCGAGGATGCTGTTGGGGGTGTCGGCCACGATCTGCCGCGCCACACTGTAATAGCTGCGCGGGTCTTCCGGCTCAACATTGGTCGGCGTGACCACCACACGCGCGCCGTAGGCACGCAGCACGCGGATCTTTTCCTCGGACATCTTGTCCGGCATGACAAAGACGGTTTTATAGCCTTTGATAGCTGCCGCAATCGCCAGCCCAACGCCCGTGTTGCCGGAAGTCGCCTCGACCACGGTGCCGCCCGGCTTCAGTTTGCCCTGCCGTTCAGCATCTTCGATGATGGTGATGCCGATGCGGTCTTTGACCGAGCCACCCGGATTGAAGTATTCAACTTTTGCGACGACCTGCGCCCGCACACCGCGCGCCACGCGGTTCAGGCGCACGAGCGGGGTGTTGCCCATTGTTCCCAGAATTGTGTCGTGAATCTGCGGTTCGGCGGGCATATCCATCGCCGCTGTCTGCATCGTCTCGTTCATCACCATAGATCTGCTTCCTGGTTCGTGATTGTTGTTGTGGTATTCAGTCTAATGCGGAAGATAGCCAGAACACAAGAGGTCGCTGCGCTTTGATTTCTTACGCAGCAGCACCAGACGAAATACTCGATTATTTCCGTTCACTCCCCTGTTTGCACACGTAACCAATATCGTCTGAACAACTTCTGAACACGAACAGCCTATGCTAGTGGCGTGTACTTTTGCGAAAAGGGCAACATCTTGACATCCACGACGTATCCAGTTCAACCATCCGAGTCGATTTCTCAGCGGCAGCGCATGGGTGGTATCGCAGCGCGCGCCCTGTCATCGCCATTACTGGCACTCGCCATGATCATGCTGTTGGCGGCAGCGCTCAACCTCATCAATATCGAAGCAGTTGGCGACGCGAACACCTATTACACAGCAGCCGTCGAAGCGATGCTCCAGTCTCCATCGAACTTCTTCTTCGTCGCCGCTGAACCCGGTGGCAGCGTGACCATCGACAAACCACCGCTCGGCCTGTGGCTGCAAGCGATCAGCGCGTTTTTCCTGGGTGTGAACGGGTTTGCCGTCGTGCTGCCACAAATTCTGGCGGGCATCTTCAGCGTGCCGCTGCTCTACATACTAGTAAAGCGCTGGTTCGGTTCGCGCGCGGGATTGATTGCCGCGCTGGTCATGGCGATCATGCCCGTCTCGATAGCCGTACAGCGCAACAATACGATGGACGCGACACTGATTTTCACCCTCTTGTTGGCTGCCTACGCCTTCATCAGAGCCACCGAAACAGGAAAGCTCAAGTGGCTGCTCATCGGCGGCGTATTGGTTGGGTTGGGCTTTAACATCAAGATGCTCCAGGCCTTCCTCCCCCTGCCCGCCTTCTATGCGCTCTACTTCCTCAGCGCATCGGTTGGTTGGCGGCGCAAAATCCTGCACCTCGCTTTGACGACGTTCGTCTTACTCGCCGTATCGCTCTCATGGATCATCGTGGTTGACCTCATTCCGACAGATCAACGCCCATATGTCGGCAGCAGCCAGAGCAACAGCGCACTTGAACTTGCTGTTGGCTACAACGGCCTGCAGCGCCTGCTCGGCGGGCTTGGACGCGGGGGTTCCAATGCTCAGCCATTCACACCTGGAACGACCACAGATGGTCAACCGGCGACACCCGGAACCGACGCGAACGGGCAGTCGATAACGCCGCCTGCAGGCATGACCCCACCCGCCGGATTTGCAGGCGGCCCACCCAATGGTATTGCGGGCGGTGGCATGTTCGGCGGAGAGATCGGTTCAGCGGGCGTCCTGCGCCTGTTCACCCAGCCGCTGGATAACGAAATTGGCTGGCTGCTGCCATTTGGGTTGCTCAGCATCGGCCTTCTGGTGCTCGCAGGACGCCCGCGACTACCGCTGAGCCGTGAACACCAGGCAGTCGTATTGTGGGGCGGCTGGTTGGTCACACAGGTCATCTTTTTCAGCATGGCGGGTTTCTTCCATGCTTACTATCTGGCCATGCTCACGCCACCTCTGGCAGCGCTGGTTGGTATCGGCCTCATGCGAATTTGGGGTATTCATCAGCAGCGCAAATGGCTGGGAATCATCCTGCTGATCAGCACAGTCGGCGCATCGCTGGTCTACCAGATGACCATCGCGGCGGGCTATACCGACACATTGCCCTGGCTGCTCATCCCGGCAGGCATATTGATCATCGGCGCGATCATGCTCGTCGCGGCGCGCGAACTGCCGCGCTACTCGCGACTGGCAGTGGCAGGCTTCGTATGTGGTTTGATCGCCTTGACATCTGTCCCGGCTGTCTGGGCAGGCGCATCCACGCTCAGCTCAGATGCCAACGCCATGCTGCCCCATGCCTATGAGGGCAACTCCGCGCGTTCAGAACGAATGTCAGGCTCCGCACAGGCTGGCGCTTTCAACAGACCTGATGGTATGCCGGGCGCGTTCGGCGGCGGGGGCGTCAACACCGAACTGATCGAGTATTTGCAGGCCAATACACAGGGGATGCGCTGGATGATGGCCGTCGGAAGTTCCAACGAAGGTGCCAGCTATGTCCTCGAAACCGGGCGCGGAGTGCTCTACATGGGTGGCTTCAGTGGACAAGACCCTGTGGTCGATGCAGAATCGCTGCAAGCCCTGGTCGATTCCGGTGAGCTACGCTACATCCTGAGCGGTGGTCGGCGCGGCCCCGGAATGAGCAGCAGCGACATCAGCACATGGCTGGAGTCAAGCTGTGCTGTGGTAACAGACGTATCTCTAGGCAGCGCCACAGCCTTTGGTGGCAGCACACTATACGATTGCGGAGGCTGAGCCGAACGGTGAAAACCATTCTGATTGTCGATGACAAGTTAAGTGCGCTGCGGCTGCTGGCCGACTATCTGGCCGAGAATGGTTTTCGTACAGTGACGGCGAAAAACGGGCGGGAGGCGCTGTTCGTCTCCCGCCACGAGAAGCCTGATCTGGTGCTGCTGGACATCATGATGCCGGAGATGGACGGGTTTGAATTCATGCGCCACTTCCGCAAGGAACGGGCAACACCTGTGATTATGCTGACCGCGCGATTGGAAGAGACCGACAAAGTCGCGGGGCTGGAATTGGGCGCGGATGATTATGTGACCAAGCCTTTTGGCATGGCGGAGCTGGTCGCCCGTATTCGCGCGGTCTTGCGACGGGTCAATGAACCACTGGCGACCGGAGAAGTCCTGCGCGTCGGTGATGTCACGCTTGATAAACAGACTCGCTTCGTCACGGTGGGTGAACGCAGGGTCGATCTGACGCCATCCGAGTTCGACCTGCTGGCGGTGCTGATGGCCGCGCCGGGGCAGGTCTTCAGCCGCGCACAACTCCTGGAGCGCCTCAAGGGTGATCAGTTCGAGAATGTCGAGCGCACGGTCGATGTCCACATCCGCAACCTGCGTACCAAGCTGGAACCCGATCCAGCCCAACCGCGCTATGTCCTGACGGTCTTCGGCCTGGGCTATCGCTTCAGCAGCGAGGACACCCTCTCATGATGCGTTCGCTGGCTTTCAAATGGGTCGCCACGCTGCTGCTGACCAGTCTGATCGGCGTCATTCTGGTCGGTCTCTTTGCGTTTCGCGCAACCACTACCGAATTTGACCGCCTGCGCGCCGAGCAGGCCGAAGCAGCTTTTGTCGCGGACATGACCGCGTACTATCAACAGAACGGCAGTTGGGATAGGCTGCCGGATGCCTTCGCAGAGCTAACATCTCCACGACCGCACGTGGACGCCCTTCCGCCAATGAACTTCTTCGCGCTGGTGGACAGTGATGGGGTTGTGATTTTTGGCCGAGGCAGGTTCGAGCCTGATCGCATCGTCAGTGCCGTCGATCTGGCAAAGGGCACTCCCATCGTTGTTGACGGTGTCAGAGTTGGCACCGCACTGCTGGCGCTGCCACCACCAGAACTTGATCCGCGCGAGCAGCGCTATGTGCAAGGCACGAATCAGGCGCTGGTGATCGGTGCTATCGGCGCAAGCATCGCCGCGCTGCTGGTCGGCCTGCTGCTCTCGCGCAGCTTCTTACGTCAATTATCGGAACTGAATCACGCCATCGCAGCCATACGGGCGGGCAATTTGCAGCAGGAGGTCAAAGTCTATTCTCGTGATGAACTTGGTGACCTGGCCGCAGCCTTCAACCGGATGAGCAGTGATCTTCACCGCGCCAATGACCTGCGCCAGCAGATGACCGCCGACATCGCCCACGAACTGCGAACACCGCTCGCGGTCGTCTCGGGCTACATGGAAGGTCTAACCAACGGCACGTTCAAGCCGACAGCAGAACGTTTCGCAGCAATTCAGGATGAGGTGGTGCTGCTGCGGCGGTTGGTCGAAGATTTGCGGACATTATCCATTGCGGACGCCGGTGAACTGAAGCTGATGAAGCAGGCCATACAGCCGCGCGACCTACTCGAAAGTGCGGCCAGGGCATTCGCGACGCTGGCCGAGAGTCAGCAGGTTACGCTGCGTATTCAGGCTGCGGATGATCTTCCTGAACTCAAGGTAGATCGCGAGCGCATGACGCAGGTTTTGTCGAACCTGATCGCCAATGCGCTGCGTTACAGCACCGCTGGCGGCGAGGTGACGTTACGAGCTGCACGAGCACCAAACAGTATTCAATTGAGCGTTCAGGACACCGGAATGGGCATCGCGCCGGAACATCTGCCGAATATCTTCGAGCGCTTCTACCGAGTGGATTCCGCTCGCAGCGGCGAAAGCAGCGCGTCAGGGCTGGGACTGGCAATCGCCAAGTCGATTGTCGAAGCGCACAACGGAACCATTGCGGCAGAGAGCATTGTCGGCAGCGGCACCACCGTGACCATCATGCTGCCAGTCATCTGATCCTCGCACGAAAATGAAACAGGGCAGCGGAAAACTGCTCCACTGCCCCAACCATAACTGCACGCTGCTATGGCCTACCTCACCTGGAACAGGCGCGGTTGGCACATGTCATTTCAACTCTAGCTCAGCCCGCACCAGCCCAGCGCGGTCGTGGCGTGCCACCAGCTTAATAGTGCCACCCTGCGGCGCGTGAACCACCCACACCACCTTCGCGCGGTCGTTGGTCTCGCCCGCGTTGTCCCAGGGTGAAATGCTAGGGCCAGTCTGATTGCGTCCCTCAAGCTGGTTCAGCTCTTCGCGCACCTTACCGGTTTTGAGCGTCGCGCCCGGCGGCAGTTCGATCTCAGCGATCACCCCGCGCGATACCCGTTTCTCCAACCCCTTCTTCGAGAGGTAGCTCGGCAGCCAACCTGTGTTGTGCACCACCATCTGCACCTGATAGTGATCACCGCCGAGCGGGGTCATGGTGACGCTGTGCAGTTCCAGGCGCGGCGAGATCAGAATCTGCCACAATGCCCAATCCGCGAAGGGCGCGATCTCTTTCTCCAGGAACTGCGGCGGGGGATTGCGCCAGGCGTACTGGTTGTCCCAGCCGCCCAATTCCACTGGTCCCAACTGCGGGTGCGTGAACGGATACCAATCCACGTAGCCCTTGCCGCCCAGCACCTCATCGCTCCATTTGAGCATCTTAAAATCGTCTTCAATCGGATGCTCGCGATACCAGTCGATATACTTATACTGCTCAATCCCGGCCTGCCGCTGCGGACTCCAGATTTCCACCGTCCAGGCGTACACGCCGAAGTGGTCATAAATCCAGTCATCGAATACGCCGGTGATGACCTCTTTGGGATGATACTTGAACTCGTGGAACACCGAGATATTGGGATAACCTGTCAGATCGGTGCCCTTCTGCCCGATCTTCTGGTACGTCCACAAGTCCTCTGGCGGCATGTAATCGTCCGGATGCGTACCATATGGACGCAGCAGCACCCCGCTGAAGGTGTGGAAGGTGATCGCCCCGGTGATGTTGCTGTGGCTGCTGATAAACTGCACCACCGCGCGGATTTCCGGCTCTGACGTGGGATATGGCCCCGCGCCGTACTGCTCATGCTCCTGCCGCCACTCTGCCGGGAAATTGCGGTTCAAGTCCAGCCCTTCTTTGATCGGCTGATACTTGATCGTCACCCCGTCGTAGTCCTTGAGCGTCCCCTCGGAGAGTACGCGGTAGTACGTGCCCCCCGCCTCGGTTGGATCGCGGCGCACAAGCAGGCGCGGCTCGTCTGGGTGCGACTTCCAGGAGCCGTTGGGATCGGGCACGCGCATCAACAGCATCCGCCCATCGCCATCGATGTCCTCCTCGATCAGCCCGCCGAGCGGTTCTTCATTATAGGGGTATGGCCGCGTGCTGGAGCGGATGATCTTGGGCTTGTCGGCCAGCGCCCATTCCGCGCCATCCGGGTTGATGCGCGGGCAGATGTAAAACGCGCGCGTATCCAAAGCGCGGGTGATCTCCGCGTCGTAGCCATACTGTGTGGTCAGCTTGTTCAGCAGGTAGAGGCAGGCACTCGATGGCGAGACTTCACTGGCGTGTATGTTGCCATCTGCCCACAGCGCGGGCTTTTCGCTGGCCGGGCCGGTCGCCGCGTTGGTCACCGTCGCCAACCAGATGTCGCGCCCCTCGTAGCTCTTGCCGATGCTCTCAACCTGCACAAGACGCGGGTACTCGGCGGCATAGGCCTGTATCAGCCGCGTCAGATCGTCATAACGGTAATAACGGTCAAAATGAATCTCTGGCATTGTTCCCTACTTTCTGCACGTCTCCTGCCAATACTACCGCGATAGCCCTCAGCAGGCTCAATACCAGTCCAGCCCATACCAGAGAGATTTCACCACAGAGCGCACAGAGGAAAACAGAGAGTTATAATAGGGAAAGACTTATGCTTGTTGCCAACCGATAACAATCCAGACTGGCGATGATGGATTACTCATCGCCAGTTGCTCATCTCCTTAACTTCGCCAGCCGCTCTCCCGCCTCGCGCAGCGTGTCGTCACCCTTGCAGAAGGCGAAGCGCGCCATCGTTCGTGCCAGATGCGCGTGTTCCTTGCAGTAGAACGGCGACGGCGGAATGCAGGCCACACCAATCTCTCTGATCAGGTAATGCGTGAACTCGACATCATCGCCGTCGAACACGTCGGAGAAATCCGCCATCACGAAGTATGTACCCTGTGGCGTCTGCGCCTTCAGCCCTGCCGCGTTCAGCCCGTTCATCATCAGGTCGCGTTTGGTCAGGTACATGGCCTGAAGCTCTTCGTAGTACGTCCCCGGCAGGCTCAACGCGAAGGCCGCTGCCTCCTGCGATGGATGATGGCTGGCGAAGGTCACGAACTGGTGCGCCCGTGCCACACCACTGATCAGGTCAGGATGGCCGTACACCCAACCGATCTTCCAGCCTGTCACGCTGAAGGTCTTGCCCAGGCTGCTCACCGTCACCGTGCGCTCGAACATGCCCGGCAGGGAGGCCATCGGGATGTGCTGCGCGCCATCGAAGGTCATGTGCTCATACACCTCGTCGGCAATCACCGTCACATCATGCTCAATGCACAGTTCCGCGATCATCGTCAGTTCTTCGCGTGTGAACACCCGCCCGGTTGGGTTCTGCGGTGTGTTCAGCAGAATGGCGCGCGTCTTTGGCGTGAAGGCGCGGCGCAGTTCGTCCGGGTCAAGCGTCCACGCGGGTGGGTGCAGCGGCACATACACAGGCACAGCCCCGGCCATGATCAGGTTCGGCACATAGCTGTCGAAGTACGGCTCGATGACGATCACCTCGTCGCCCGCGTCTACCAACCCCAGGATGCAGTCGAACACGCCCTCTGTCGCGCCGGAGGTGACGATCACCCCGCGTCCCGCATCGACATCCAGGTTGTAGAATTTCGCCGCGTGGTTAGCAATGCCCTGACGGAAGTTGGCCGCACCGATGCCCGGCGCGTACTGGTTGAACTGCCCGCCCTCCAGCGCCCGCGCCGCCGCCGCCACGATGTCACCGGGCGCATCAAAATCCGGTCGCCCCTGCCCCAGGTTGATCGCACCGTGCTGCTGCGCCAGGACGTTCACTTCAGTAAAGATCGTCGTGCCAAATGTCGAAACTCGTGCTGCCGTGCTGGGCATCATCCCCATCCTTCACCCTTGCCGCCAATATGCCCGATCTGAACATCAATTCACGCTGATGTGTGCGCCGCATTTTCGGGAGGATATACGCTCAGCGCGCTAATCCACCCCTACACAGCACACCATGGCTACTCTGCCTCTGTGCCTCTGCGGTGAATTCGTTGTGGTTTCCCTCACCGTTCGTACACCGCCCGTGCCGCCGTCGCCAGCT
>JAEUQX010000288.1 GCA_016788625.1 Anaerolineae bacterium
TACTCGGCGGCAGCAGTGGCCGAGCAGCATCCGGGGCTGCGCTGGCGCGTTTTTGACGGTCTCGACCACTCGTTAGAAGTGCGCTGGGACTGGCGTGCGTCGCTGGCCGCCCTGCCGGAGATTATCGCGGCGTGCGAGGGATTCCTGACAGAAGCATGACAACCAGAAGAATTATCACAGCGGCGTACAGCAGGGCGTGCTGACCCGCTCATGACTGCGTGAATAGGTGATACGTTATGCCACAACCCCTACTGCACCTGGGCGGCGACGGGCCGCTGCTGCACCTGGCAGTCGCTAACGGCTTTCCGCCCGCGACGTATCTGCCGCTGCTCAGGCCGTTGTTTGAAGCGTATCGCGTCATTTGTCTGCCGCCGCGCGCATTGTGGCCGGATGAACAGCCGCCCGCCGAGCTGCGCGAATGGGATAGCCTGGCCGACGACCTGCTGGCGGGAATGCAGCAGCACGCCCTCGACCCGGTGATCGCCGTCGGGCACTCGTTCGGCGGCATCGCCTCCGTGCTGGCGGCCATGCGCGAGCCGGCGCGTTTCCGGGCGTTGTGCCTGCTCGACCCAACCTTCCTGCTGCCGGAGTGGCTGGCGGGGTTGGAGCAGCTCCGGTCGAGCGGGAGCGTGATGCAGGACTTCCCGCTGGCACAAATGGCGCTGCGCCGCCGCCGCACATTCGAAAGCGCGGAAGCCGCCTTCAGCAACTTTCGGGGCAAAACGGCCTTCCGCAACTGGCCGGACGAAACGCTGCGGCTCTATGCCGAACACGGCACGCGCCCGGCGGCAAACGGCCAGGGCGTCGAACTGGCCTGGTCAGCAGAATGGGAAGCTTATTACTACTGCACGCCCTACGCGCGCCTCTGGTCAGTCCTGCCGCAGCTTTCGCCCACCATCCCGCTGCTGATCGTGCGCGGCGCGACCAGCGACACGCTGCTGCCGCAGGCCGTCGAAATGCTGCGCGGTGTGCTGCCGCATATGCACACCGTCGAAATCGATGGGCACGGCCATCTCTTCCCGCAAAGCGCGCCAAAAGAGACGGCCAGCATCATTCAGGCGTGGCTGCGAGATGTTTTTCCAGAATCATGAAAGTGGGCGACTCGTGGCCGGGATGTGAATCGTAGTGGTGGAAGGTGTAACCGCGCCGCTCGAAGAATGCGCGGTTGCCCGGCAGTGCCACACGCACGCCCAGGTATACACGCGGCAGTCCGATCTCGCGCGCCCGCGCCTCGACCGCCTCGACCAGCCGCCCGGCGATTCCATAGCCCCGGTATGCGGGCAGCACCGCCAACCGCCCCAGATACATTGAGCCGTCGTCGGGATAGAAGACCACGCAGCCCAGAACGCGCTCGCCTTCACAGGCCAGCAGCGCGCCACCCTTCGCCATCTTAGCACTGATCTTCTCCGCTGTCTCCGCGTGCGCGCCAGAATCGGGCACTAACACGCCGCGATACTCTTCGAATGCCGCGCGGATGATCTCCGCGACCATGCCTGCTTCATCGTGCCGTGCAGACCGTAAGGTGATGTCCATAGTGGTGAGGTTTTGTGCTCAGCTTATTCGACACAGATTTTAATGATACCGCGTTAACCCTTGTGCAACTTAGACCATTACTGCTCCACTGGTAGACTCTGGACTTGGTTTTCATGTAGAATGCAATTAACGAGACGTTAAAACTCGTTAATTGGGGTATGCGAGGGGAACAGTTCGTTAAGCCTGAGTAGTTGAAGCAGGAGCGCCGCATCATGGAAGCAAGAGATGTTTTCAGTCGTCCGAATATGAGCGAATCAGTGCATTCGGAAGAGGAACACATCATCGTCAGTCCCGATGTCATCAAGGTCTCTGCGAAATCTCGCTCGACCGCCGTCGCTGGCGCTATCGCTGGTGTTATCCGCGAACATCGCTATGCGGAAGTTCAGGCTATTGGTGCAGGCGCAGTCAACCAGGCCGTCAAGGCGCTGGCTATCGCGCGCGGGTATCTGAGCCGGGATGAAATCGACATCGTATTCACCCCGTTTTTCACGGAAGTGAGTATCGACGGGCAGGAACGCACGGCGGTGCGCTTCGCGGTTGAGCCGCGTTAGGGGTTAGCCGTCTGCGTATCGACCTACATCTGCATACAACGGCATCCGATGGTGTCTTGGCGCCGTCAGCCCTCGTCCAGCTTGCGCGCAAACACAGGTTGAATGCGATTGCGCTGACTGATCATGACACTACTGGTGGAATAGCTGAAGCACAAGAGGCGGCTCAAGGGTCGCCTTTTATCATTCCCGCCGTCGAACTGAGCGCGCACCTCGACGGCCAGGACATCGACATCCTCGGTTACTACATCCGGCCGGGCGATGTGTCGTTCCAGGCGGCGCTGGCGCAGATCGCGGCAGACCGGCTGACGCGCGGGCAGCGTATGGTCGAGTGTCTGAACGCGCTGGGTGTGCCGCTGGCCTGGGAGCGCGTATTGGCCTTGAGCGCGGGCGGTGTGGTCAACCGGGCGCACATCGCGCGGGCGCTGGTCGAAAGCGGGCATGTCTCCAGCGTGCCGGAAGCGGTCGAACGCTACCTGCTGCCCGGCGGCGCGGCCTATGTGCCCCGGCACACCATGACTCCGGCGGCGGCCATCGCCAGCATTCATGCGGCGGGCGGCGCGGCGGTGCTGGCGCACCCCGGCGTGTACGGCGCATACGCGGCGCTGGTCGAGGAGTTCGTTGCGGATGGATTAGACGGCGTGGAGGTGCTGCACCCGGCCAACGGCGAGACGGTTCGCGCCAACCTGCGAGGGCTGGCGCGGGGGCACAATCTGGTGATCACGGGCGGCTCGGACTTCCACACGCCGCGCGACCGCTTGGGCGCGTTCAACCCGCCGCCGGAGTGCCTGCGCGACCTGCGCGAACGGGCGGGGCGCTACCGGAAGATTTGACCACAGAGGCGCAGAGCAGCACAGAGCAAGAAGAGAGGATGATTTGTAGGGACACGACATGTCGTGTCCGTCCCGTATTCTACCGCAGCCCCCAACCTGAAATGCACTCCCTGCCGTTCGTTTGCGGTGCGTTTGAATGCGCGCCATAATATGCAATGTTATCCATTCGGGAAACATGGGCATTATGGCGCGAATCTTCATCAGCTACCGCCGCGCTGACTCCCAGGCCTGGGCTGACCGCATCTATCCGGTGCTGGTGCAGGCCTTTGGCGAGACCAACGTCTTCAAGGACGTGGACAGCATCGGCCTCAGCCGCAACTTCCGCGCGGCCATCGAACGTGCGGTCATCAACACTGATGTGGTGCTGGTGCTGATCGGACGCCAATGGGTGACGATCACCGATGACCAGGGGCAGCGGCGGTTGGATAGTCCCGACGACTTTGTGCGCCTGGAAGCCGAAATGTCCTTGCGGCATGAAAAGATGGTCATCCCGGTTATTGTCGATGGTGCGCGAATGCCCGCATCCACTGACCTGCCCCCCACGTTAGCTGAACTGCCGATGCTGAATGGCGCTGCCGTGCGCGGCGACCCCGATTTTGATCACGACATGCGCCGCCTGATACGCGCCATCCAGGAAGAACTTGACCAGCAGCCAAGCATCCCGCGCAGCGAAGCGGTTGTGCAATCGCGCATTGGCGAGGCGGCGGCGGCGATGGAGGCCGAGGATTACGAGGGCGCTGTTGCCATCCTTCAGGCGGAGCAGGCGCGCAACCCGGCGGGACGGCTGGCGCGCATCGTCGCGGATATGCTGGCCGATGCTGAAGCGGAGTTAACCCGACAGCGCTATGCGGCTGAGGCAGAGCGCGAGTACCGCCCGATTGCTCAGCTCATCCAGCATAACCGCACGCGCGGGCAGGGCTGCGCTGAACTGGCCGATTTTCAGCGTACTTATCCCGACTATGACCCGGACGGATTGACGCAGCGCTGCGCCGATTACGCCGCCGAACAGCGCCGCGCAGCGCAGGAGGCCGAACGTCTGCGTCAGGCCGCCATTCAACCGCCCGCACGAATTCCTACTGCTGCTCAACCTGCGTCTCCGGTAGAGACAGGAAATATCTCGTCCGCCAATCGCAGCATCCGCCGCCTACTGCCTGGAATTACTGTACTCGTCGTGGTTTTAGGTGCTGTCGTCGCTTTGCTGGCGAGCAGAGGCGGGGGCAGCAATCCGACACCCACACCCCCACCCACCGATACACCCGCACAGCAAAGCGCTGCTGACGGACGCACCCCCGTCACCCGCAACGCCGCATGGACGCCCGTCGAGCGCGACTTCGACGGTGTGACGATGGTGCTGGTGCCGGCGGGCTGCTTCATAATGGGCAGCACGGATGGTGACAGCGATGAACAGCCTGTTGAGCAGCAGTGCTTGGACACGCCGTTTTGGATTGACAAGTTCGAGGTGACGAACGCGCAGTATGGCTCAACGGGCTGTGAACAGTATTCATCAGCGCCCGACCAACCGCGTAACTGCGTGAGTTGGGTAGATGCCAGCGCTTTCTGTGAGGCGCGCGGGGCACGGCTGCCGACCGAAGCGGAATGGGAATACGCGGCGCGAGGTCCAGACGGGCTGCGCTATCCCTGGGGCGATACGTATGACGCGGCGCGGGTTATTGGGGCAGATGACCCAACCTATGGAAACAGGACAACAGCGCCAGTGGGCAGTCGTCCCGGCGGCGCGTCGTGGGTGGGGGCGCTGGATATGAGCGGCAACCTATGGGAGTGGGTGAGTACGCTCTATCGCGCTTATCCGTATCGGGCAGATGACGGGCGCGAAGATGGCACTAATAGAACAGATTTGCGCGTGCTGCGCGGTGGCTCGTTCGGCAATGCAACAGGCAACCTGCGGGCTGCCAATCGCGGCAGGCTCGGTCCCGACCTCGTGAACGGCAACCTCGGTGTCCGCTGCGCCCGCTCTTCTTAATAGCTCTGTTTTCTGATCTCTGTTTTCTGGATTCTGGTCTTTCGTCATCCCGCGAAGCGGGTCGCGCAAAAATGTCGAACGTTTCGGTGGTCGGCGGCGCGGACACGGCACTGCCGTGTCCCTACGAATGCGCGGGTGGGTGTCTTTCGAGAACTTACTTCACCGCACCAGCCCCGGATAATCCAGGAACAGCACTTCCAGCGCCAGGCGCACGTTCAGGTTGGTGTTCAGCTTCGCCAGCGTGTCGCGCGTGGCCTGCAAGGCGTGCAGCGCTTCACCTTCGTCTAGCTGCGCGGCCAGTTGTTCCAGCGCCTCGTGGCGGTCGCGGTTGGCTGGGGGAATGGCCGCGCCCGTGCTCAGCAGCACGACATCGCGCCAGTAGGTCTGCCACAGTTCCAGCAGCGGAAGTAGTTTGAGCTTCTCTTTGCTCAGGTCTTCGGCCAGTTCAAAGCGTTTGTGGCGGTTCTGGCGCAGCAGGTCGTCGAGCAGCGATAGCGCCGCCGCGCGCTGCTCCAGGTGCGCCGGGTCTTCCAGCGCCTGAATCGCCCAGCCCAGCCGCCCGCCGCTCAGCCCGGCCAGCAGGTCGGCCTGCTGCGGGTCGGCACCTTTATGGGTGATCAGCACCTCGCGGATGGTCTCGGCGGCCACCGGGCGCAGGTGCAGCGTCTGGCTGCGGCTGGTGATCGTGGGCAGCAGCGCCTCGGTACTGCTGGCGATCAGCAGCAGCAGGGCGTGCGGCGGCGGTTCTTCCAGCGTCTTGAGCAGGGCGTCCTGTGCCTGTGGCCGGGCGCGCTCGAAGTCCGGGAAGATGGCGATGCGGTAGCGCGCCTCATAGGGCTTGAGCGCCAGCTTGCTCATCACCGAGCGCACTTCTTCGATGCGCAGCGTGCCCGTGCTGGCGTCCGTCTCGGCATAGATCACGTCGGCATGGCTGCCGCCCGCGATCAGCTTGCAAGAGCGGCACTGACCACAGGGGCGCTGGGACTCATCCGCGTGCGTGCAGTTCAGCGTCATCGCGAAGGCGCGTGCCAGCGTCAGCCTGCCGATGCCCGCCGTGCCGACGATCAGGTAGGCGTGGCGCACGCGGCCATTGTGCAGCGCTTTACGCAGGTGCTGCACCGCCCAATCGTGTCCGTAAACCGGCCAGTTCGCTGTATCCATAGGCATGATTGGCATCTTGTGAGAAATTTCCAAAACTCTTACGCTTCTATCGTTGACACTCTCCTATGATGATAACAGATCACCACGAAGTCCTTGAATTGTGAAACCACGAAGCGTATGAATACCCTGTCTGGTGCTGCACGGTTGTGGCAGCGCACGATTGAACCGTTCGTTGATGTTCCAACTGAGCAGCGCCCCGCCGCACGTTTTATGGCAGCCTTGTTCCTCAGCGTTGCCTTGTTCCTGATTTTGGCGCTGCCGCTGCGTTATCTGACGGCCACCGCATCGCCTTACTTTCTCCTGCGCGTGACGATCTCGCTGGGCAGCGGTCTGCTCGTGCTGCTGGCGTACTGGCTGGCGCGGCGCGGAGAGGTGCGCTGGGCGATGCTGATCGTCGTGAGCATTGGCACAACGGCGATCTTCGCGACCACCCTGCTCGCGGGGCAGGCGGTTGGCGCGCGCACGTTCTATTATCTGATTATCCTGATTCTCTTCGCCGGGCTGTTCCTCTCGGTACGCGCGACGCTGTCCCTGGCGCTGCTGTTCTCGGCGGGGATGCTTGTTACGCCCTACATCACCAACATCAGCCTCAGCGAGGTTGTGGAAGGCCCGCTGGTCTTTAACTGGGTCATCGTCGTTGCCGCGCTGCTGATCAGTACCTATCGCCAGCGCCTGGAGGACGCCCGCCGCGAGCAGATCGCTGAGCTGGCCGCGCGTTATCAAAGCCTGATTGAGAACACCAGCGACATCGTTTATTCGCTCAATATGGACGGCACCATCCGCAGCATCAACCGCACCGCCAGCATCCTGGGCGGCTGGTCGAGGGATGAAATCGTCGGCAAGCACGTCAGCGCTTTTGTCGATCCTGCCGATGCTGAACAGATCGCTGACGCGGTGAATCATGCGCTGGCGGGCGACGCGCACGTCACGACGGAAGGCCGTTTCCGCACCGCATCCGGCGGGCGCATTGTGCTGGAGTTCAAGAGTTTGCCCGTGCTGAAGGATGGCAATCTGGTGGCGATCAACGGCATCGCCCGCGATGTAACCTGGCGCAAGCACGAAGAAGAGCGCCGGATGCGCGCCGCGCTGGAAACCGACCGTCTGGCGCTGATCGGGCGTTTCGTCAGTGCTGTCTCGCATGACTTCCGTACCGCGCTCGCCACCATCGAAACCAGCCGCTATCTGATCGAACGCTTCCTGGCTGCCGGGCAGTCGGAACGTGTGCCAGAGAAACTGGCGAGCATCCAGAACTCGGTGGCACATTTCGTCGATCAATTGGTCAATCTCGATATGGTTTCCGCGCTGGCCGCGCCGCGTTATGTCTCGGTAGTCGCCAATGATCTGGTGAAAAGCGTGGTCGATGAGTTAGCTGCGAACGTGGCCGGGCACGGGCAAACGCTCACTTTCCAGCCTGCGCCCGATCTGCCGCGCATCGATGCCGACGCCAGCCAACTGCGCCAGGCCATCAAACAGGTGATCCTCAACGCCATCAACTTCACCCCTGCGGGCGGCAGCATCACGGTGCGAACCACGCGCTGCGAAAACGACCTGGCCATCGAAGTCCGCGACACCGGGGTGGGCATCGCGCCAGAGCATCTGCCGCACATCTTCGACTTCTTCTACCGCGTCGATGCCGCGCGGGCGGTCAAGTCGGGTGGCGTGGGCCTGGGGCTGAGCATCGTCAAGATTATCGCGGAAGCCCACGATGGCAGCATCAGCGCGACCAGCGAAGTTGGCAAAGGCAGCGTCTTCACGCTGACTCTGCCGCTGCGCCGCCAGGACTCATAGCTGCGGAGCGGGCTGGCGATACACGGCCTCGTAGACCATGCGCGCCATCGTCTCTGGCGTGTGCCCGTTTGGAGTTTGTGCCCACCAAAGCAGCAGCCGTACCAGCGCCCCCGTGATGAACTGTGCCAGGAAGTCCGGCGGCAGATCCAGCCCGGAGGAATACACTCCGGCGCGCAGGTTGCGCTCATGTACAGCGGCCACGTAATCCTGGTAACGCTGGAGCAGTTTGCTGCTGCCCCCCGAACCGAAGAAATCCGCGAAGCCCTGTTTGTTCGACTCAACGAAGCGGAATATCTCGATCCACGACAGGAACTCGCGGCGCGGGAAGGGCACATCCGCCACCAGCGCATCAACACGCTGGCGCAGTTCTTCAGCGATGTCGTAGATCACTGCCCAGACAATTTCGTCCTTATCGGGGAAGTGCAGGTAGAACGTGCCATAGCCCACATCGGCGCGTTCGGTGATCGCTTTGATGGTCAGGTTTTGATAGCCGACCTCGGCCAGCACATCCGCCGCCGCCTGTTTCAACAGTTCGTGCGTTTGGGCGCGCCGCCGATCCGCCCGTGTTTGTGGATACATGTCCAGAACTGACATCCTGTCACTCCTGATAAGTTGACGCCTGATAGACATTATTTTACACTCGGTAGCATCTATTGTGAAGAAAGGCACATACGCTCCATGACCCAGGCAGATACCTTCCCTCCCGGCCAGCGTGTTGGCTGGATCGAGTTCATCAAGATCATCCTTTTTGGTGAGAAGTTCGACCCGTTGGCCTACGCGCGCGGCATGTCCGACGAGTACGGCAGCTTCACCTACAGCCGCTTCGGCAACATTGAAGTCTATCAGGTCGCAGACCCGGAACTGACACACGAAATCCTGGTCGAACGCACAGCGGAGTTCCACAAGGGCATCATGAAATCGGCCTTCGAGCCGTTCGCCGGGAATGGTCTGCTGACCAGCGAAGGCGACTTCTGGAAGCGCCAGCGCAAACTCGCGCAGCCCGCGTTTCATTACCGCCGCATCGAAAGCTATGCCGAAGCGATGATCGCCCATACAGAGCAGATGCTCGATAAGTGGCGCAGCGGGCAGACGGTGCTGATCGACCGCGAGATGATGAAGCTGACGCTAGCAATTGTCGCCAAGACGCTGTTCAACGCCGATGTCTCCGGCGATGCCGACCGCGTGGGTGTGCTGCTCAACCACATCCTGGATGCGGCCAACGAACGGCTGAACGCGCCCATCCGCCTGCCGGACTGGATGCCGACGCCGCGCCGCATCAGCCAGCGCCGCACCATCGCGGAATTGGACGCGATCATCAACCGGGTGATCAGTGAACGCCGCGCTTCCGGGGCGGACGAGGGCGACCTGCTCTCGATGCTGCTGCTGGCGCAGGATGAAGATGGCGAGCGCATGAACGATAAGCAGCTTCGCGACGAGGCGATGACGCTGTTCCTCGCCGGGCACGAGACGACCGCCAACGCTTTGACCTGGGCGTGGTATCTGCTGGCGCAGCATCCCGACGTGCTGGCGAAGATGCAGGCCGAACTCGACAGCGTGCTGGGCGGGCGTGTACCCACACTGGCCGATCTGCCGAACCTGCCCTATAACGAGATGGTCATCAAGGAAACCATGCGCTTGTTCCCGCCCGCGCCGGGTCTCAGCCGTTCGCCGTACCAGGACTTGGAACTGGGCGGTCATCGCGTACCGAAAAACGCGCTGATGCAGATCAGCATCTACGCCATGCATCGCAGCAGTCGCTACTTCGAGCAGCCGGATGCCTTCATCCCGGAACGCTTCTCAGCAGAGAATGAGAAGCACATCCCGCGCTATGCCTATCTGCCCTTCGGCGGCGGGCCGCGCGTGTGCATCGGCAACCAGTTCGCCATCATGGAAGCGCGCCTGATCCTGGCGCTGGTCGGCAGCCGCTTTGAACTCGCACTCGTCCCCGGCCAGCAGGTTGTGCCGCAGCAGATGCTCACGCTGCGCCCGCGCGAGAGCTTCGCCATGCGGGTGACAGCGCGCCAGCCGCAGACTCAACCGCAGCTTGAACTGGCTTAGTACACTGTAGCGTATCTAGACCCACAGTTGAATTTGCTTCCCCTCTCCATGAACGTAGCGAAATGGGGAGGGGCCAGGGGAGGGGTGAATTGAGCCTAGTATCTATCCAGAAACCTCACCCCCA
>JAEUQX010000167.1 GCA_016788625.1 Anaerolineae bacterium
GCTGAAGATTAAGCCGGGTTGGGATGTGGAACTGGCGCGCGGGGTGCGGGCAGTCTATCCCGACATCCTGCTGATGCTGGATGCCAACAGCGCCTACACTCTGGCCGACAGCGAACATCTCCAACAGTTGGATGCCTTCAAGCTGCTGATGATCGAGCAGCCCCTGGGTTACAACGACATCTACGAACACAGCAAGCTGCAACCGCTGCTCAAGACACCCGTCTGCCTGGACGAGAGCATCCACTCCGCTAATGATTTGCGGTTGGCACTTGATCTTGGTGCGTGCCGCATTCTCAACCTGAAGCCCGCGCGTGTAAGCGGCTATACCGAGAGTCTGGAGATATACCGCATTTGCGCCGCCCATGATCTGCCGCTGTGGATTGGAGGTCTTTTGGAGACCGGGGTAGGGCGCGCGGCCAATCTGGCGTTTGCCTCACTGCCTGCTGTGACACTGCCCTGCGACATCTCCGCGACTGACCGCTACTATGCGCCTGACCTGACCGAACCGCCATTTGTGCTGGGCGAACACAGCCGCATCGCCGCGCCGACAGCGCCCGGTATCGGCGTGAGTGTCCATCGTGCGCGAGTCGAGGCGGCGGCACAGCGCTGGAAAGATGAACTCCCCTATGTGCATGGCAAGCAAGGATAACCATCATGGCACTTGAAAACATGAAAGTGGCTTTTATCGGCAGTGGCGTGATGGGCGAAGCCATGATCAAAGGGCTGCTCAACAAGGGGCTGATTGCGCCAGAGCAGATCGTAGCGGCAGACCCGCGCGGTGAACGGGTGGCCGAACTGCAAGCGGCTTACGGGCTGCGCGGGACAACCGATAATCATCAGGCCGCTGAGAATGCTGACATTCTCGTACTCTCGGTCAAGCCACAGGTTCTGGCGCATGTCATGCCAGAAGTGCGGCGCGGGGCGCACGCGGCCAAGTTGGTGCTGAGCATCATTGCCGGGGCGCGTATCAAGACCATCGCGGATGGTGTGGCGAACACCAACGTGGTACGGGCGATGCCCAATACCCCGGCACAGATCGGCCAGGGTATTACCGTTTGGACGGCAACCCCGGAAGTGGAACCACAGCAGCGTGCGCAGGCCGAGGCGCTGTTGGGCGCGCTGGGTGAGCAGATTTATGTGGATGACGAACGTTATCTGGATATGGCGACAGCTTTGAGCGGCACGGGGCCGGCATACATCTTCCTGTTCATGGAAGCCCTGATTGATGCGGGCGTGCATATGGGTTTTTCGCGACGCGACGCCGAGCGTTTGGTGCTACAAACGATGCGCGGCTCGGTCGAGTATGCGGCACAGTCCGGCCTGCACCCGGCGGAACTGCGGAACCAGGTCACGAGTCCCGGCGGCACATCGGCAGAAGCGATCTACCACCTGGAGAAGGGCGGCCTGCGGACGGTGATCTCTCGTTCGGTATGGGCAGCCTTTCAGCGCTCGGTGTCTCTGGGTGGAGGCGGTGGTGGTCGCCATCCGGACGGCGACCGTTAGATACGTCTACTTCGCGGCGGGCAGCGTGAACCAGAACGTGCTGCCCTTTCCGGGTTCGCTGTCCACGCCAACGGTGCCGCCTAAGCGCTTGACCATTCGCAGCACAATCGAGAGACCCAGTCCAATGCCACTGGCTTCGCCCTGGTGGAAACGGGTGAACTTTTCAAACAGTTTGTCGCGGTCTTCGGGCTTGATGCCAACGCCGTTATCCTGCACTTCGTAGCGATTGAATTGTTCCTGGCGCGTCCCGCAGATCGTGATCAGTGGCGAAGGGTTATCTTTGCCAATGTATTTGATGGCATTCCCGATTAGATTAGCGAAGATCTCTTCGATCCATAGAGCATGACCCAGTGCCGATGGCATCTCCGCGCTGACTGCTACTTCAATGCCGCGCGTGTGAATATCGAGCTTGAGGCGTTCAACAGTCGCCTGCGCGACGCTGGAGACATCAACAGTTGTCACGGCTTCCTGAATGTCGCGTATCTTCGCCAGCTTGAGTAGTTCGTCAATCATCTGTGTCATCTTGTTCGCACTGGTTTCAATCTGCGTCAGGGTCTCATTCACCTTGGGTGTGATGCTGTCCGCTTCTATGATGCGCGCGACATCGATGCTCGCAAGGATGACTGAGATCGGACTCTTGAGGTCATGGGCGACAGTGTGACTGAAGGCATCCAGTTCACGGTTGCGTTCTTCCAGTTCACTGGCATACAGGCTGATGGTTTTTTCGGCGCGTTTGGCCGCGGTAACGTCGCGCAGCACGATGATGCGTGCTCGGAAATGCCCGCTCCGGTCGTAGAGGGGTGATATTCTCAGGTCGAGATGGCGCTGCTGATCGCCGCTTCCGACGATCAGTTCTCCCTGTGCCTCGCGCATGTCGCGGTAACGTGCCAGCACATCCGGCGATTGCGGTACTAGGGTTGCGGCGGATTGGCCGATTACCTGCGCTGCTTTCTTGTTGATCAGGTTTTCTGCAGCATGATTTAGGTCAACGACATGATTACTGGTGTCGATGATAATCACGGCGTCGCTCATGCTGCGAACGACCATATCGTGCGCAGCGGGCATCACTTCGAACAGGCGATAGCGCAGCAGACTCCAGACGATGGGACCGCACGCCAGCGCGTAGCCAAAGGGCGTCAAATCCAGATTGGATACGAAGGTCAGGTCAGCTAAGGTGAGAATGTGCCCCAACCACGTCAGGATTACCGCCATCACAAGTGCGCTGATCTGTTCGCGATAAAGGTTTGGCGAACGCACGATGAAGACGATCATCACGATTGTCGCGACGATCACGACGCAGTAGAGGTAGATTGTGCCTATCCAGAAGACTGGGCCGTATGTTCGCGCGAAGAATGCCAGTCCGTTGGCATACTGAACATCAACGGTAGCCCAGTTGAGGTTGTGGAACTCATTCGTCCATACTGCGAGCAGATGAACGACGGGTACCACGGAGAGTAGGATGATGCTGCGCTTGGTGATCCAGGCTTCATGCCCACAGTATGCTAGAATGAACAATAACCACACGACAGGCGCGCTCAGTGAGAAGATATATTCAAATTTGAGCCATACTAGCATCAGCGACAGTTCAGCGGAGAGCAGCTCCAGTGCATAGGTTAGCATGAACCCTGCGATGATCGATGCGAAAAGCAGGAAGAAACGTCCGGACTGTTGGGCACGATACGGCCATGTCGCGCTGATGGCGATCATCAGCGGTATGAGGCCAGCGAGCAGTGGAAGTGCGTATAGGTTAGGTTGCCACATAGCGTTGATAGTCTAATCAATTTTTAATTCTTATTATGACACACTTTGCGCTGAAATGTCGGAAACTTTCGTAAAATCTTTACTCGATTTTGGCTTGTGAAAAAGTGGACAGAGCGTATTTCATCAGTTACAATCAACCGAGTTCTGATTCTACCACCATACATATCACCATATTCAGCGGCTTTTACCAGCGGTGAACGCTGATAGCATAGGTATTTCAAGCTGAAGGAGGCCTTGATGGCTGCAATCTCCAACGATATTTTTCAGTCTCTGTTAAAACAGGTTGAAGACTTTCAGCCCGCAATCGAGGCGGTTGAAGTCGGCCATGTGACCGAGGTGGGCGATGGTATCGCTCGCGTTGCCGGGTTGAGCAATGTTCGCATGAGCGAACTGGTGCGTTTCAGCAACGGCGTGGTTGGCATTGCCTTTAACCTGGAAAAGGATAACGTCGGTATCATCATCATCGGTGAATACGACGAAATTCAGGAAGGTGACGAGGTTCGTCCGATTGGTCGTATCGCTTCGATCCCCGTTGGGATGGGCATGGTTGGCCGCGTGGTCGACGCGCTCGGTAACCCGGTGGACGGCAAAGGGCCAATCGCAGCGGCTGAATTCTATAACATTGAGCGTATTGCCCCCGGCGTGATCGAGCGTCGCAATGTGTACCAGCCTGTGCAGACCGGTATTATCGCCATCGACTCGATGACCCCAATTGGTCGTGGTCAGCGTGAGTTGATCATCGGCGACCGTCAGACCGGCAAGACCGCGATTGCCATCGACACGATCATCAACCAGAAGGGCAAGAACCTCTACTGCATCTACGTCGCCATCGGCAAGCGTCGTGGTGAGGTCGCTCGTCTGGTATCGCTGCTGGAAGAGTATGGCGCGATGGAATATACCACCATCGTTGTCGCTTCGGCCTCCGACCCAGCTGCTATGCAGTATATTGCTCCGTACTCTGGCTGCGCCATCGGCGAATGGTTCATGGAAAACAAGATGGACGCGCTGGTGGTCTATGATGACCTCTCCAAGCACGCCTGGGCGTATCGCCAGGTTTCGCTGCTGATGCGCCGTCCTCCGGGACGTGAAGCCTATCCCGGTGATGTGTTCTATCTCCACAGCCGTTTGCTGGAACGCGCCGCGCAGCTCAGCGACGAGCGCGGCGGCGGCAGTCTGACCGCGCTGCCTGTCATCGAGACCCTGCTCGGTGACGTGTCGGCGTATGTGCCCACGAACGTGATTTCGATCACCGACGGCCAGATTTACCTGGAGCCGGAATTGTTCTACGCAGGCACGCGCCCCGCGATCAACGTGGGTATCAGCGTCAGCCGCGTGGGTGGTGATGCGCAGACGAAGGCGATGAAGAAGGTCGCTGGTGGTTTGCGTCTGGACCTGGCGCAGTTCCGCTCGCTGGCCGCGTTCGCGCAGTTTGGTTCCGACCTGGACAAGTCTACGCAGCAGCAGCTTGATCGTGGTCTGCGTCTGACTGAACTGCTCAAGCAACCGCAGTACCAGCCGCTGCCCCTCGCCGAGCAGGTCGCGCTGATCTACGCGGGTACGAAGGGCTACCTGGACAACGTGCCCGTTGATCGCGTTAAGGAGTGGCAGTCTGGGTTCATCCGTGCGTTCAACACACAGTTCGCCGATCTCGCCAACGGCATTGCCCAGAACAAGACGCTCACCGACGAGCAAGAGGGCAAGTTGAAGGACGCGCTGAATACCTTTAATGCGAGCTGGAGCTAGAGCCTGCAACCCGGTTGAGCGGCTGCGGCATCGGTCTGGTACGCCGCTTTTATCAGGGGGAGGTTCAAGGAGAAGGATATGGCTACAGCACGCGAAGTAAAGAAACGTATCCGCAGCGTCAAGAACATCTCGCAGATTACGCGCGCGTTGGAGGCGGTCTCCGCTTCCCGCGTGCGCAAGGCACAAGCTCGCGTTCTGGCGAGCCGCGCCTTCGCCGAAAAGGCCTGGGAAATTCTGCTGAATGTGCAAAGCACTGCGACGAAGGGGGTGCCGCTGCATCCTCTGCTCACCGCGCGCGAAGACCTCAAGCAGGTGATGATCGTTCTGATCACCTCTGATCGTGGTCTGGCAGGCGCGTACAACACCAATATTGTGCGTGTGGCAATGCGCTTTGCCGAACGTCTCGGCAAGCCCGTGCGCTTCGTCACGATTGGCAAGAAGGGGCGCGATTCGCTCATCCGCATTGGCGCGAATGTGGTCGCGGAGTTCAGCGGGATGCCCGCCGACCCGACGATCGCTAACATTGCGCCGATTGCGCGGTTGGCAATTGACGAATTCCTGAGCGGACAGGTGGATGATGTCTTCATCGCCTATACCGATTTCATCAACACGTTGACGCAGCGCCCGGTGGTGCTGAGCTGGTTGCCGCTGCTGCCATATGCCACAGAGGATATGGTTGCCGCGGAGATGCTGAAGAAAGTGCCGGATGTGAGCGCGGGTACCTCGTCGTATGAATACGAGCCGGACCCGGCAGCGATCCTCGATGAGATCGTGCCGCGCTTCACACAGCTTCAGTTGTATCAGGCGCTGCTCGAAAGCCAGGCCAGCGAACACTCGGCGCGTATGGTCGCGATGCGTAATGCGTCGGACAACGCGGTGCAGTTGATGGGCGATCTGACGCTGGTCTACAACAAGGCGCGTCAGGCGGCGATCACGGCGGAAATCCTCGATATTGTGGGTGGCTCGGAAGCGCTGCAGGACTCGATTGACAAGCTGGCTGACGAGATCGTGGCGCACAAGCCCGGTACAAATGGCGCATCACAACCCGCTGTTCGCGCAGCGGCGCCTGCCAAGAGCAGCCCGCGCTCGGCCAAGAAGAGTGGTGATGATCTGACCGTCGTCGAAGGCATCGGGCCGAAGATGTCAGCCGCGCTGGTTGCGGCGGGCATCGACAGTTTTGCGAAACTCGCAGAATCGACTGAAGAGCAGATCAAGAACGCGATTGAGACGGCTGGTCTGCGTTTTGCTCCCAGTCTCACGACCTGGGCAAAGCAGGCGGGTTTTGCGCTACGCGGCGATTGGGTCGGTTTGAAGGATTACCAGGACAAACTCACGGGCGGGCGTGAAGAGTAGCCAGCCTACAGGCGAATGGAGGAGAGAAGTACATGGCTGAAGTTCAAGGACGTATTTCGCAGGTGTTGGGCGCGGTCGTCGACGTGGATTTCCCGCCCGGTCAACTGCCGGATATTTTTGAAGCGATTCGTGTGCCGCGCGATGGCAGCGACGATCTGATTCTGGAAGTGCAGACCCTGCTGGGCGACAATGCCGTCCGCACCGTAGCGATGGACACGACCGACGGTTTGCAGCGCGGCGTTCCGGCTTACGCGCTGGGCACGCCGATCAGCGTTCCGGTGGGCGCCGCATCCCTGGGCCGCGTGTTCAACGTGCTGGGTCGCCCTATTGATGGCGGCGAGGATGTGCCCGCTGGTACACAGCGTCGCGCTATTCATGCATCGGCTCCGACCTTCGAAGAACAGTCTACCAAGATTGAAGTGTTCGAGACGGGCATGAAGGTTATCGATTTGATCGCGCCGATGTCGAAGGGCGGCAAAGTCGGCATCTTCGGCGGCGCGGGCGTCGGCAAGACTGTGACCATTCAGGAACTGATCAACTCAATTGCCACGCAGCACTCTGGCCTTTCGGTCTTCGCGGGCGTCGGTGAGCGTACCCGCGAGGGCACGGCGCTCTACCATGAAATGGACGAAGCGGGCGTGTTGGACAAGCTGGCGATGACCTTCGGCCAGATGAATGAGCCGCCGGGCGTGCGCCTGCGCGTGGCGCTCTCTGGCCTGACGATGGCCGAGCACTTCCGCGATGAAGGCAAGGACGTGCTGCTGTTCATCGACAACATCTTCCGTTACTCACTGGCGGGTTCGGAAGTGTCCGCGCTGCTCGGCCGTATGCCCTCGGCGGTCGGTTATCAGCCCACGCTGGCGGACGAGATGGGGCAGCTTCAGGAACGCATCACCTCGACCAAGACCGGTTCGATCACCTCGATGCAGGCTGTGTACGTGCCCGCAGACGACTACTCGGATCCCGCGCCAGTGGCGGTGTTCACGCACCTGGACGGAACGATTGCGCTGGAACGCTCGATTGCGTCGCGCGGTATCTTCCCGGCGGTCGATCCGCTGGCGAGCACCAGCAAGATTCTTGACCCGCTGATCGTTGGTGAAGAACACTACCAGACGGCGCGTGAAGTGCAGAAGGTGCTCCAGCGTTACAAAGACCTGCAGGACATCATCGCCATTCTCGGTATTGATGAACTCTCCGACGATGACAAGCTCCTGGTGTCGCGCGCCCGAAAGATCGAGCTGTTCCTCAGCCAGCCGTTCTTCGTGGCGACGCAGTTCACGGGGCGCGAAGGTCGCTACGTGAAGGTGAAGGACACGGTGCGCGGATTCCGCATGATCCTGAATGGCGACCTCGATCATGTGCCGGAG
>JAEUQX010000432.1 GCA_016788625.1 Anaerolineae bacterium
CTGCAAGCCGCCTCGCGCAGCAGCAGCCTTTTCACGCTAAATGCGATGACGACCCGACCGGCCAGCACGGATGACAGCCAACGTTGGGAAGCGCAGAGCTACGGCATGGTGCTGTATATCGCCGCGCAGATCGGCGTCGACGGTCTGTTCAAGCTGGCGCGCGACGTAGGCAGCAGCGAGTCGTTCGAGAGTGCGTATCAGGCAGCGACGGGGCGCAGTGTCAGCACGGTGATCAGCGGGATGGAACGCTGGCTGTTCAGCGAGGGCGCACTATCCGCCTTCAACTTCACCCCGTATCAGGCCGCCACACCTACACCTACCGCAACGCGCACACCAACGGCCACTGCCACACATACGCCCAGCGCGACGCCAACCACCACACCAACACCTACTGTAACCGGCGTGCTCTCTGCCACACCACAGCCCACACGCACACCAACGGCCACCGATACCGCGCCGCCGCCGAGCGTGACCCCGCGTCCGGCTGGCAGCCTGAACACACCCGCACCAACCGCAGTGCCGCCTTTCCAATTTGACCCATTCAGCGACACAACATCCGCGTTGATGCTGTTCGTCCTGGGGCTGGCGGTCATCGCGGTGCTGGCGCTGGCAACGACCCGCAGAAAGAGATAGAAGCACGAATGACAATTAACCTCTACAGCCTGTCGCAGGATGGGCTGACTGATTTGCTGAAGAGCTGGGGTGAACCGGCCTTCCGCGCCAAACAACTCTGGTCGTGGCTCTACGAGAATCCGGTCGCCTCGTTTGATGCCATGACCAACCTCTCCAAGCCCTTGCGTACCCGCCTCCAGAATGAGACGACGCTCGGCGTGCTGGAAATGGTCGCGGAGCAGTCCAGCCACGACGGCACACTCAAGCGCCTTTATCGTCTGGACGATGGTCAACTGATCGAGTCGGTAGTGATGCCCTACGACGACGACCGCCGCACTGCCTGCATCTCCACCCAGGCGGGCTGCGCAATGGGCTGCGTCTTCTGCGCCACCGGACAGATGGGCTTCGCACGCCACCTCACCGCCGCCGAAATCATCGAGCAGGCCGTGCGTTTCGCCCGTGATCTGCACGGCCAGGGCGAACGGTTGAGCAATGTGGTGCTGATGGGTATGGGCGAACCGTTCCATAACTACGACGCTTCCGTCACCGCCATCCGTCGCTTAATGAGCGACCTGGGCATCGGCGCGCGCCATATCACCGTCAGCACCGTCGGCCTCGTGCCGCAGATTCGCCGCTTTGCTGGCGAAGGCTTGCAGGTCAAGCTGGCCATCAGCCTGCACGCCGCCACCGATGCCGAACGTACCGCGCTGCTGCCCATCAACAAGCGCTGGCCGCTGGCCGATCTGATGGCTGCCTGCCGCGAATACGTCGAAAAGAGCGGGCGGCGCATCACCTTCGAGTGGGCTGCCATCCAGGGCAAGAACGATTCGCTGGAACAGGCGCATACCCTTGGCGGACTGCTCAAAGGGATGCTCTGCCACGTCAACATTATCCCGCTCAATCCGACGGGCGGTTATGGGCTGGGGCCATCCGCTGCCGAGCGCATCGAGCAGTTCATCGCTATCCTCGATAGTTACGGCGTCAGCGCGACCGTGCGCGTGCGGCGGGGTATCGACATCGACGCGGGCTGCGGCCAGCTCAAAGCCAATGTCATCCTGCGCGGATCATCCGCCAACACGCCCGATTCTGCGCTCTAACATGGCATTGGACATCCGCATCCTCACCGAGGTCATTCTGCCTGTTGTGCTGGCTGTGGCCGTTGGTTACAGCTTTGGGCGATACTTCGAGCCTGAATTGACCTCATACACGCGCATCTCGATCTACGTCCTCATCCCGTCGCTGCTGTTCGACAACCTGACATCTTCGGCGCTCAGCCTGGGCGAAATCGGGCGGCTGGCACTGCTGGTTCTCAGCGTGACAGTCGTGCTGATCATCATCGCCTGGCTCGTCGCGCGGCCATTCAGCGCGCTCGGTCGCTCGACGCAAAGCGCGATGATGCTGTGCGTTGTCTTGGTCAATACGGGCAATCTGGGACTTCCCATCGTCACGTTCGCATTCGGGCAGGAATCCGTCCCCAAAGCGGTGGTCATCGTCGCCCTGAACTCCATCGTCACAACCACCGTCGGTGTGTTTCTGTCCTCGCGCGGACGGTTGAGCAGCAGCGCGGCCTTACTGACGGTCTTCAGGACGCCGTTGATGTGGTCCATGCTGGCGGCGCTGGCCGTCAATCTGTTCGCCATCGAACTTCCGGTTGCGATTACCCGCGCCACACATCTCGTGGGACAGGCCAGCATTCCAATCCTGCTGCTGCTCCTGGGGATGCAGCTCGCGCGTGCTTCCCTGCGTGAACAGATTGGGCAGCGCTGGCGGGCCTTACTGATGGTGGTGAGTACACGCCTGATCGTCTCTCCGCTGGTGGCCGTGCTCTTGACCGCCCTGCTCGGTTTCTCCGGCCTGGAACGCTTTGCGCTGGTCGTACAGTTGGCCATGCCGACAGCGGTCAATGCGGCAGTTGTCGCAGCGGAGTTCGGCGGGGATGCCACCTTCGTCAGCAGCGCGGTCGTCGTCAGCACGCTGGCGAGCCTGGTGACGATGACGCTGCTGTTGTCGTTGATTCCGTTCGGCACATAGCGTATCAGGAAGAGGTTTACATGGACTACATCAATCTCGGACGCAGCGGCTTGAAAGTTTCGCGCCTGTGCCTGGGCTGCATGACCTATGGCACCTCACAATGGCGCGAGTGGGTGCTGAACGAGGACGAGAGCCGCCCGTTCTTTCGCCGCGCCGTCGAACTCGGCATCAACTTCTTTGACACCGCCGACATGTATTCGCTGGGCATGAGCGAGGAAGTCACCGGGCGGGCGCTGCGCGAACTGCTCCCGCGCGACGAAATGGTCGTGGCGACCAAGGTCTATCATCCAATGGGTGAGAAACCCAACCAGCGCGGCCTTTCGCGCAAGCACATCATGGAGTCCATCGATGGCTCGCTGCGCCGCCTGGGCATGGACTATGTAGACCTGTATCAGATACACCGTTGGGACAGCGAGACGCCGCTCGAAGAGACGCTGGAAGCCCTGCACGATGTCGTCAAAGCGGGCAAGGCGCTCTACATCGGCGCATCGAGCATGTACGCCTGGCAGTTCACCAAAGCGCTGTACCTCGCAGACCTGCACGGCTGGACGCGCTTCGCCACGATGCAGAACCACTACAACCTGGTCTACCGCGAAGAAGACCGTGAGATGAACCCGCTCTGCCGCAGCGAGGGCGTCGGCATCATCCCCTGGAGTCCGCTGGCGCGCGGTTTCCTGGCAGGCAACCGCACGCGCAACAAGGGTGGCGAGACGGCACGCGCCAAAACCGACGACTTCGCACATTACATGTACTACCAGGACAACGACTTCGAGACACTCGACCGCGTGATTGAACTGGCGGGGCGACTGGGCAAGTCTCCGGCGCAGATCGCGCTGGCGTGGATGCTGCACAAGCCGGGCATCAGCAGCCCGATCATCGGCAGCAGCAAGCTCTATCAACTGGATGAACTGGTTGCCGCGCTGGACATCAAGCTCTCCGACGAGGATGTAACGTTCCTGGAAGCGCCCTACAAGCCGCATCCTGTGCTGGGGCACAGTTAGGAAACTGACGAAGGGCAGGGTTGCGGCGTCCTGCCCCATATCGTCTTCGTTCAGTTATGCTTCTGCACGACGGGTTTGTTTTGCAGAATGGCTTCGATGCGTTCGTTAATCTCCGGCGTGATCTTCACATCCAGCGCCTTGAGGTTCTCATCAATCTGCGAAATCTTCGTCGCGCCCGTGATCGCGCTGGCGACCAGCGGGTTCTTTAGCACCCAGGCGATGGCTAAGGCCGCCGAGGTCGTGCCCATCTCAGCCGCTAGTTTAGCGATGCCACGAGCCTTCTCCAGCTTGGCCTCGGTGACGTGATCTTTGAACCAATCGACCGCCTGGTAACGGCTGCCTTCCGGGATGCCGTTGTTATATTTGCCTGTCAGGATGCCCTGCGCCAGCGGACTCCACACGACCATGCTCATGCCATGCTTGGCGAGTGCCGTGTCTAGTCCACCCTCGACGAACTCGCGGTCGATCATGTTGTATTCTGGCTGCTCGACGATGGGCGGATTGGCGTTCACGGCCTGCACCGCCGCGATGCCATCGTTGATGTTGGCGGCGTTCCACATGCTCGTACCCCAGTACAACACCTTGCCCTGCCGGATCAGGTCTTCGATGGCGCGAACAGTCTCTTCCAGCGGCACAACATCATCAAAACGGTGACAGAAGAAAATATCTACATACTCCATATCGAAGCGCTTGAGCGACTTATTGACCGACTCGGTGATATGCTTGCGCGAGAGGCCGCGATCATTGGGGTTCTCGCTCATCGGCCAATATGCCTTGGTGCTGATCACCAGGTCACTGCGTTTGTAGTCCTTGATGACTTCACCTACGACGCGCTCCGCCTCGCCAAACGAGTACATGTCGGCAACATCGATGAAGTTGATGCCGCTCTCGATGGCTTTACGGAGACACTCCTTCGCCATGTCACGCTCGACGCGCTTGCTGCCGTAGGTCAGCCAGGCCCCCAGCGAAATCGCGCTGACCTGCAAACCCCATTTTCCTGTGCGACGGTATTCCATGATGGTAGCATCCCTTTCTCTGAACTTTGGCCTGGGCTGAGTATACTAGGAGATGGGCAGATCATCGAAACCCGTTTGGTCAATTGATCTGCTCACGCATCCGCACCTTGAGAAAGAAGGCCATCCGTGACCCCCACCATTCGCATTGCCCCTTCAATTCTGGCGGCAGACTTTACACGCCTGGGACAACACATCCAGGAAGCCGAAGCCGCTGGCGCAGACCTGATCCACGTTGACGTGATGGACGGGCGTTTTGTGCCGAATATCAGCATGGGGCCGCTGGTCGTGGAAGCCGCGCGCCGCGCCACACATCTGCCGCTCGATGTCCACCTGATGATCGTCGAACCCGATCACCTGTTGGGGACATTCGCCAAGGCCGGGGCAGCGACGATCAGCGTGCATTGGGAAGCCTGCACGCATCTGCACCGCACGCTGCAAGCCATCAAAGGGCTGGGCTGCCGCGCGGGGGTTGCCCTCAACCCGCACACCCCGCCCGCGCTGCTCAGCGAGATCATGCACCTCGTGGATGTCATACTGGTGATGACGGTCAATCCCGGCTTCGGCGGCCAGTCCTTCCTGCCGGAGACACTGCCGAAGATGCGCCGCCTGCGCGAGATGATCACGGCGACAGGCCGCGAAATCGACCTGGAAGTCGATGGCGGCGTCAACACCGAAACAGCGCGCTTGTGCGCCGAAGCGGGCGCAAACGTGCTGATCGCGGGCACATCGGTATTTAATGCCAACTTCAGTGTTCAAACAGGCATGGATGCACTGCGGCAGTCGCTGCGGGCGTAATGCCTTGACACACGCCGCAGCGGACGTTACAACCGTGCTGAATCCAATACGTTGATGCAAGAGGAACGATCAATGGCGAACTTTGAACTGCTCAGCCGCCTGCTGCACGACAGTGGTGGCAAAATTCTCTTATTGGTTATGGACGGACTCGGCGGCCTGCCGCGCACCTCCGACGGACTGACCGAACTGGAAACCGCGCATACGCCCAATATGGATCGCCTGGCGCGCGAAGGCAGCACCGGGCTGACCATCCCAGTCGCGCGCGGCATCGCCCCCGGCAGCGGCCCGGCACACCTGGCGCTGTTCGGTTACGACCCGCTGCACTACGAAATCGGGCGCGGCGTGCTGGAAGCGACGGGCATCGGGCTGGAAGTCAACCCCGGTGATGTAGCGATTCGCGGCAACTTCTGCACCGTCGATGGCGAAGGGCGTATCACTGACCGCCGCGCCGGGCGTATCAACAGTGAAGAAGGCGCCAAGCGCGTCGCACTGCTCAAGCAGATCCGCATTCCCGGCGTTGAACTGATCGTCGAGGCCGTGCAGGATTACCGTTTCGCCCTGATGCTGCGCGGCGAGGGACTGAACGGCGCGATTGCCGACACCGACCCGCAGATTACGGGTGTCCCACCGCTGCCCGCCAGAGCGCTCGACCCGGCGGCGGAACGCACGGCAGCGCTGGTCAATCAGTGGATTGCCGAGGCCGCTAAAGTGCTGAAGGGACACGAACCCGCCAACATGGTCACGCTGCGCGGCTTCGCCATGGATCCGGCGCTGCCCAAGTACAGCGAGGTCTACAAGCTTAAGGCCGCCTGCGTCGCCGTCTACCCGATGTATAAGGGTGTGGCGCGCCTCGTGGGCATGGACATCATCCCCACCGACAGCCACGACGGGCCGGGCGACGAATTCAAGCGCGTGGCCGACATCTGGAAGGACTACGATTTCGTCTTCTGCCACATCAAGTACACCGACAGCCGGGGCGAGGATGGCGACTTCGACGCCAAGGTCAAGGTGATCGAGTCGGTGGACGCCGCGCTGCCGATTTTGCTGGACATGCAGCCGGATGTGGTCATCATCACGGGCGACCACTCCACCCCAGCGACGATGAAGTCGCATAGCTGGCATCCTGTGCCGACGCTGCTGTGGGCACCCAAGACGCACATGCCTGACCGCGCGCAGACCTACGGCGAACGCGAGTGCATGGGCGGCGCGTTAGGGCAGTTCCCCGCCTCCGAGCTGATGCAGCTCGCGCTGGCGCACGCCAACCGCCTGGCGAAGTACGGGGCGTAAAGGTGACAGCAATCAATGCCGTAAGATGTAGATTCTAAACGGTCATTCACGGGTCGCGGGGACGGGATATAATATCTTGTCCCTACCCTATCATGCCTCACCACATACCTGCGTTTATCCACATTGTGAATTCTATCACTATACACGCCACCAAAATCGTGCGATGATATAAATTAACTTCCCCAATAGATCCGTCCAATGCGGCCTGGCAGGAGGTTCTTACATACGGCTCGTTAGAAAGGATTCTCTAATGACTTCCAGGAGAGCGTGTCTTCTGGCTGTCATGGTCATCATCCTTATCCTCGCCCCACAAACCCTGACAGCACAACCATCCCTACCCACGTTCTGGCATCGTGCCCCCGGCCACCCCGCCGAACCATTCCCTAATCCGCCAGAGTGGGATTTTCCGCCCGGTTTTCTGGCCTATAACACCACCGACTATAATGTCTTCACCCTCAATCTGCACCGCCGCCCAGTGACAATTGCCTTCGAGAAAACGCTGCCCCTGACGATGCGCCAGCAGCGCGAGATAGCCGCCTTTGCGCTCACGCTGTGGGATCACGACTGGCACCTCTTCGGAGGGTTTCCCTGGAATAGTTTCACCCTGTTATACAAGAACGAACCAATCAACTGGCATGGCGGCGAACCCGGCGTCGGGTGGGAAGAAGATCTGGCGGAGGTGAGCGTCTATCAACAGTGGATCGCGCACGGCATGTTCCACGCCTGGTGGGGTAGCTGTGCCGCGCCGCATCCCTCTGATGTGGACGGGCGCGCCAGTTCAGCCAAATGGTCCAGCGAAGGCATGACCGAGTATGATGCCTCGCGCCATGCGGGTTACTCCATCTTCCAGCAGTGGATGCAGGATCACTGGCGTAAATATCAGGCCACCATCGGCACGCAATACGATGTGCCGCTCACAGAAACTAGCCTTTACTGGCAGGAAACGGGCGACGACACCTATCACTACAATCTATACAACAAAGGCTCACTCGTTGCTTATATGATCGATGGTGTGCTGGTACGGCGCGGCCTAAACCTGAATCACCTGTTCCGTTACATGTATGATCGTCATTGCCTGACACGCGAACCCTACACGGTTGGCGACGTGCAGCGTTCACTGGAAGCTATCAGCCGCATGGACTGGTCTGACTTCTTCGACCGCTATATATACGGAACAGAACCACTGCCACTAGATGGCTCGTTCCGCTTCTATTGGCACTCGTAAAACCTTCGCCGCTACCCCTCCTACCCCCGTTGGGAGGGGCATTTGAGCGCACCGATGGAAGCGAAGTCCTAGCTACCGCACGGCCCACTCGCGGCGGAGGATGCCGTAGAGCAGCATGTCGTGGCGCTGACCGTCGCGCTCCAGGAACTCGCGGTATGCCCCCTCGCGCGTGAAACCCAGCTTTTCATACAGCCCAATCGCCGCCGTGTTGTAGCTGAATACCGTGAGCTGCACGCGATGCAGGTTCAATTCGCGGAAGGCAAAGTCCAGTACCAGAGACAGCGCCTCGCTGCCATAACCCTGCCCACGCTGATCAATCTCGCCAATGCCGATGGCGAGCCAACTGCTGCGGTGCGGCCAGAGCACCTCACCCAACTCGACGAAGCCGATCAGATTATCATCGTGCAGCGTGCGGATGCCGAAGAGGAAGTTATCGCGCCCGCGCTGGCCCTCGCGCATCCAGTCGGAGACCTGCTGTTCGTTGCGCGGCATGGCCGGCTCTGCGCCCAGCATCCGCAGGTATTCGTTATCGAACTGCCAGCGCGCCAGCGTAGTCACGTCGTAGCCGTTCAGCGGGGTCAGCCGCACGCGCGCGCCCGTCAACAAACGTGAAATCGTCATGGGGTCTGGTCCTCTCGGTAAATCAAGGTGGCAATTGCTCTGCCATTGTAGCGGTGCTATCCTGTTTCACCGACTCTCAATTTGCGGAATCAAACCATGCCAGCCTCGAAACCGGATATTCTCTTCATCGTGCTGGATACGCTGCGGCGTGATCACCTCTCGGCTTATGGCTATGCCCGCCCGACCTCGCCGCACCTGGACACCTTCGCCGCACAGGCGACCGTCTTCGAGCGCGCCGTCGCCCCCGCGCAGTGGACGATCCCATCGCACGCCTCGATGTTCACGGGCGTGTATCCCAGCACGCATCAGGTCACACAGAGCAGCAGCGCGCTTTCCGGGGCGCATCCTACCCTGGCGGAGATCGTGCGCGGTGCGGGCTATCACACCGTCGCCTTCTGCAACAACCCGCTGGTCGGCGTATTGAACAACGGCTTGCAGCGCGGCTTCGAGCGCTTCTACAATTACGCCAGCGCCGCGCCTTTCCGCCCGCGCGAGGCACAGCGCAGCAAACTGCACCGCGACCTGCTGCGAAGTTTCCGCCGCCATGTCGCCCGCCCGCTCGGCAACCAGTTCGCCCATTCGGATTTCCTGTTCCGCATGTCGCTCAACCCGCTGTTCGTGCCCCTCTGGACGCGGTTGATCAACTATAAGGGCAACACCGCGCACTCGGTCGAAGACCTGCTGACCTACTGGAAGCAGCACCACGCGGGCGGGGCACAGAAACCGCTGTTCGCCTTCCTCAACCTGATGGGCGCGCACCTGCCCTACAACCCGCCGCAGGATGTGCTAGACAGAATCGCGTCGGGGCTGCGCAAAGACAAACGCGCATATGCCTTCATTCGTGCCTTCAACGCCGATGCCGCGCGCTGGGCCAGCCCGCCGGATGCACCGCTCGAAGACTGGCAACGCGACGCGCTCGACAGCTTCTACGACGCCGAGATCGCCTACCAGGATGAACAGCTCGGACGGCTGCTGCGCTACCTGCGCGAGTCCGGCGGGTTGGAGAACACCACTGTAATCATCTGCGCCGATCATGGCGAGGGACACGGCGACCATGATTTCTTCGGACACGGCTTCGTCGTCTATCAGGAACTCGTGCATGTGCCGCTGATCATCCATGACCCGCAGCGTTTCCCCGCCGGGCAGCGCCTGACGCAGACTGTCTCGACGCGCCGACTGTTCCACACCGTGCTGGAAGCTGCCAGGGTGCGCCGTCCGCCGCTGGATGAGGCTGACCCCAACGCCAACGTCGCCGGGCTGACGCTCTCGCAGGTGGCCGGGGGCAGCGACCTGGAGAACAGCATGGCACTGGCCGAGGCCTTCCCGCCGCTGACCTTCCTCAATGTCGTGCAGCACCGCAGCCCGGCGCTGGTCGAACGTCTGCGCTTAAGCGGCGTGCGGCGCGGCATCTATTCCGGGGCGCACAAACTGGCGCTGGTTGGCGAACAGGCCGAGGGGCTGTACGATGTGGCCGCTGACCCCGCTGAAACACGCAACCTGGTCACCGCGCAGCCTGACCGCGCGGCTGAACTCAGCCGCAAACTGGCCGCGCTGGTGGCGCAGGCCGAGTCGCGCCGGGCCGAGGCTGACCCGTTTGTGACGCCGGAAGCCGACGCCGCCACGCTTGATCATTTACGCGCGCTCGGTTATATCGAGTGAGGGTGTTATGGACGAAGCGGAGCGCATCGCGGAACTTTACCACCGCATCCGGGCAGCGGCATCTAATTGGGAGCCGACCACGCTCAGCCACTACGTCGGGCAGCCCTTCAAAGCGCTGGTCGCTTCGATGCTCAGCGCGCAGACCCGCGAGGAGCAAACGCTCGCAGCCATGAACGCGCTGTTCGCCCTCGCCAGCACGCCCGATGCGATCCTGGCACTGAGCGACGAGCAGATTCGCCAGGCCATCCGCCCGGTGAGCTACTTCGAGAGCAAGGCGCGTTATCTGCGTGACATCTGCGAGCGGGTAGTGGCGAATGGCGGCGTCGTGCCGCGTACGGTAGACGAACTCACGCAGTACAAGGGCGTCGGCTGGAAGGTGGCCGTGCTGACGCTGGCGACGGGTTACGGCATTACCGATGACATCACGGTGGATGTGCATGTCGCCCGCATCGGCAAGCGCCTGCGGCTGGTCAATCCCAACACCAAGCAGCCGCCCAAGATCAACGATGAACTCAAAATGGTGCTGCCGCGCGCGATGTGGCCGCATTGGAACGCGCTGATGGTGCAGTTCGGGCGCGCCGTCTGTCTGCCCACCTATCCGCGCTGCGGCACCTGCCTCGTGCGCGACCTGTGCCCGCGCGTCGGCGTGGTCGAGACCTCACCCGGTTCGTTCCGCAGCACTGAATACGATTGATCCGGACCACGGCTCAAGGCAGGATTAGGTGCAAATCACCGAACTCGTGCCACAGGTAGCCCTGCGCCAGCGCCTGCTGATACGCCACCGCGAGATGCGTCCGCGTCGCTAGAGCCGCTAACATCGCCAGGTGCGTGGCGCGTGGTTCGTGCAGCCCGGTCAGCATGGCGTTGACGGCGTGCAGACCGCGCTCCGGCGTGATCACCAGCCGCGTCCAGCCCTCGCCCGGATAGGTGATGCCATCGGATAACGTGACTGTCTCCAGCGCCCGCACAACCGTCGTGCCCACCGCGATGATGCGCCGCCCGGCCTGCCGCGCCGCATTAACCGCTGCTGCTGTCTGCGCTGGAACGCGGTAGAACTCCTCGTAAGGCGGTTCGTGGTCTTCCAGGCTGGCGACGCCCGTATGCAGAATCAGCGGGGCAATCTGCACGCCCTGCGCGACCAGGCGAGTCAGCAGTTCCGGCGTGAAGGCGCGCCCAGCGGAGGGCATCTCCGCGCTGCCCGTCTCGTTGGCATACACCGTCTGGTAATATTCGCTCGGCCACGCGCGT
>JAEUQX010000209.1 GCA_016788625.1 Anaerolineae bacterium
TTACCTGAACGTCTGCTACGCGCTGATGCTGTTGGAAGACAATACAACCGTCGCCATCCAATGGTGGTCGCCCTCCGGCGAAATCTGGGGCGAGGAAGAGAATGTCCTGAATGCCGACTACAACGGCGCGCTCGTCCTCACTGGATTGATCTACGACGGACAGACCGTGTTTGAGGCGGGCTGGTGGCAGGTGCACTTCCTGATCAATGGCGAACTGGCGCACATCCAGTGGGTGTACGTCCAGTAGATCGGCGTCTACCGCATATCTGAACAGCAAACGGGCAGCCTAAGCAGGTTCGCCCGTTCGCATTCCTGGTTCAGATCGCCTATCGCTTTTCCTGATGCGCAGGTTTATCCTATCGCGCTGAACCAGACACCTACTTTAGGATAAGCCACCTTCATGCAACGACAACCTGGATTTACCCTGTGGCTGACAGGGTTTTCTGGCGCAGGCAAGACCACGATTGCCACCGCCCTCGAACAGCAGCTCAAAGCGCGCGGCCTGTATATCGAACGACTGGACGGTGACACGGTTCGCGAAGGATTGACGCGCGATCTGGGCTTCAGCAAAGAAGACCGCGACAAGAACATCGAGCGGGTAAGCTACGTCGCCAAGCTGCTCTCGCGCAACGGGGTGGGCGTGATCGCCGCATTCATCTCACCCTATCGTGAAGCGCGGCAGAAAGCGCGGCAGGCCTGCACCAACTTCATCGAGGTACATGTGAACGCGCCGCTGGAAGTGTGTATGGCGCGTGACGTGAAGGGCCTATACGCCAAAGCGCTGGCGGGCGAAATCCCCAACTTCACCGGCGTGAGCGACCCATACGAAGCGCCAGAAGCGCCGGAGATCACGCTCAATACCGACCGCGAAAGCGTCGAATCCTGCACAGCGCGCGTGTTGGAATACCTGGAGACTCATGTGTTTATTCCGCTGGAGCAACCCGTTTGAACCCGACCTTCACCCCAATCAAGCCTCACGGCGGCGTGCTGATTGACCGGATGCTGCCCGCTGACCAGCGCGAGAACATGCTGCACCTGGCGCAATCGCTGCCACGCATCACCCTGAATGAAGTCAACCTGGCTGACCTGGAAATGATCGCGACAGGCGCGCTCAGCCCGCTGACGGGTTACATGGGACGTGCTGATTACGAAGCGGTCGTCCACACCATGCGGCTGGCAAACGGCCTGCCCTGGTCTATTCCAGTCACACTGACCATCAGTGAAGAAGCTGCCGGGAATATTCAGGCCGGGCAGCAGGTCGCACTGGTCGAAGCCAACAGCGCCGGCGAGCATATCCTCGCAGTGCTGGACGTGCAGGAACGCTTCAGCATTGATCGCGACACCGAAGCGCAGCACGTTTACCGCACGACCGACCGGGCACACCCCGGCGTAGCGCGGCTGTATGCACAGGGCACAACCGCGCTGGGCGGCCCGCTTCAGGTGATCAACCTGCCGAGCCGGGCACAAAACGAGTTCGCGGCGCTGCGCTATACCCCGCAGCAAACGCGACAGATCTTTGCCGAACGCGGTTGGCGGCGCATCGTCGGCTTCCAGACGCGCAACCCGATTCACCGCGCACACGAGTACATCCAGAAGACGGCGCTGGAAATCGTCGATGGGCTGCTGCTGCACCCGTTGGTCGGCGAAACCAAGTCCGACGACATCCCCGCCGCGATTCGTGTCGAGAGCTATCAGGCCGTGCTGGACGCTTACTACCCGGCGGCGCGCGTGCTGCTGGGTGTGTTTCCGGCGGCAATGCGCTACGCGGGACCGCGCGAGGCCATCTTCCATGCCATCGCCCGCAAAAATTACGGCTGCACGCACTTCATCGTGGGACGCGATCACGCAGGCGTGGGCAGCTACTACGGCAGCTACGATGCGCACCACATCTTCGACACCTTCACGCCGGAAGAGATCGGCATCACGCCGCTGTTCTTTGAGCATACATTTTTCTGCCGCGCCTGTGGTCAAGTCGTCAGCCTGAAGACCTGCCCACACGAAAACAGCCAGCATGTCGTTTTGAGTGGGACGCAAGTGCGCGAACGGTTGGCGAGGGGTGAATTGTTGCCAGAGGAATTCACACGGCCAGAAGTCAGCCGGGTGCTGATGCGCGGGGTGCGCGAACAGGCTTAATCGCTAACGGCAGATGGTATCCCTACAGTGTGTTGAGCGCCTGCTGGAAGCGCTCAGCATCGCCAGGGCGCAGCAGCCCCAATTTGGCGCGGATTGCTAACAGCTTCTCGACCTGTTCGCCGGATAGCGTGTGACGCGCGCCGCCGAGCTGCGCCACCATGAAGACGATGCGCGCGGCGTGTTCCAAACTCTCCAGACGCAAATAGGCATCCCAAACGTTTTTTGCTGCCGTCAGCGAGCCATGAAAGGCTAACAGCAGGGCATCATGCTCGCGGACGGCCTCAGCGATCAGGCGGCGATTCTCGTCGCTGGCAGGCGTCGCATAGGGCAGCGTGGGCACGACGCCTAAGGTGATGACCATCTCCGGGATGAGTACCTGCGCCAGCGGAATGCCCGCCACAGTCAGCGCGATGGCCGTTGCCGGGTGCGCGTGGACGACACCGCCCACATCCGGGCGCTGGCGGTAGCACTCCAGATGCATGACGATTTCCGACGTGGGACGCAGGCCGTCGCCCGCGCTCAGCACCATGCCATCCAGGTCAACGATGATGAGTTGGTCGGGCGTCATGAAGCCCTTCGCCAGCCCGCTAGGCGTGGTCAGGATGCGTTCGGCGTCCAGCCGCGCGCTGATGTTGCCGCTTGCGCCGTCTATATACTGGCTGCGGTGCATCAATTGGCCGATCAGGCAGATTTGCTCACGAAGCTGCTGTTCATTCGCGGAGTTACTCATCGGGATGGCTGCCCCAGCCCACCTGTGCGCCAAAGCGGGTGTTCTTGCGCACGATCTGCGCCATCTCGCTGTGAAGCTGCGAGATGACCACCTTGCGGACAATCTGACTGGCTTCCAGCGCGCCGCACGCAATCTCCAGCGCGGCTTCAACGTCCGAGACCATCCCCGTGAAGAAGACCAGCCCCTTGCCGTCCAACCCATCGGCCAAACGCACCTCGAGCAGCGTCACCTCCGCGCCCTTCACTCCCTTGTCCGCAGCGTGAATGGCAGCGGGCACGCTGCGCGTTTCGATGATGCCAAGCGCGTCATCCGCTTTGGGCGAACGCCCGCCATCGAGCGCGCGCACCACATCGGGGTGTACGCCGGGCAGGAAAATATGGTCGTTCAGCGCGTCGGGAGCAGCCTCGCGCCCGGCCTTGAGCGCTTCTTCGACCTCCGCCACCGCGCCGCCAACCAGCACGAGGAAACGCCCTGGC
>JAEUQX010000319.1 GCA_016788625.1 Anaerolineae bacterium
GCGCGGCATGATCGCGGGCAGCGCCATCATCGACTACCCCAAGGTGGCCGACCAGATGTCGCCGGAAGCCTATTTGCGCGACGTGGTGGCGGGCAAGCGCTTCGACACCAACCTGAGCAAGCAGCTTCACAAGGGGTTCAAAGCCGCCGGGCTGATTCCCAACTATCTGCCTGTTGAAGAGACGGGTGGGTGGGGCGTATTGATTGTGTGGGACAACCCGGATTACCGTGCGGTGCGCCGTGCCCGCTACAGCGCCGCGCCGCTGGTTAACCGCTGGCGCGTCACTCCGGCCTTCGGCTAAACAACAACACTCATACTATGATTGTCTCCCATCTGGCAGTGCTGCCTGGGAGACATCCCATAGCCAAATTGCCGCCATATGCCTGCCCATTAACTTGTTGGTCCTGCAATCCAAACCGTTTGTATTGCTCGTATTATTTTGTGTCGATGCAATATTGACATGAAGGGATACGAATGATGAATACAATCATCATCGGCGGTGGGCAGGCAGGGTTGGCGCTTAGTTACTTTTTGATCCAGCATAACCTCAACCATGTCGTGCTTGAACAGGCCGCCTATCCCGGCAGTGCGTGGCACGATCACCGTTGGGACTCGTTTACGTTCGTTACGCCGAACAGCATGAGCGAACTGCCAGGGCTAAGATCCCCTGGCGACCCAGATGGTTTCCTCTCCCGCGATGAAATCACCGCATATTTCCGGCGCTATGCAGAAACGTATAGATTGCCTGTGCGCTACAACTCACAGGTAGTCTCGGTCGAACAAGGCCATTCTGGCTATCGGGTGCTGCTCTTGGACGGGGAAGCGCTGGAGGCCGAGAATGTCATCGTTGCGACGGGCTCGTTCCAGCGCCCCAAACTGCCCCTCTGTAGCAGTGATCTACCCGCCAGGATTATGCAGATACATTCGTCACAATATCGCAATCCACAGTTGTTGCCCGATGGTGCGGTTCTGGTGGTCGGCAGCGGACAGTCCGGTTGTCAGATTGCCGAGGAGCTTTATCAGAGTGGACGACAAGTGTATCTGTGCGTGAGTGCGGTAGGGCGTGTTCCACGTCGATACCGGGGATATGACGGTTTCTATTGGGCGGACAAGATAGGAATGCTCGGACGTACAGCAGACAAGCTGTCTTCGCCAAAGGCCAAATTTGCTGGCAATCCACAGGTATCTGGCGCGAAGGGCGGACACAACCTCAACCTGCATCAGTTCGCGCGTGATGGCGTTAGGCTGCTCGGCCATCTTCAGCAAATCCGGTCAGACCAACTCATTCTAGAAGCAGATCTACGTGATAATCTCGCAAAAACAGATCAGATGGAAGCTATGTTCCTAAAGGCAGTGGATGCCTATATTGAGCAGCATCAGCTCGATCTGGCCGAAGAACAGGTACTTCGACTGCATGATGGCTATGAAGAGTCTGAAATTCTTGAACTTGATCTGAAACAGGCAAACATTAACTCAGTGGTCTGGGCAACTGGCTATGCTTTCGACTACAGCCTTGTCAAGTTGCCTGTCACGGATGCCGATGGTTTCCCAATCTCGCAACGTGGTGTGACAGCTTATCCTGGACTGTACTTTCTGGGGATGCCTTATCTTTACAAACAAAAGTCCGGCCTGCTAATGGGCATCGGCGAAGATGCCGAATATCTTGCTGATCACATTGCAGCGCGAATACCACGATAACGCTTCCGCTCTTCCACCAAATCCACCCTCTCATGCTATGATTGTCTCCCATCTGGCAGTGCTGCCTGGGAGACATCATGGCTGAAAGCATCAAAGACCGCCTCCGCCGCTGGGGTTATAATCTGCTGCCGTCCTACCGGGGCAGCGGCGCATGGATTACCTACCTGGCGCGTGATTGGCGCGAGGTGAAAATCAAGCTGCCGCTCAACTTCTGGACGCGTAACTATGTCGGCACAACATTTTGTGGGAGCATGTACGCCGCTGTCGCCCCTTTCTATATGGCGATGATCGCCATGAACCTCGGCACAGACTACCTCGTCTGGGACAAAACTGTCTCTATTCAATTCAAGAAACCCGGCCAATCGACGCTGTACGCGCATTTCAAGCTGGAAGCTGCCGAGTTGGAGGCGATACAGGCTGATCTGGAACAGGGACGCAAGACCGAACGAACCTACCGGATTGACCTTGTAGATGCGCAGGGCGTTGTCCACGTCTCGTTCGAAGAAGTCATCTACATCCGTCGCAAACGCGCGGAAGCCAGTTGAGATGAATCCTGAACAGGCGCTGCCGCTCTACTGCTTGTTCATGTTCGCGCTGTTCGGCGGGCTGGCGCTGCGCGTGCGCCATAAGCAGCAGGAGCGCGCACGCATCCGTGAACGCATCGCCGCGCTGCAAGCCGACGACCCGGCGTTGATCGCCATTGACGATTGGAACGCGCGTTACCGCCTGCTGACGGCCAACGGCAAAGGGTGGCGCGGGCTGATCTATATCACGCTGACGGCCAGGCGCATAACGGCCTATGACCAGCGCAGCAACGCGGCCATCCTGGACTGCGCGCCGGAGCAGGTGCGCTGGTTCGGGCGTCCTCAGCCCTATCACAGCGGCCTGAACGAAATCTGGCTGCATGTGCAGGTAGGCGACGAGTGGCTGCTGCTGCGCGTCTGGCTCTATCCGCTGACGATGCGCGACCTCGTGCGCGCGCTCAAGGGCGTTTGCGCGCCGGAACTGGTAACAGCCTACCGCCGCCGCCGCCCGTATGTGCATCACGGGCCGCTGCCTGCGCGCCCGGCGACGCAGGACATACACGGCGCATGGACGCTGGCCGCGCCAGTCAGCCTGTATCTGATGCCGCGCTTCCTCGTCATCCTGGAGGGGCAGCGCGTGCTGCGGACGCTGCCACTGGAAGCGGTGCAGCAGATCGGGGCACTGCGGCGGCTCGACCAGCCTGGCGCGCAGGGATTGCTGCGTTTCCGCGCGGAGGAAGAAACATTCGCCTTCGCGCTGGATGATCACGAGGCATTTGCGACGGCGCTGGCGGAAGCCGCCAAACGCTCGCTGGAAGCGCCCGTCGAGCGCAAGCAGAAGGGCAAGGATGACCCTGACGATGATTGAGGCTGCGCTATAATGGGTTGAAATTGCCCTCACCCCACGCTCGCTTGGGCGCTCGCAGCCCTCTCCCTCATGGCGAGGGGGCTACAGCCGGGGTTGTTGTTGAAGGACTAATGTGGACGCGCTGACTCGTTGGATTGATAGCCTGGTACAGTGGCTCGCTGGCGGTTTGCAACCGATGGTCGAGAGTGGCAATCTGGGCTACCTGCTGCCTTTCCTGATGCTGGTCGTGGTGACGGTCACAGCCGTGAGCAGCAAGAATCGTATGAGTCTGGCTGGGTATGTGCTGGGCTGGGTGGTCGCTCTCTCGGTCATGGCGCTTTACCTGCAGAGCGGTGGCGATCGCGTGATCGAGAACCTGACGGGCAACGTGCCGCGTAATGACCTGCTCACGCCCGGTCTGTTCGGTCTGGCCGTCGGCTTTATCGGGCTGTTCCCCTTCGTGCGCATGAAGCTGAGTGACGCGCAGCCGATCATCGTCGCGCTGGTGGCGGGCGTCGCGCTGCTGCTGCTGTTCCTGGCATGGCGGGCGTCGGCTTCTATCCCCAACCCCAGCACATCCGGCCTGGAAGAACTGATCGTCTATCGGCGGCGCTACGTCGGCATCTTTGCGCTGACGTTCGGCATCGGCGTGCTGGCGCATGTGCTGGTGAGCGCGGCCAACCCGCCTAAACCGCCGCCCGCCCCGGAGAAGAAGTGAGCGGCGCGGCATCGTGGGAAGTTCGCTTCGGTGACGACGATTGGATGAACACGGTTCGTAAATGAGCCTACATTCACAAATAATTCGTAACGAACCTTAATCTCAACGAAATTCAAACCTTTTCGGCCTTATGATGGAAGAAGAAATCATCATCTCATGAGGCCATCGTCATGCCGTATCAGGTCGGTTGGTTAGTCGAAGACCGAGTCATCGAAGAAAAGTTCATTGGCAATATCACCGTCGACGATATTGCCAATGCTGCTCAAGCGGGCAACGCGTTGGCGGCCAGCGCACCGGGAATGGTGCATTTGTTGGCCGATGCCAGCGATGTGAAGACATTTCCCATCGATCTGCGCCTGATCCAGACCACCATGCAGCCGCACTCATTGGCTGGCAAGTTCAGTTGGGTGATCGTGTATGGAACCCGTAACCCGATGCTCCGTTTCGTCGCGCAGGTAAGCGCCCAATTTTCGCTGGTGCAGATCCGTTTTCGCGTGGTGGATCATCGTGAGCACGCTCTGCAAATGCTGCGCGACCTTGATCCTTCATTGAATCTCTGATCCCTTCGGCGTGTGCCCATAACCACGTTGAGCAGCGCCCTGCCAATCCTCCCATCAGCCTGAGCGCTATCCTCAGGCACATCTGCGGTCTGGGGGTGTGATACTCGTGCCTCTTTTCCGTATAGTTCAGCAGAATGAACACACGAAGCGTTTCTGCACCCGCAGCGGCGGCGCTGCTGCCTGACGACTGGGAGTCACTCTTTCAGACGTGGCTGCCCCGTGTCTATAACTACTTCCGTTACCGGATTGGCGATGACGCGCTGGCGCAGGACCTGACCGCGACCACCTTCATCAAGGCCTGGCGCGCCCGTGCAGATTACTCGCCCGACATCGCCGCCGTCTCGACCTGGCTGTTCGCCATCGCCCGTCATGTCGCCGTTGATCACTTCCGCGAGCAGCGGCCTGTGCTGCCGCTGGATGCCTTGCATCCGCTTGCGGGTGGTGACGCCGTTGAATATATCATCGAACAACAGGAAGAGGTCGAACGGCTCAACGCGCTGCTGGCCGCGCTCCCGGCTCGCGACCGGGAGATCATCGCGCTCAAGTACGGGGCGGAGATGACCAACCGCGCCATCGCCGCGCTGCTGGGCTTGAGCGAATCCAATGTGGGGACGATTCTGCATCGCACGGTTCATTCGCTCCGGAGCAAATGGGATCCCGCAACATGAACGACGATTTTCTGCATAACCATCGCAAGCCGCTGCCGCCGGGCTTCGAAGACGCGCTGCGCCAGCGGCTGCGCCTGGAGGATGAAAAGACGATGACGACGACAGACACCATACGCCCATTGGTGACGATGGACGGCTATCACCTGCCTACTGCGCCTGACCATCCAGCCCCACGCCGCACCTGGTTGACGCTGGCGACGACGCTGGCCGCCGTGCTGGCGTTGATCGTGGTGACAGCCATCACACGCACGCCGCCGGGAGGCGATATGCTGCAAGAAGTACTGCCGCCGCTGCAAGCGCTGGATGGCGAGAATATCACGCAGCTTGACCAGCTTGCCGTCATCGGCAAAGGTGCGCTGCATCAGGCGCTCTGGTCGCCGGACGGGAACACCCTGGCGTTGGCTGGGGTGCGCGGAGTCTGGCTGCACGACGCGAACGACCTGGACGCCCCGGCGCGGCTACTGGAGGGCGATGCGCTGCCACGCCCGTTGAAGACCGCAGCACCTGTTGCGCGTCCCCGCCGCAGCATTGCCTATAGTCCCGATGGTACGCTGCTCGCCATGACCAACGGCATGAGCGTGCGCGTCTGGAATCCGGTCAGCGGGGCGGTGGTGGCCGACCTGGAATATCCGGCGGTGGTCACTTCAGTAGCCTTCAGCCCGGATGGGACGCGGCTGGCGGCTGGCGGCGGCAGTTGGCGCGAACCAGTTGATGCCCGGCTGCCTGTGCTGGTATGGGATACCATCACCTGGATGGTGGTGAGCGAACTACCCACGAGTCTGCGACAGGTTGGCATCTTCAATCTGCACTTCCTGCCAGACAGCGCGCATCTTGCAGTGCATTATGCCGCGATAGCCGACGGGGTACGCGCCCCCAGGGATATTATCATCTGGGATGTGGCTGAGGAGCATCAGGAGTGGACTCTGGACGCTGGCGGGGTCAATGTGGGACTGGATGCTGGCTTTGCGCTCAGCCCTGATCAAATGCAGTTGTACTTCATCCTGGATCAGCGGATTGCCAGCATCGATATTGAAAAGCGTGAGCTGCTCCAAACGGGCGTCACAGTCAGCATGTCCAACACCTATCCCCAGTCGCTCGCTATCCACCCGGACGGCACACGAATCGCGATAGCCTCGCTCAACAATGGGCTGCAAATCCGCGCGCTGGACGGCACATCTCCGCTGCCGCTCACCTCGCCCGAACAGGGCAGCCCGGTTGTGGTGAACTCGGTGGCCTACAGCCCCGATGGCACACGCCTTGTCAGCATTGCCTACGATTCCATCGTGCAGGTTTGGGACAGCGAGACGGGCGAGGAACTGCACATCCTGCGCGATTACAACAGCGCCATCAGCCATGTACGTCTGCTGCCGGACGGACAGCGGCTCTTTGTGGTCGACCGCAGCGGCGCCCTGCGCATCTACGATGTGAACAGCGGCGCGGAACTCCAGCGCTTCCAGGGGGCACGTTCTCTGTGGGGGCGACATGCCGACAGCACCCCGGATGGCAGGCTGCTCAGTTATCTGGATGTTGAACTCGACGATGTGCATTCGCCGAACACCGGCATTCATATCCTGGATGGGGCGACGGGCAGCCCGATCTCGGTCATCGCTGAAATGCGAATGCCTAACGACCAGATCGCGTTCAGCCCGGATGGAAAGCGGTTGGTTTCGTATGGTTACGAGGGCGCGCAGGTCTGGGATCTCGATCAGTCGGCGGAAACCGGGGAAGGGCTGTACTTCTCGCGCGAGGGCAACATCTATGCGGCGGCCTTCAGTCCGGCTGGGCGCTTTGTGGCCTATGGCAGCCAGGACGAAGCCTTCACCGGGTTGGTGATCTACGATCTGGATGAGCCGCTGCAAATGCTCGCGCCGCAGCCCGCGCTGGTTCGCGTCATCATCACCGCGCTGGCCTGGTCGCCGGATGGCCGCGAACTGGTGGTTGCGATTGACAACACGGCCATCTCAGATGGATTAAACGACACGCCTTATCGTGTGTTGCGCCGCTTTGATGTGGAGAGCATGAACTGGCTGGATGTTGCTCCGCTTGAAGAACATGTGGCGGAGGTGGCCTACAGTCCGGACGGCAGCCTGATCGCGGTTACGCAAATGCCGCGCGCCGCCGTGCAGATTTACGATGCTGTTACGTTGGAACTGCTCGTCAGCACGCCGGAAACGGATGCGGCACAGGTGAGCTTCAGCCCGGATGGCACACTGCTGTTATCGGGCGGGGAAGACGGCCTTGTGCGGGTCTGGGGCGTGCCACAGTAGCGCGTATATCCATTGGCTGAACATACCCCCGGAATGCAATCTGCCCGGGGGTGCGTAATGTTGTCCTTCATGTCGTTCAGGCGTACAATTGGCGTGTGAACTGGAATTTCCCCCAGGGCACAACTCCACTTGTCAATGATCATGCACATGATGAACAGGAGAAATCAGCATGGATGTTACGATTCAGCATCAGCCCGCGTTCTCGCTTGCAACGATTCGCCTTGCTCCCAACGAGGAGATCAAGGTCGAACCGGGGGCGATGGTCAGCCACACTGCTGGACTGAGCACCGAGACCAAGGCCGAGGGCGGCTTCTTCGGCGGATTGAAGCGTATGGTCGCGGGTGAAAGCTTTTTCCAGAACACCTGGAAAGCGCCCGCGCAGGGTGGTGAGATCACCTGCGCGCCCTCGCTTCCCGGCGACATGATTACCCTGGAGATCAAGGGCAGGGAATTCCTGCTCGCCAGCGGCGCTTATGTCGCCAGCGAGATGAGCGTGCAAACCGACGCCAGTTGGGGTGGTTCAAAAGGCTTCTTCGGCGGCGGCGGGCTGATCCTGCTGCGCATCAGTGGTAATGGCAAGATCGTTGCCTCCAGCTACGGCGCGATCTTCGAGCGGCAGCTTGGCGCGGGCGAAACCTACGTGGTCGATACGGGGCATATTGTCGGCTTTGATGCAGATATGCAGTTTGAAGTACACAAGGTCGGCAGTTGGAAATCGACTATTCTGGGTGGCGAGGGTCTGGTCTGTCATCTGACGGGGCCGGGCCGGGTGCTGATGCAGTCGCGCTCGGAAGAAGCGTTCCTGGGCTGGCTGCTGCCCAAGCTGCCAAAAGCCTCGAACTGATACGCGGCATTGAAAACGGGGCAGGCACGAGCACATTCGCCGCGCCTGCCCGTTGTTT
>JAEUQX010000333.1 GCA_016788625.1 Anaerolineae bacterium
CATCCATGTCGATATGCTGATCTTCGGCTGGATGATGCAATTGGCGATGGGCGTGGCCGCGTGGATTGTGCCGCGCTTCTCGGTTGAGCCGCGTTATGGGCGCGTTCGGCTGGCGTGGCTGGCGTTCGGGCTGCTCAACACAGGGGTGTTGGTCGCTGCCGGGGCGTACTGGTTCGGCAACAGTACGCTCAACCTGATCGGGCACGTTTGCCTGCTGCTCGCCGGGCTGAGTTTTGCGATCTTCATCTTCCCGCGCATCAAGCCGATGGCGGAGATTGCAGATTCATGAATCACCACAACAAAATGCCTGCGCGAGCGTAGAGTCAAATGCGGACTACAGATCATAAACTATCTCGCCTGAGATCAACCAACCCCATCTGTGCCGCCAGCACAAACACATACTATAAGACAGGCTGATACCTATGGGAAAGATGATGACTACCCTCGTCGTTGGAGCGACCGGCGCAACCGGACGGCTGCTCATACGGGATTTGCTCAATCGCGGCCTGAACGTCAAGGTCATTGTACGGTCGCCTGATAAGCTGCCTGAGGACATCAGGGCACATGAACGCTTATCCGTGACCCGCGCAAATGTGCTTGATCTGAGCAGTAATGAGCTTGCCCAGGTTGTTGACGGCTGCGGCGCAGTGGCTTCCTGTTTGGGGCACAACCTGAATCTGAGGGGCATCTACGGCCAACCGCGTATGCTTGTGACGGATTCAGTTCGCCGCTTATGCGATGCTATCAAGTCGACCAAGCCCGCAGTATCGGTCAGGTTTGTACTCATGAATACCGCTGGCAACAGCAACCGCGACATCCCTGAACGACTATCCTTTGCCGAATCATCTGCCCTCGCCCTGCTTCGTTTGCTGACGCCGCCACTGGTTGACAGCGAGAAGTCCGCAGATTACCTGCGCACCATGATCGGCAAGAATGATCGGATGATCGAATGGGTTGTGGTTCGCCCGGATACCCTGACCGATGAAAGCGAAGTCACCCGTTACGATCTGCACCCGTCACCGATCAGAAGCGCGATCTTCAATGCCGGAGTGACCAGTCGAATCAATGTCGGCCACTTCATGGCAGACCTGATGACCAAGGATGAACTGTGGAATCAGTGGAAGGGGCAGATGCCCGTCATCTACAACAAAGTACCTGTGCAGTCCCCACAGCGAATCAAGCCTGAAACCAGTTCCTAGAGTCTGAGGAGCGGTTGATGAGCCTGGCTATCACTCCGTCACAACCAGGCTGTCGACCGCCTCTTCCGCCGTGCGCTCTCCGGCGATAATAGCCGCCAGCGCCTCCTGAAGCGCCACGAACAGCATGCTGTTTTTGGCGGGGAGCGTGCGCGTATTCTCCAAGATTTGCGTCACGAACGTGCTGTATACGCCCGCGTCCCACTGGCTGAGTGCATCGCGTCCCGCCGGGATGACATTCACCGCGCGCGTGTACGCAGCCTGGCGTTCGGCGTCGAGCATCCAGGTGAGCAGGTCAATCGCGACGGTCTGACGTTCCGCGCTGCCCGTCATCAGCACCCACATCCAGCCATCGAGCAGCGTGAGCGCCTCGCCATCCGGCATGGGAAGTGGTGCTGCCGTCAGCGCCCGCCCGCGCGCCAGCGCCGTCAGATAACTCGACGAATCCAGCACCGCCGCGTTGATCTCGCTGTTCACCAACAGGTCGAGATAATCACTCGTGCGGGTATAGTTGAATAGCGTTGTGCCGACCAGATCGGCCTCGCGCGCGCTTGCGTAGAAGTTGAACACCGTGAGCAGGGCATCGCGGTTTAACCGCCCGTTTTCCAGGTCGGAAATCCGCCCGCCCGCCGCCAGGTATTGCAGCAGCACGATGTTCAGCCCCGCGTCGCTGCCCGCCGGGAAGACCAGCGGCTGACGATTGCTCAGCACCTCTTCAAAGCTGGCATAAGTGCCGGACAGCACATCGGGGCGATAGGCCATGTGCTGAATGATCAGCGCGTAGGGCACCCCATAGATAGTTCCATTGATCTGTCCCAGGCGTGTCGTCGCTGGATGCAGGCTGCTCAGCAGTGTGCGCGGCAGCATAGTGCTGAGCGGCTGGATCAAGCCTGCTTCGATGGCGGTGAGCAGGTCAGCGCGGCGCAGCAGCGTCAGGTCGGGCAGCGCACCGGGGGCGACTTCGCGGGCAGCACGCAGCGTCTCCATAATGCCGCCTACGCCATCGGGCTTCTTGGTGCGCAGTTCGATGCGGTACTGCGCCTGTGTGCTGAGGTATTCGTCAAGCTGCGCCGTCAACAGTGCGGCGGCATCGGTATTGTTGAGCGGAGCCAGCTCATCTGGCATCCAGATCGTGAGCGGGCGCTGCTCTTCTGTCGTCAGCGCGGGTGTCGGCGCGACGCTGACCGGAGTCGGCGTAGGGATGGCTGTCACCAGCGCCTCGGCAGTCGCCAGCGGGGACTGCGCGGCGCTTGCACAGCCCGCCGCGAGCAGCAGGCACACGTATAACCAGCGCGAATAAACCAGGGTCATGTGCATGAACGCGTTCTCTCTGGTATCCGATTCACGGCTCTATTGTACCGGATTCGCGCATCATGCAGCGGGCCGCAAAACAACAGGGGCACCACAATGATGCCCCTGCCGGGAGAGATCGACTGTTTGCGTGTTGGCTCAGTTCAGGTTGCGCCTGTCGTCTTCAGTACGGCGCAAGAGCAGCGCGACGCCTCCGGCGATCAGGAACAGCGGCCAGATCGTCCCCCAGGGCAGGTTGGACAGCAGGCCGTCCTCAAGGTTGAGCAAGAATCCAAGCCCGATCAGCGCGAGGATCGCCCCGCCGACCAGCTTGCCGTTATTCATCTCATCGAATGCATTCCGTTGGGTGAAGCCCTGATAGAGCAGCACGACGCCCGGCACCAGGATGAACAAAGCCCACCAATTCACATTGTCCGGGAATACTCGCTGCTGCTGGAGGAAAAAGAATGCGCCCAACAAGATGAGGAGAATTGCGCCGCCCACACGTTCGGAACGTTCCTGTGGCTGCGGTGGACGAGACATCGGATTATCCATTGTTTCTTCCCTCATAGGTCTCTATTTGGGGCAGTTGCTCCATTTTCAATCATAGGCCTGATGGCAGGAAGTATTCCTCTGCTGCCCATCACCTCTGGCAGCGCCGAATGTCACCCCGCTCACACCAGCGTGAAGCCGCTCGTCGCCAGTACCTGCCCATTCACCTGCACATCGATGGCGTGCCAGCCGGGGTAGTAGCGCCGCGTGGTGACGGGTTTCAGCGGCACGCTCTTTTCCAGCATGATGCTCTCACCTGCTGCCAACCGCCGCGTCGTCCACTTGAACACCTTTGGGCTGCTCTTGCCGTTCGCCTTGACGAAATGTACGCGGAAGTCGATCACCACATCGTGTTCGTCCGCGCCGTCGTTGCTCAGCGTCAGCGCCAGCCGCAGCGAGTCACCCACACGAATCGTTTCCGGCTGCACGGCGAAGTGCGCTGCCGTGACCGCCGCGCCCACGTCGTATCCCAGGATTGCCAGCGCAGCGGGATCACCGCGCTTGATCAGCGTTCGCAGCCCATGCCGCACAATCCAGCGCGTCCCTTCGCTCCCGCTGGCGTACCAACGCGCCGCGACTTCGGCCACCAGCTCGGGGTGATCTTTGGCGATGTCGTTCAGGTGATTGGCGACCGACTTGCGAACGTACAATTCGGGGTCATCCTTGAGTTGCTCCAGCAGCGCCAGCGTCGGCTGCGGGTCACGAATGAAAACATCCAGGCGCTGACCCCAGGGCAGGCGCGGGCGTGTGCCTTCGCTCACCCAGCGCCGGACGTGCGCGTTGGGGTGATCGACGTACTCGCGCAGCCGCGCCAATACGCGTTCGGCGTCACGCACGATATAGGGACGCACGGCGAACTCGGCGGTGTTGCGTTTTGTGATCTCGACCATCGCATCGAGCGACACATCAAAGTGATCAAGGCCGTAATCCTCGACGAACTGCGCGATGGGCAGCACAAACCAGCCCTCATTGAACATGCCTTCCTCGAGCGTAAGCTCCGGCCCCAGCGTCGCCAGCAGGATGCTCACGGCTTGGGGATAGTCAGCTGGCAGGTAACGCCGCAGCCCCTCGCTCATGGCTCGAATACGCGCCTTCAGTTCCAGCGGTTCGAGGCGCGGCGTCACATCACCGATGAAAGCATCAGCAGCGAAAGCCGAATACACCGCGCTGACCTTCCCCGCCAGCCCGCGCACCATCGCTTCGCC
>JAEUQX010000341.1 GCA_016788625.1 Anaerolineae bacterium
CAAGGTGCGCGCTGCGATTGGCCGCGCCTCGGACTTCGTCGGGCCGGAATATGATGTAATGGGCGATCTGGTCATCCAGCCCGCGCTGAAGGGCGAGACCGCCAATCTGGTCGGACGGGTGGATATGCCGCACACCTTCACATACATCCCCGATTTTGGCCGGGCGCTGGCGGTGCTGGGCACGCGCGACGAGGCGTTGGGGCGCGCCTGGATTGCGCCGAGCGCCGCGCCCGTGACGCAGCAGCAGCTCGTCGATCTGTTCGCTGCTGAAATCGGCCAGCCGATCAAGACGCGCGCAGCAGGGGCATTGATCATGCGCGTGCTGGGGCTGTTCAACCCCTCGATGCGTGAGACGGTCGAGATGATGTACGAGTGGAATCACCCGTATGTCGTCGATAGCAGTCTGTTCGAGCGCACCTTCGGCATCCAGCCGACGCCGCTGGCACAGGCTGTGCGGGAAACGGTGGCGTGGTATCGCCAGCAGGCTGCCGTGCCACAGCCCGCGCGGGCGTGAGGCCGTGAGGTTTTCACCGCAGAGAGCACAAAGAAATCTGCACATGCGTGTTTTTGTAGGGGCACGATGTGCCGTGTCCGTCCGAAACCGCCTTGAGCACGGCGAGGGTGTTTCAGGGCAGGCGGCAGAAGGGCGTTTGTAGCGATGCGATGAATTGCACCGCATAGAACGCACGTGCTATACTCCTGGTCATAGACATATGACCAGGAGGCAATGATGGATGCGGTGTGGAAAGAAAGCTTTTGGCAGCAGTTTGGCGCAGCTATATCCTTCCTCGATGAGACCATACGTGCCTGCCCAGATGAACTCTGGCGTGCTGCCCTGTGGCAGGCAGGAGACAAGAAACCTGAATTCGCCCAATTCTGGTACATCGCCTATCACACGCTGTTCTGGCTCGATGCCTACCTGACGGGCACAGAAGAGGGCTTTCTGCCCCCGCCGCCCTTTGCGCTGATCGAGCAGGATGACGATGGGCCGCTGCCCGAACGAGTCTATACGAAAGGCGAACTGCTGGCGTACCTGAGCGACTGTTACCGCAAATGTCAGGCGACCATAGAGGCGCAGACCCCCGAAACGGCCCAGCGCCTCTGCCAGTTCGGCTGGGGCGAGTGCAGCTTCCAGGAGCTGCTGATATACAACCTGCGGCATGTGCATGGACACGCCGCGCAACTCAATATGCTGCTTGGGCAGCAGGTTGGCCCGCAGCGAGACTATGTGACCCAGGCTCGCCGCCGCCCGATACCATGAGCATTCGGTAGCGAGGCGGCAGCAGGGGGCGCGCACCCGCACACCCCCTGCTCGCTATCCTATCGTTTATCGGTTACGCAGCGTCCCACACAGATACGCCGCGCGCGGGTCACGCCCGAAGGCCAGCCGCTTCGCCCAGGTGGTCGGGCAGGTTTTCAGGTCGCACGCCGTCCACTGCGCCACCGGACGCATGGCGAACCCCTGCGCGTGCAGCACCATGCGCACACGTTCCGCCCCGGCCTCCAGCGACCAACCGCACTCGGCCAGCGCGCCGCCGTTCAAGCGTAGTTCCAGCGCCGCGCCCGGTCGGCAGATGCCGCGCAGGCCTTCCAGCAGCGCCGCATCGGGCGTAAGCAGCCCTTCGATCAGGCTGCCCCAGGGAAAGTTGACCGTGATCCGCGTCGCCAGCCCGCGCAATTCAACTGGCAGGGCCAGCGCGTTGGCGATGACGAACAGCGCGTTGTCGGGCGCGCGCTGCGAACTGGCGTGCAGGTTCTCGCGGCAGGCGTCGAGGCCGATGACCAGCGCTGTTGGATGAACGCGGGCGAGGTGCTGCACGTAGCGGCCATCACCCGTGCCGATGTCGATATGTACCTGTGCGTGACGCGACACCATGTCGGCCAGCGCCAATCCGTCGATGAACGAGGCTTGTTTGCCCCGGATGATCTCCATGTGTTCCTCCTGTTTTGCTCGGTCGGGAAAGGGACGAAAGCAAAACAGGCAGGGGGCGCACGGGCACGAGCAGGGACGCCAGGAGCGCGGCTGCGTCAGGCACCGTCGAGGTCATCGGGTGTCGGTTTTAGACGAACTTTGGGAAATGCAAAACAGGCCTTTAAGGCCGGGAAGTGTCTATCGGCGCGCGTGGCGCGTGCGAATTAGCAGGGGGGACGGGCCAGGCGGGTAAGCGTGTCCATGAGTCTTATCCGTTTGATATCACACTCAGCGCACATTGTAGCATGACAAAACGTATAACAAACAGGGGCGAATTGAATCGCCCCATAAACTGCTCATATTGGGTTTAGCTATCACCCTCACCTGTCTCGTTGTCCTCATCGGATTCGCCACCCGCGCCTGTGAAACTGCTCGTCTGGATGCCCGCGATCAACGTGGTTTTCTGATCGGCATTCAGATTGGCATCGCCATGCGTTATGAGGTAGATCGACGGCGGCATCTCACCTTCGCGCAGCTCATTGATCAGATCTTCCGCCTCCAGTTCGCCCCTGCCAGTCGAGAAGTTGAGCGCGTCACGGCCTTCATTGACATCTCGGACGACCAACCACGATACGGGGGCAATGCTGGCATACCAGGGCCAGCGCGTCTCATTGGAATGACAGTCATAGCACGCCTGCCGCATCAACTGCTCCGTCTCCGGCGAACTCCACTGCATCTGGTACGTCACGGGCGGGTTGGTGCGGGCGTAACCGGGAACGAATTGAATGAGGATTAAGCCGACAACGATGATGCCGATGACGGCAAAGACAATGTTTCTGAACTTCATGGACAAGCTTCCCCAGTGGCAGCACGCTGGTCATCTCTGGCCGCATATCCGCGCTCTGCAACACTTACCACATTAGCGTTGAGCGGGATCTGAACGTTGCGACCTGCGTTGACGATAATGACATATGTCATGACACAAGTGTGATTTTCGTCATATAAGGCGTGGTGATGGTGGCGGCACAAAAATGAGTGGACAGCAGACTATCCAGGGGTACAATTTGGTTTATGGAAAAACCTAAACGCACATTCCCCTCTCGTGAGATGCGCGCCCGGCTGCTGACCAACCGCGACGGCAGGCTGACGCCCAGCCAATGGCGCGACATGGTGACCGAACCGCTGGTCACACTGCTGCTGCTGCTCGTGCCGGGCATGATGGTCGTCGGCCCGCGCTTGTTTCTTGGGGCAGGATGGATGATCGGCCTGGGCGGGTTGGCGGCGCTGGCCGTCATGCTGCTGCTGCGCGCGCAGCGCTATGCCCGGCTGCCCGTGCATCATGCTGTCCTCAGCGCCGGCGACGAATTCCGTCCCTTCTGGATGTTCTGGAAGGCACAGACTTTTTATACCGAATCTGAAAAGCCCCTGCGTTTCCACAAGAGCCTGGCGCCGTATATGCCGCTGCGAAGCGGTGAGCGTTATCTGGTGTACTACCTGAAGGATGCCGAGACGAACGTGCTGCTCAGCCTAGCGCCCGCCGATCACGACGAAGCCGCCCAGTGGCAGCCGTCGTCGATCTACGAAGCGCGGCTCAAACGCCGCACACGCGCAGGCTAAACCGAGGCGGTTTTACCTGTCAGCAGGAATTTGGTATCTGTTGAAGTCAGCGCACGGAACTCCTGCGTGTCCGATTCCATGTTCTCCAGCGCTTTTTCCAGCGCGGCGCTGATCAGCGCGATCTGCTCACGATTGTCATCCAGCGCCAGCCCATCCAGCGCGGCGCGGGCGGTATTGGGATCTAGCCCGGACTCAGCCAGGATCATCACAGTTTTGTGGGGCAGGTACAGCCGCCCGTTGCGGAAGTAGGGCGCAAAGTCTTTGTTGGTCATGTTCTCGCTCATTTCGCTACCACAACCTCATTATAACGTGAACCAAACCTTAATATGCTGGTGATTGTATGAAGAGAATCCTAAATTGCGCATAAAAATTATGAAGAATGTGCAAGTTGATTTTATAACTCAAGTGGTCATTGCCGCCTCAGACGGGCACGTTACAATGTTTTGCACTTTGCGAATGTAAAGGACACCATCATGAAACACGGCAGCGCTACCCAGGCGATACACGGCGGGCGTGACGCGCAAACCCGCTCTGTCACCTATCCGATTTACCAGACCGCCGCCTTCGCCGTCGAAAGCAGCGACGGCTACGCGCACATCAACGATTATCAGGCCGAGGAGTTCTTCTACAGCCGCTACGACAACCCCACACTGCGGCAGGTTTCGGAGAAGCTGGCGCGGCTGGAGCACGCCGAGGACTGCCTGCTCTTCGCCAGCGGCATGACCGCCATCACCACGACGCTGCTGGGGCTGTTGAGCAGCGGGGATACGCTGGCAGCGGCGCGTACGCTCTATGGCGGCACGCTGACCTTCCTGCGCGATTATGCCCCGCGCTTCGGCATCAATGTTGTGCTGCTGGACGAGGAACAGTTGTACAACGTCGATCAGCACGTCCCACAGGCGAAGGTGGTCTACTTCGAGACGCCCGTCAACCCGCGCTGCGACTGCATCTCGATTGCGCGCACGGTGGCGGCGGCCAAACGCATCGGCGCGCTGGTCGTCAAGGATAACACCTTCGCCTCGCCAATCAACCAGACGCCGCTCGACTTCGGCGTTGACCTGGTGATCCACAGCGCCACCAAATATATCGGCGGCCACAGCGACGTGACCGCGGGCGCGGTGATGGGGCCAATCTCGCTGATGAAGACCATCTTCAGCGCGCGCAAGGTCTTCGGCGGCATCCCCAGCCCACACGACGCCTTCCTGCTCGACCGCAGTCTGAAGACGCTCGAACTGCGCGTGGCGCAGCACAATACCAGCGCGCTGGCACTGGCGCAGTGCTTCGAGGCCGACGCGAAGGTGCAGCAGGTCTACTATCCGGGGCTGCCCTCGTCTGCCAGCCACAGCATCGCCCGCGAGCAGATGCGCGGTTACGGCGGGATGCTGTGCATCGCGCTGGAGAACCTGCAGGCGGCCAAGACTTTCTGCGACAGCCTGACGATTGGCCTGAACGTGGCACACCTGGGCACAGCGGAGACGCTGGTGAGTATCCCGGTGTTGACCAGTCATTCGATGCTCAACGCCGACGAGCTGCGTCAGGCCGGGTTAACGCCGGGCATGGTGCGAATTTCCGTTGGGCTGGAGAACACCGACGACCTGCTCGCCGACTTCCAGCAGGCGCTGGCGCGGTTGTGAGCGCTCTTCAGAAGTTCAGCTCCTAGCCTCTCCTGATGGAAACGCGGAGAAGCTGTTGATTTCTGAAAGGTCATATAGTGGACATGGGGTTGCCGTGTCCACTATATGACATGAGACTCGTTCTCACGACAAGAACACGATGTCATGCGGCGACTTCTTCATGCGAATCGTCGTGCCCTTGGCCTCGACCACATCATCCAGACGCAGGAAGTCCTGCTCGCTGATCACGAAGACGTGTGGGTTGGCATCGTTGAAGAAGCCCGCCATCGGAATCGTCTCATCGCCCGTGACGCCGCTCTGCTTACGGTTGAACTCGACGCGCTGAAGGTGCTTGATCACCTTGCGGAACAGGTACGGGTAGAGCGCCTTCTCGTCGGTGATCACGCGCACGCTGGTCAGGTCGAGGCCGCGCGTTGAGTGATCGAGCGTCCAGATGTTGTTGGGCTGCCCCGGCGCTGCCGCCTGCGCCTGCTTGACCGCCTCGACCAGCGCGGAACGCACGGTCGCCGCCAGCGTCATGAAGAAGAACGGGTAGACCATGCCGGTCTTGAGCAGATGCACGTTGGCACTGGTCGCTGCCAGATCAGCCAGCTTCTCACGCGGGACAGCAGCGCCATCCGCCAGCGAGGTCTGCCCGCGAAACACCCACGAAACCGGGCGGCCATTCTTCTCGATGTCGCCGGTGATGATGTAGCCGGGGATACTGTCGGTCAGCTTGGTCTTGATCGCCTGACCATTGACCCTGGCTTGCGAAATGTAGGTCGATTTACCGAAGGTGCGCCACTTCACCTCGGTCACGCCCATGAATTCCAGGAAGGCGTTGGCCGCCAACCGCCCCAGGTCACGCGGCTGCGAATACCCTTTGGCCTTCTCGCCTTTGACCAGGCTGGGTGCGCTGTAGTGCGTCTCCAGCGCGTCAATCCCTTCCAGCCGCACGGTAATCACACCTTCTTCCGCCGTGAAGTTGCTGGTAAAGATATCGCGATTTTCGGTGTCGATCTCGTTCCACAGCGTCGGGCTGGCCGCGCGGAACTTGATCGAGTCGGCATCCGGCGACTGACCGACGACGTGAAATGTACCCTTGATCAGCGTGTATTTCATGCGGAAGTCCTATCGAAATAATGAGACAAATAGAGGGCACAACAATTCATGCCCTCATTGATTATACTCATTCAGGTTATCCAAAACGCACCGAATTTGCCCGCATCCCATCGCCTTGTTTGAATTAAGAACGAGGGACTGTGGGCTTCGACACGCTACCCCTTCACCGAACCCGCCAGCAGGCCGCGAATGAAGTAGCGCCCCAGGATGATGTAGACCAGCAGCGGCGGCAGCGCGGCTACGATTGCGCCCGCCATCGGCAGATTCCACTTGACCGCCTCGCCGCCCGCGAGCTGTGCCAGCCCGACGGTGATTGGCTGCGAGTCGGTGTTGGTCATCGTCACGCCGAAGAGGAACTCGTTCCAGATTTGCGTGAACTGCCAGATGATCACCACGACGAAGCCGGGGATCGAGAGCGGGAAGACAATGTGGCGGTAGATGCCGAAGAAATCCGCCCCGTCAATCGCCGCCGCTTCCAGCATCTCGTCGGGAATATCGACGTAGAAGTTGCGGAAGATCAGCGTGGTGATCGGCAGGCCATAGACCGTGTGAATGACGATCAGGCCGATCACGCCGCCATACAGATTCACGCCGCGCATGAAGTCGAACAGCGGGATCAGGATGGCCTGATACGGGATGAACATGCCGAAGAGCATCAGCGGAAACAGGTAGCGCTCGCCAGGGACGCGCCACTTCGAGAAAATGTAACCGTTCAGCGATCCCATCACCGACGACAGCACCGTCGCACCCAGCACCAGGGCGACGCTGTTGCGCAGGCGCGGCCCAAAGGCTTCCAGCACTTCACCGAAGCTCTGCCAGTAGGGAAACTCCGGCAGATTCCAGGTCGATGCCAGGTTGATCGTAGCCGGGTCCTTCAGGCTGGTGACAACCACCAGATAGACGGGGGCCAGGAACACGAGCGTCAGCAGGATCAGGACGACGTAGATGGATGTGCGGACGGTATAACGCCGCCATTGGTAGGCAGTCATAGTCATCGTTCACCTCTCCTGCGACGATTGTCTGAGCTGTGACCAGAGGTAGGGCACGATGATCACGGCCACGAAAAACAGCATGATCACGGCGATGGCGCTGGCTTTGGCGAAGGCGTTCTCGCGGAAGCCCTCGGTATACACCAGCAAACCCGGCACAACGGTCTTGGCGTTATCGGGGCCGGCCATCGCGAACACCAGATCGAAGATTTTCAGCGAGATATGACCGAGGACGATCATCGCGCTGAGGATGATCGGGTTGAGCTGCGGCAGCACGATCCGGCGGTAGACATCGATCTCCGAACAGCCATCGACGCGCGCCGCCTCGCGCAGTTCCTCCGGCACGCCGCGAATGCCCGCGATGAACATCGCCATCGTGTAGCCGGACATCTGCCAGACCGCCGCGATGATGATGCCAATCAGCGCCGCGTTGAAGCCTTTCGGCGCAATCGGCGTCTCGGCTTCCGGGGTATCCAGCGGCAGCCAGATGAAGTCCCACAACCGCGCCAGGAAGATCAGCAGCACGACCACCGCGGCGATCACCGCGTACTGCGTCGCCCGCCAGCGGCGCGAGAGCGCGTAATTGATCGCCATGAAGGCCAGGATGGCGATGCCCAGCATGGTGACATACATTGGCACATTGCCCCACTCGAAGGGCAGCCAGACATCGCGATTGTTGATCCAGGTGAACTGGATGGGCGGCAGGCCGAGCAGCGCCTGCGGCAGGATGTTGATGCCGCCGTTGGGTTGCAACATCCAGCGCCAGATCGTCCCGGTGACAACGAACGAGAGCGCCATCGGGAACAGGAACACCGTGCGGAAGAAGGCCTCGCCCTTCACATTCTGGTCGAGCAGCAGCGCCAGCAGCAGACCCGCTACCACGCAGCCCAGCACAAAAAACACGGTAAAGAAGAACGTATTGATCAACGAATTGCGGAAGGTAAACTCCAGCGTATCCGTCATGATATTCTGGTAATTCTGCAAGCCAACGAAGCTCTTGACCACATTGGCAGCCAGCGGCGGCTGCTCCGGGTTCTGCCCCCAATCCGTCATCGAGGTCTGGATCGCCTGGGTAATAAAGCCATAGACAAAGATACCAACCAGGATGAGCGAGGGCAGCAGCATCACGAAGGCAATCAAGCGATCTCGATTACTTCGCATAAATTTCTCCCTTAAAAACAGAGGCGACCTGTTTGGCCGCCCCTGTTGATTCTTAAGTCTGACGAACGTGCGACTGGGGCGTTAGACTACCCGCCGCACGCGCCGGAGGTGATGCAGACCGCAGCCATCGCGTTGGCAGAGGCTTCCGCGCTGCGGCTGGCGACGAACACTTCCATGACGGTGTTGAAGTCGCCCATGAAGCGCTCATTGGCGGCCACGCCGTGCACCAGGCTGCCGACCAGGCGGTTCGAACCCCAATCTGCAGCGGCAGATTGCAGGTAAGCGTTGTACAGCTCAGGAGCCGCCGAGACGGCATCCACGCGCGCCGGGATCGAACCCTTCAGCGGGTTGAAGGCATTCTGACCTTCGACCGAGCCGAGGACCTTCAGCCACGCAATCGTGTTATCGACGTTCGGCGCGCCAACGGGCAGGCCGAAGCTGTCCGACAGCCACATGAAGGTGCCAGCCGTGCCAGGGGCAGCGGCGAAACCAAAGCCCGTGCCCGGTTCCAGGCCCAGGGTGGTGGTCATGTAACCCGCAGCCCAGTCACCCATGATGTTGAAGGCGGCTTCGCCAGCGACAACCTTGTCGATGGCCTGCTGCCACGACAGACCCGCCGAGTCCGCGCCCAGGTTCGAGCAAGCCAGAACTTCATTGAACTTGTTCCAGACGCCGAGCATCTCTTCGCCCGCCGGGGCAGTCTCGCCCGTCCAGATGCCATTCCAGCCGTCCGCACCGAGCACGCCCAGCGCGACGCTTTCCCACAGGTGATTGACAGTCCAGGCCTCACCGACGACCAGCGGAATCACGCCCGCTTCCTGGAAGGTGGGGCAAGCAGCCAGGAATTCATCCCAGGTCGCCGGGACAGTGACGCCCCATTCAGCGATCTTGGCCGGGTTGTACCACAGCACGTTCGAGCGGTGAATGTTGACCGGGACGCTGTAGATGCCGCCATCGACGGTCAGCAGGTCGATCAGGTCAGCGGGGAAGGCTTCGTTCCAGCCCTCGCTGGCATACAGATCGCTCAGGTCTTCCATGCGGTCCGCGACCACCCAAGTGCCGGTCAGTTCTTCACCCGCGTGAACCTGGAAGGTATCCGGGGGGGTGCCGCCGAGCATACGGGTCTTGAGCACCGCGCGTGCGTTGACGCCCGACCCACCCGTGACGGTGGCGTTGATCACTTCGACGCCGGGGTTCTGGCTGTTGTACAGCGCGATCAGGGCTTCCAGCGCCGGGCCTTCGTCACCCGCCCACCAGGAGAAGATTTCGAGCTGGCCGGAGAGATCCTGCGCGCGGACAGCGCCGACGAACGCGAAGGTCAGCACCAACAAAGAAATGAGCAGCAAACGTTTCTTCATACGAAGTACTCCTAAAAACTCTACGTGCAAAGCATGACCGACACGGCCATCACTGATCACTATAGCATTCGACAAACAGGCGCTTCCAGCGTTTTTTGCCACGTTCGTGACACATCTGTGACATGGGGAGGGGGAATAATGGAGTAATGAGGGATGAGGGATGAAGCGTGTGTGCTGAAGGTATCAACGCTCAATGGGCGCGCTTCTGTGCAATTTCGTACGATCTGTACGACTCCAAGAACCCAATTCGTCCTATAATAGACCTAAAGACGCCATTATCCCCTTCATTGCTCTCCCCGCCCGCTCATAGACCTCGGAGGAATTGGCCATGTTTGCACAGGTTACGGTAATTCGGGCACCCATGAACCAGATGGCGGATTTGCGCGAGATGATCGAAACCCGCTATCTACCGGTCGTGCGGCAGCGTCCTGGCTTCCGCGCGGGTTATCTATTGGAACAGGTTGATGACCTGGACAACGCGCAGTTGATCGTCTTCTGGGATGATCAGGCATCGGTGGAAAGCTTCGCGCGTACCGGTTCGCTGCAAGCGTCGATCAGCGCGCTGACGGCAGAATTGCCCGGCGTGGAAGTGCGGCGGCAGAGTTATCTGGTCAAGCTGGCGACCAAAGCACAGCGCGCGCTGGAGCTGGTTGGTGGTTAAAGCGCGGCGGGACGTGTGCCCGCGCCCGCATCAGTTCTGAATAATCGGCAGGCGCACGATGAACAGCGTGCCCTTGTTCACTTCGCTCTGCGCCTCGATCTGCCCTTGATGTCGTTCGACAATCTCTTTGGCGAGGCTCAGCCCCAGCACCGTGCCACTGACCAGCCCCATACTGGCGGTGGCAAACGGCTGAAAAATCTCGGTCAGCATCTCCTCGGTCAGGCCGATGCCGTTATCCTCAACTTCCAACCGCACCATGCGAGGGCCGCCATTGGGCGGTTCCAGCCGCACGCGCACCTGCACCTTGCCGTTCTGCTGCGTGTGGTTCATGCTGTTGGAGACGAGGTAGGTGACGACCTGCTGAATCCGGCGCGCATCCGCAAAGAGGCAGACCGGCTGCTCCGGCATCTCGACCGTCAGGGCAATGGCGCGAAGCTGGGCTTTCGCCATATGGCTCTTGAGCGCCTCGTTGACGACATCCTGCAGCACCATGTTGTCGCGGTCGAACATGATCTGATTGCGCCCGAACATGCCGATCTCGAACATCTCCTTGAGCAAGTCCTGCATGTAGGTCAGCGTGTTTTCCATCACCTGGATGTGCTCTTCCATCTTCTCCGGCTGTTTGCGGATGAGATAGAGACGCGTGACCAGGTTAGCGAGCGGCGTGCGCAGCTCGTGCGAGGCATTCTTGACGAAGTTGTTCTTCTGTACCTGGAATTTCTTTTCCTGGCTGCTGTCGCGGATGATCAGCATCACGCGGTCGGGCAGCCCCTGAATCGGCAGCCCGGTGATCACCACGTCTATGCTATCACCCTTGTTATCGTGCAGCGTGGCCGAGTCGTGCCAGATGCCGCCCTGGTTGATGGCCTGCATGATGCTGTGATGCAGCCGCGCCAGATCGCTGTGCAGCGGGATGGATTGGGCAGCGGGGTTGAGGTTAATCTTCAGCAGTTCCTCGACGCCGTAGCCCGTCAGGCGTGACAACGCACGGTTGACATAAACGATGTTCGCGCCCTGCGCCATGATGACGCTTTCATCCATGTTGCCCAACAGTGTCTGCAACTGGCGACGTTCCTCGGTCTGATCGTCTGGCACGTAGCCCGCGTCAACCGTTCCGACCTTGTCCATCGGCTGCGTAATCGCTGTGGATGAAGTCGCGCTGAGTTCCGGGCGGCGCAAAGCGATGAGCAGCACGGCCAGCACCGCCATGAGCGAGAACGTCACCAGCCCCAGCACCAGCAGCAGCGTGCGGTTACCCTGGATGACCTGGCTCACCGCTTCGACGCTCTGGGTTTCCAGGAGGGAAATCTGATTGATCAGGATGAAGCCGACGACCGTCAGGCCGACGAACAGGATGACCATCAACAACACCAGGAGCGAAGCGGCAGAAGGCGGGGATTTCACAGGGTTGACGGCTGAACCGCGCGGATAATGCATCGCGTTGTCCATTCGTTGCAGTCTCTTTTTGTATACAAATTGTAAAGGTCATACCAGTTTACGTCTTTTGAGGTTCATATCACACCCAACTTTGGTCACATACTCTACGCAAGATGCCCTTACGACATTCTATCCGGCAGGCGGATGTGAGCGCGTAGTTTCATTCCACATTACTTAACCTGAAAACCCTCTGCAATTAACATCGGCTTAAATCCAATGCGCGATTCTCATAATGGTGTTCTGGCTTCTGCTTAACACTCGGTGGCTAAGATCAGCAGCGAAATGCAGCCCGCTTGCATTTCACCCGTGTCCATTTGATAAGGAGAAGGAACCCTGATGAAAAAGCGTTTGTTGGTTCTGCTGGTCGTCGTCCTGGCGGTTGTGCCCTTCGTTAATGTTGGCGCGCAGGATCAGACGATCGTGGAGATCGCTGCTGGCAACCCTGACTTTTCCACCCTGGTCGAGTTGGTCACCGCTGCTGGCCTGGTCGAAACGCTGAGCGGCGAAGGCCCCTTCACCGTGTTCGCCCCGACCAATGATGCGTTCGCCGCGCTGCCCGCAGTGGCCGTTGAATATCTGGCGGGTAACCCCGAAGCATTGACCCGCGTGCTGACCTACCACGTCCTGCCCGCCGAAGTGATGGCAGAAACCGCCATGGGCATGACTGAAGCCGGTGAAGTGGCGACGGTTGAAGGTAGCAACGTTACCGTCGTCTTCGACGGCACGAACGTCCGCGTCAATGACGCGATTGTCGTCGCCGCCGATGTCGATGCCTCCAATGGCGTCATCCATGTTATCGATACCGTGCTGGTGCCGGCCTTCGAACTGCCAGAAGTCACCCCGGCCGTTCTGTCGGGCGACATCGCCATCGATGGCAGCTCGACCGTTGAACCCCTGACCGTCGCGGTCGCCAACCGTTTCACCAATGACGGCTTCGGCGGCAACGTCAGCGTCGGCGAAAGCGGCACGGGCGGCGGTTTCAAGGCCTTCTGCGAAGAAGGTGTGACCGACATCAGCAACGCCAGCCGCCCGATCCGCACGGGTGAAGGCGAAGAACAGTCGAAGTGCGAAGCCATTGGCCGCACCCCAGTCGGCTTCCGCGTGGGTACTGATGGTCTCTCGGTTGTGGTCAGCTCGACCAACGACTTTGCGACTGATGTGACGTTCGCTGAACTCCAGGCGCTCTTCAGCACTGCCGTCAACTGGTCGGATGTGCGCGCCGAGTGGCCCGCCGAACCGATTGTCCGCTACGTGCCCGGCACGGACAGCGGCACCTGGGACTACTTCATTGAAGAAGTCTTCGACAGTGCGCCGGAACCGGCCCTGGCCGCCAGCAACATCAACCAGAGCGAGAACGACAACGTGCTGGTGCAGGGTGTCCAGAGCAGCCCGTATGCGATTGGTTTCTTCGGCTATGCCTACTACCAGGCCAATGCTGCCACACTGAAGGCGCTGGCGATTGACGGCGTTAGCCCGACGGCTTCGTCGGTCGAAGATGGTTCGTACCTGCTGGCGCGTCCGCTGTTCATCTACAGTGACCCGACCATCATGCAGGAAAAGCCGCAGGTCGCGGGCTTCATCGCCTACTACCTGACGGTTCTGCCGGAAGTGGTCGCCGAAGTCGGTTACTTCCCGTCAAGCCAGTTCGCCGCGAACAAGGCTGCCCTGTGGTGGGTTGCCGCGACCGGCGGGATGTAGTTCTCTCCCTGAAATAGCGTACAGGGGTCACATCTTAAGGGTGTGCCCCTGTATATTATGCGAAGCGATGATAAAATCCGTTTGTGCGAATCTGCACAATTCTCCTGAAACCCTTTGACACAGGAACATAGGTCAGCCTTTATGGAAGCAAGAGTCGACACCGGGCGTAAATCCGCCCTTCTGTCCGGCGCAGTCAAACGCGAGGCAGTGGGCACAGCGCCCGATTTGCTCAGGCGGATGCGTCCGGGCGAAGAAATCATCCGCGCGCTGTTGTTCATCTGCGGGGTTGTATCGATCTTCACAACCCTGGGTATCCTCTTCGTTCTCTTCACCGAATCTCGTCTCGTGCTTTCCGACCCGAACTTCAATATCATCAACTTCCTCACGGGGACAACCTGGCAGCCGCGCGCCGCACAGTTTGGCATCCTGCCGCTGGTGACAGCAACGCTGATGACCAGTCTGATTGCGATGCTGGTCGCCATCCCGCTGGGGCTGAGCGCCGCGATTTACCTGAGTGAATATGCCAGCCCGCGCGCCCGCGCTTCGCTCAAACCTATCCTGGAAGTTCTGGCAGGCGTACCCACTGTGGTGTACGGTTTCTTCGCGCTGCAAACCATCTCACCCTTCATCCGCAACCTGCTCGGCCCGGATGTGGTGCAGTTCCAGAACATGCTCTCCGCTGGCCTGGTAATGGGTTTCATGATCCTGCCGACAATCACGTCGGTCAGCGAAGATGCGCTCAGCGCTGTACCGCGTTCGCTGCGCGAAGCCAGCGTCGGACTGGGCGCAACCAAATTCGAAACAACAACCAAGGTGGTGGTTCCGGCGGCACTTTCGGGTATCGTTGCCGCCTTCATCCTGGGTGTGTCACGCGCGGTGGGCGAGACCATGATCGTCGCGCTCGCTGCTGGCGGTGGCCCGAACTTCACCTTGAATCCGCTGCGTTCTGCCGAGACGATGACCGGGCATATCGTCCGCATCAGCGGCGGCGAACTGAGCTACAACTCGATTGAATACAACAGCCTGTTCATTATCGGCCTGATGCTGTTCTTCATCACGCTGACGTTGAACGTGATCAGCAATGCCGTCATCCGCCGCTTCCGGGAGGTCTACCAATAATGAGCAGCATCACCTCACGGATGCCCAACGAGACCGATTTCCGCAAGCACCTCGCCCAGCGCAATGGGCGTGGGCGCCTGTGGCAGTCGCTGTTCTTCTCGGCCATTATGCTTGGCCTGCTGATGCTGGTCATCCTGCT
>JAEUQX010000450.1 GCA_016788625.1 Anaerolineae bacterium
CTGGTCGATATTCAGAAGCAGCCGGGAGCATTCGGCATCCTGGGCGCATCGATGGGCGGGCTGATGGCACTCTACACGGGGCTGCGGCTGCCGCACATCTTCGGCAAGGTGATCAGCCAGTCTGGCGCGTTCGGCTTCGAGCTGCCCGGCACAGCGCCTCTCATTTACGAGTTGCTGCGCTCACAGGAACGCCTGCCGCTCTCGATCTGGATGGATGTGGGGCGCTACGAGTGGTTGCTCGATCTCAACCGGGCCATGCGCGCGGCGCTGGACGCGAAGGGCTACGCGCCGATCTACCGCGAGTACAACGGCGGGCACAACTACACCCTCTGGCGCGACGAGGTGGTGCTGGCACTGGAGGCGCAGTTCGGCGCGCAGGCGTAAGGTAGTGGCAGTCGTGCCTCGCTGATCTGGCGTGGAATCTCGCAGTGACCCGCCATCCACGTTATCATCGTGCCACTTCCCAATCGCAGCGAGGTATACCATGACAGAACCGATCCGCTGGGGCATCCTCGGCACAGGTATGATCGCCCATAAGTTCGCCGATGGGCTGGCCGCGCTGCCAGACGCGCAGCTCGTCGCCGTCGGCTCGCGCACGGCGGAGGGGGCTGCTGCCTTCGCCGACCAGTATCACATCCCGCGCCGCCACGCCAGCTACGAGGCGCTGGCCGCCGACCCGCAGGTGGACGCGATCTACGTCTCCACGCCGCACCCCTTCCACTGCGAGAACACGCTGCTGTGCCTCGATCATGGCAAGGCGGTGCTGTGCGAAAAGCCCTTCGCCATCAACGCCCGCGAGAGCGCCCGGATGATCGAACGCGCCCGCGCCAAAGGGCTGTTCCTGATGGAAGCGATGTGGACGCGCTGCCTGCCCGTCTTCCAGCGCCTGCACGAACTGCTGGCGGAGCAGGCGATTGGCGAGCTGCGCATGGTCACGGCGGATTTCGGCTTCCGCGTCGATTTCGACCCCAAGAGCCGCCTGTTCGACCCAGCCCTGGGTGGCGGCGCGCTGCTCGATGTGGGCATTTACCCGATCTCGCTGGCACACCTGCTGTTCGGCCCGCCCAGCACGATTCACGCCCTGGCGGACATCGGGCAGACGGGCGTCGATGAACAGACCGCCATCGTCATGCGCTACCCCGCCGGGCAGTTGGCGCTGCTCTCCACTGCTGTGCGGCTCAACACCCCGCACGAGGCCATCATCAGCGGCACGCATGGCATCATCCGCATTCCGCCGTCATGGTGGGTGGCGCGGCGCATGATCGTCTCGCGCGCCGGTCAGCCGGATGAGGTGATCGAGCCGCTTTTCGTGGGCAACGGCTACAACTACGAAGCCGCCGAGGTGATGCGCTGCCTGCGTGCTGGCCTGACGGAAAGCCCGATCATGCCGCTGGATGAGACGCTGGCGATCATGCAGGTGCTCGACGCCATCCGTGCCCAGTGGGGTTTGGTCTACCCGACGGAGCGCGCGTGATGGATTACAGCAAAATACCCGGCATTGATAAACCGATTTCGCGGCTGGTGCAGGGCACGCTGATGGTCAGCGCGCCGGATGGCAGCCCCGGTTTCGAGCTGTTCGACGCGGTGTTCGAGCGCGGCTGCACCACCTTCGACACCGCGCACGTCTACGGTAACGGGACGAACGAACGGCTGGTCGGGCAGTGGGTGCGCGAGCGCGGGATACGCGATCAGGTCGTGATCATCGGCAAGGGCGCGCACCACAACGAGGACCGCAAGCGCGTCACGCCCTTCGACATCACCGCCGATATTCACGACTCGCTGGCACGTTTCCGCTTCGACTACATTGACCTGTACCTGCTGCACCGCGACGATCCCAGTGTGCCCGTTGGCCCGATTGTCGAGGTGCTGAACGAGCAGGTGCGCGCCGGGCATATCCGCGCGTTTGGCGGCTCGAACTGGAGTCACGCGCGCATCCAGGCAGCCAACGAGTACGCGGCGGCGCATGGCCTGCTGCCTTTCGTTGCCAGCAGCCCGAACGTGAGCCTGGCGCGGCAGGACGTTCCACCCTGGGACGACTGCATCAGCATCAGCAATGACAGCGAGGCGCGGGCGTGGTATACAGGTAATAAGATGCCCGTCTTCGCCTGGTCGAGCCTGGCGGGCGGTTTCTTCAGCGGGCGTTTCCGTCCCGATAATCTGGCGAGCTTCGACAATTACTTCGACCTGCTGGTCGTCAAGTCGTATTGCACGGCAGATAACTTCGAGCGTCTGGCGCGGGCGCGGCAGGTGGCCGAGCAGCACGGCCTGACGCTGGCGCAGGTGGCGCTGGCCTATGTCATGAGTCTGCCGCTGAACACCTATGCGCTGGTCGGTTGTTACAGCGGTGCGGAGTTCCAGGCCAACCTGGACGCGCTGGCGCAGCGGCTGCCGCCGAATGTACTGGCCTGGATGAACCTGGAGACGGACGCGCTGTGACAGGTCTATCGCTGCCGCGCATCAGGTTGGCTGCTGGCGGGCGACTACCCGCCGCCTGCCCGCCGCGCGGGGTGACTTGCCGCTGCGCCTGCTTGCTGCTATGATCTTGCCGTAGTTATAATCCACAATTGCGATCATGTTCTGAGGGAGGGCGCCGCATTATGCAGGGCAACGAGACTTTTCGCCTGGTGGTGCGCCGTGGGCCACAGCCGAATCAAGTTTACGAACTCGATAAAGATATCATCACGCTGGGCCGTGACATCACCAACAATATTACGATCAATGACCCGGAGGTCAGCCGTCACCATATGCGGCTGACGCGCGGCGCGGGCGGCTTCACCTTGGAAGATCTTGGTTCGACCAACGGTACGTTCGTCAACGGGCAGCGCCTGACCGGGGCCAAACCGCTGAGCAACGGCGACATGATCGGGCTGGGCGAAACCGTCACCCTGCAATACGAACTTGTGCGTGCGATGAGCGCGGGCGTTGGCACCGGGATGCCGGAAGTGATGCCTACGTCCCCCGGCCCTGCGGCGCGTCAGCCTGCTGCCGCACCCATGAACGTCGCTCCGCAAATGCAGCCGCAAACCCCGCAGCAGCAGCCCGCTTACGACTACGCGCCGCAGCAAAGTTATACGCCTACTCCGCCGCCTAGTACGGGCTATGACTATGACCCGTATGCCGTGCGCGAGGAAGAACCGCGCAACATGACGCGCTGGATCATCATCGGCTGCGCGGCGCTGTCGCTGCTCTGCTGCTGCGGCACGATTGCGGGTCTGTTCCTCATCGACACGCTCTGCCTGTGGAACAGCCTGCCGTTGATCTCGGACATCATCCGTGCGCTCGGCTGGACCGTGACCTGCTGATCAACCGCAGTTCTGGATAGGTTTTGCTTCGTTCAAGAACCTCACCCCGCTGCGCTGTGCAGTGGGTGAGGTTAAACAAACGCAAGGTTATCCGAAACTCAGGTTACTTAACCACCGCCTTCAACCCGGTGGAACTGGCCGCGAATGTCACCAAAGTAAGTTTGCGCCGCCGTGTGCAGATTGAAGTACAGTTCACCCTGCCGCGCGATCAGTTCCATGCCCGCGATGGTCTTCACCTTGTCGGCGGGGATGCTCGGCACAATCGGGCAGCCCAGTGTGAAAGCGTCGATCAGACCCTGCGATTGCGTGGTCACTGCTTCGATGTCGGCATTGGTGATCTCGATGCTCATCACGCCGTCCGCCAGATAGTCCTGAATATTCCCCGCATGGGCGAAATCAATGATGATCGGGCCAAGCTGCCCAGGCCGACCGCAGTGCAGGTGCAGCATCACGACGTCCGCCGGGTTGACGTTCTCCACGGCCAGATGCACATAGGCACGGCTGAGATCGTTGGTGAACTCGATGACGGCGTGCCCGCGCGAGGTGCGCTGATCACGCGGCACGGAGGGTTCAGTCGAACGGAACTGCGGCGGTATGAAAGCGGGCGTGTCTTCTTCCTCGCCGCCCTCCTGGTGCGGGCTGAGGAAGGCCTCGTAGACAAAGCCGACTTCCGCGCCCAGTGCCGGATTGAGCGCGATGGGGCTGGGGCGCTGCGCTTCTGGTCGTGCCTCGCCCATGCTGCTGTGCCCCTCCTGCGCGACGATGCTGCCGGACAGCGCCAGGGCGACCAGCGCCAATATGACGATCTTTTTCATGCAGACTGCTCCTGTTATCCCTGAATCTTTGCTTGTCTGGCAGTCTAGCAAGATCGAACAAATGCAGTCAAACTGTGTGAAAACAGACAGATGTCTAGCGCGGCGGTGGCTGGTTGAAGATGAAGCGGAAGAACTCATCGACGATCTGGTCGCGGTCACCCAGGTCAGGATTGCCCCCCCAGGTTTCGAGCAGTTCCATGACTGCCACTACATAGAGGCGCGCCGCGATCTCCGGGCGCACACCGTCCATCAGCGTGAACCGCCCGGCCTGAATATGGCCGAGGAACTGCTGCACGAGGAACTCTTTCGCCCGCGCGTGCCAGGCCGAGGTGATCACACTGTCCAGCCGTAAGAGGAAATGTTTCTGCTGGTCGAAGGCAGTGAACAGGATGCGCCACGATTCGTATTCGCGGCGTGGCGACTCGAGGTGCTGCACTGCCTGGATGAGGTGGGCGTCCAGCAGCGTCATCCAGTGGACGAAGGTCGCCCAGGCAGCATCCTCTTTACTGGCGAAGTACTGATAGAACGTCCAGCGGCCATAATCGGCTTCATTGGCAATGTCGCTGACGCTGATCTGGTCAAAGCCGCGCTCGGTGACCAACCGCAGCAGGGCGTGCATGAAGGCCAGGCGCGTCTTCTGCTGACGGCGGCTCAGTTGTTCAGCGTTCAGCGCGGCGCCAGCTTGCCCCCGCTGAGGCATAGCCACATCACGCAGTCGGCTGCGGGGAGGCGATGCCCGTCAGCTCAGCGCTGATCTCCCACAGGCGGCGGGCGGCGGCTTCATCATAGGAATGCGACGACGACAGCACAGCCTTGCGGCGGTCGAAGTATTTGCCCGTCACATCGTCCACATCCGGTGACGAGGCCAGATACACGACGGTATCCGCGCCCTGTTCCGGCGTCAGCGAGAAGTGTCCGAACGAGCGGAAGATAAAGCCGATCATACCACGATTGTTGCGCCCAAAACCGGTCGCCACCGCGCCGGGATGCATGGCATTGGTCGTCACGCCTGTGCCCTCCAGACGCTGCGCCAATTCGTAAGTGAACATCACGTTCATCAGCTTGGACTGGCTGTACGCGCGGAAGCCGCCCATGCCATAAGACTGTTCGCTTTGCAGGTCGCTGAGGTTCAGCGCGCCGAAGCGGTGCGCGTCTGACGACACATTGACCACACGCGCGGGGGCACTGGCCTTAAGCACATCGAGCAGCAGGTTGGTCAGCAGGAAGTAGCCGATGTGGTTGAGCGCGAAGGTCATCTCCAGCCCTTCGGCAGTGACTTCGCGCTGGGCGAAGATGCCACCCACGTTGTTGATCAGGACGTGCAGATGGTCGTACTTCTGAAGAAAAGCTTCAACCGTCTGACGAATACCGCTCATCAGTGCCAGATCAGCGACGATGTAATCGAGGGCGTTGTTGCCGGTCTTCTTGAAGATTTCGCTGACGGTTGCCTCGGTCTTCGGGCGGCTGCGACCGACCAGCACGACCTGAGCGCCCATGCGTGCCAGCTCCAGCGCAGCAGCCTTGCCGATACCGTTGGTCGCTCCAGTGACCAGGACGATTTTGCCGCTCATCGGTGCTTTCGTTTCGATCGTCATATGCCTTATCTGCTTACATTGGAATTCCGTTTGGCCTTTATTATACGAGCAATTACGCACAACAGGTACGATGTCTAACGAGCTACTCAG
>JAEUQX010000344.1 GCA_016788625.1 Anaerolineae bacterium
CGTCACATCGAAACTGGTCACGTTCAGGTCTGCTGTGCCCGTCTCGCTGATCACAACTGTCGCTGTGCCTGCTACACCGGGCGTCGTGTTGATGGTCAGCGGCTGTCCTGCTGCTGGCGCTGAACCATAACCCGGCACACCACCCACATTACAGGTCACATTGTATGTTGCTGGGCTGCCTGTGGCATTGTGATTTACCGTCAGTGTCCCCGTGAATGTACCCGGCGCTGCCGACTGGCATGTGACCGTCAGAGTCTCCGTACCGCCGCCATCGACAATCGTGAATGGAGCAGCAGTACCCGCCACTGTCAGTTCAGGCCCCCCCGTCACATTGTAACTGGTCACGTTCAGGTCTGCTGTACCCGTCTCGCTGATCACGACTGTCGCTGTGCCTGCTACACCGGGCGTCGTGTTGATGGTCAACGGCTGTCCCGCTGCTGGCGCAGAGCCATAACCCGGCACGCCAACCACATTACAGGTCACGTTGTACGTCGCCGGGCTGCCTGCCGCGTTGTGGTTTACCGTCAGTGTCCCCGTGAACGTACCCGGCGCTGCTGACTGGCACGTCACCGTCAGGGTCTCCGTACCACCGCCATCGACAATCGTGAATGGAGCGGCAGTACCCGCCACTGTCAGTTCGGGGCCTCCCGTCACAGCGTAGCTGGTCACGTTCAGGTCAGCCGTACCCGTCTCATTGATCACCACTGTCGCCGTGCCTGCTACACCGGTCGTCGTGTTGATGGTCAGTGGCTGCCCCGCCGCTGGCGTAGAGCCATAACCCGGCACGCCAACCACATTACAGGTCACGTTGTATGTCGCCGGACTGCCTGCCGCGTTATGCAAGACGCTGAGCACACTTGTAAATGTACCCGGCGCTGCCGACTGGCACGTCATCGTCAGGGTCTCGTCCGCGCCGCCATCCGCAATCGTGAACGACGGCCCCGGCCCTGTTACCGTTAGTTCAGCATCCCCCGCCACGCCATAAGCACTTATGTCCAGATCAGCATTACCCGTTTCGCTGATCACCACCGTCGCCGTGCCTGCCACGCCCGTCGTCGTGTTGATAGTCAGCGTGCTGCCAGGCACTGGGATGGAACCATATCCAGGAATGTCGTTGTCGGTGATATTGCCAGTGACATCGCCGAATACGCCTGTATAGTTCGCGTCCCCGCTGACCCCCTCATGGCTGATCGTACAGGTATGTGCGCCCTCAGTCACCGCATCGTCAACCGCCGCGACCGTGATCGTTTGCGCCACGTTCCACAACGGCGCAGCAGCTGGGTTGAAGGTCAGATTGATAGGTACAGCGCTCCCGTTGACCGTACATTGAGCGTCAGGGGTAATCTGCACGGTGACAGCAGCCGTTGGTTGGGTATCCAACACAACTGTGTAGTTCGCGGTCACACCGCCTTCTGCCACATTCACAGCGATGGGATTCAGCGTCACACCTGGCACATCATCATCTACAATGTTCCCTATTACATCAGGAACAGGAATACCCACATATGCCGGGTCGGTCGTCGTGATGACATGCTGCACAGTACAGCTATGCGCTCCCTCGGCAATCGTATCATCGACGGGAGTAACATCCACGGCCAATGGCCCAACTGTACCCGCCGGGAAATTCACAAACGTTGGATTCACAGTACACTGCCCGTCAGGCACTGTCATATCGATTCGCACGGGCTGGATAGGCTGTGTACTAAGGGTGATGCTGTATGTCCCCGGAGTCACGCTCCCTTCAGTCAGGGCAACATTGAGCGGATCGACCGTGATACCAGGGGCATCATTATCGGTGATATTCAGCGTCACGTCAGCCACCGCAATGCCGTTGTAGTTGGCATCAGCGCTCGTTGCTACGTGGCTGATGATACAGGGGTGTGGTGAGGCTTCTGCAATTGCATCATCTGTCGCATTGGCCGTGATCGTCTGCGGCCCGGTTGTGCCAGAGAGGAAGGTGATCGAATTCGTCGAGGTACTGCACTGCGTGGGGTCAGGTGTGATGTCAATGATCACATCGGCGGTTGAAGCACTGTCCAACGAAATGTCATATGTTCCGCTGTCGCCTTCAATGACACTGATTGCAACCGGATTGACCGTCACCCCAGGGGTATCATTATCCGTAACATTGGTTGTGAGATCCGCAATTGTGACCACACCATAATCCGGGTCAGCAGTGACAATCGCGAAGTTAATAGTACAGGGATGTATGGGCGCTTCGGTGATCGCATCGTCAATCGCTGTCACTGTAACCGTTTGCGCCGCATAGTTACCGGCTGTGAAATCAATCGGCGAAGTAGCGGTACACTGCCCGTCAGTCGTCAGATTGATACGGACGTCATTCGCGGGCGGCGAATCGAGCGCAATCGCAAATGTATCACTCGTCGTGCCAGCTTCAGCCACATCCGTGCTGGCGGCACTCTCGACAATCGTCACACCAGGAACCGCATCAGTCGTCACCAGGTCGTCAATCCCCCAGTGCCCTGCCGTGCTGCTCAGGATCAACTGATCAAAGATAATCCCCGTTCCTGTCGCGGTGTACAACCCAAAGTTCACAGCAGCATCAATGCTATCGGTAAACACAGGATCAACCAACCCGGCGCGGCGTCCTTCAACGATCATCTGCCGGGTACCTACGCCAACATTGATCGTAAAATCAAATTCGTAGCTGTCCTGCGGCTGTGTGAAATTGATCGTTAGCGTACCGTCGGCATCCGCAGGTACTGTCAGCAGGTTATACAAAGCATTCCCCGTCAGAGGGACAGGCGGAGTCGGGAAATTCTGCACCGTTGTTGAACCGGCAGGGTTGCTCACCATAGAGGCAATACCAGGAATCACGAGTGATTCAGCAGTGTCATTGACGTTGAATGCAGTAAAGTCCTCATTCACTGCTGCCAATGTTTGACCACTCGGCACAAAACCGAAGATTATCGTCAGGATAAGCGAGAGAACAATCAATAACCGCTTTGTTCGGCTGGGTATGTGCTGCATATGCCGATGCTCCCCGTCAATAATGACTACATCATCTTGTAGTGTACGCGATTTCGCGCAAATGCTGTAGATGACTTGCGGTATAGAGAAGCTCTGACAAAAGGGACTGCGCCACACGAGAATTCGCAAGGCGCACGTTCAGATCCTACAAGTAAGGGGCAAAGATCGCTTCGAGATCACGAATTGATTCAGCACGCACAAGCTGTTCGCGCAGCGCCGCCGCACCGGGTACACCCAGATGATACTTGGTGAGCTGGCCGCGCAGTTCAAAGACTGACTGACGTTCGCTGAGCATGGCACGTTCAACGGTCAGGCGTGCATGACGAATGGCTGCTGCGGCACGCTCCTGAGCAGTCGGCTCTGGCGCCTTTTCGCCTGTTCGTAGTTCATGTGCGATCTGACGAAAGATCCAGGGATTGCCCAATGCGGCGCGGCCTATCATGACACCATCACAACCAGTGGTTAGCAGCATCTGGCGCGCATCCTCAGCCGTTTTGACATCACCATTACCAATTACAGGTATCGTCGAAACAACTTCCTTAACCTGCCGGATAATATCCCAGTCTGCTTTGCCGGTGAAAGCCTGCTCAGCCGTGCGCGCATGAACCGCAATAGCCTGCACGCCCGCTTTCTCCGCCGCCTTTGCAAACTCAACAGCAGTGATATGCTCAGCGTCCCAGCCGCTGCGTATTTTCACCGTCACGGGGACATTAACCGCCCTGACTACCGCTTCGACTACCCAGGTCGCGCTGCAAACATCGCGCAGCAGCGCCGCCCCGCCCCCTTTGTTGGCAACCTTAGGCACCCAGCAGCCCATGTTGATGTCAACAATATCCGCGCCGTGATCAACCACCATCCGCGCAGCCTCAGCCATCACAGCCGGGTCACCGCCAAAAAGCTGAACAGCAAACGGCCTTTCGGACTCAGACCAATCAAAGTATTGCCAGGTCTTGCGGCTCTTGTAATGAATGGCCTGGCTGCTGATCAGTTCGGTGCAAACCAGACCGCAGTCACCCATTTCTCGACACAACACGCGGAAAGCATAATTTGTCTGTCCGGCCATCGGTGCCAGAGTCAGCGGGGTTTCGATACGGATGCCACCAATCATCATTGGCCGCAGCAAGTTGAGTTCAGAAGCGAGCAGCATTCATCCACCATCAATATTAGAGATGGCGTTCATCATACACATCGCGGCATCTTTGTCGATATGTACCTGTCAACCTGCGCCTACACATCAGACCTGATCATCCATAACCATCGCGGCAGCCACCCGCCCGGAGAGCGTTACCATTGGCACACCACCACCAGGGTGCGTCGTGCCACCAGCAAAGTAGAGACCCTTGATACCTGCCGCGCGGTTGTGCGGTCGCAAAAAAGCAGCGAAACGGTTATTAGATGACGCGCCATAGAGCGCCCCGCGCCGCGCGCCAGTCATGCGCTCAATATCCACAGGTGTTAACACCTGCTCGCTGCGAATCCGGTCACGAACATCAAATCCCGAAGCAGCGAGCCGCTCCAACACGAGATCACGGTAGCCTGCCCTGCCCTGCTCCCAGTCAAACTGGCTTCCAAGTGCTGGAGCATTGACCAACACAAACCAGTTCTCGCAGCCAGTCGGCGCGTCATCCGCGTCGGTCTTGGATGTAATCGCCACATAGATCGTTGGGTCGCGCGGCGGAATACCCTTTGAGAATATGTCGTCAAACTCGGTTCGGTAATCCCGTGAAAAGAAGATGTTGTGATGAGCGAGGCGCGTATCCGTGCCTTCCACACCAAGCAGCATGATGAATCCCGAACACGACGGTTCTTGTTTTGTGAGCCGATTGAGGGCAGGCACGCTGGTCGGATGATGCAGCAGGCGTTCGTAAACAGTCGCCACATCCACATTGGCGATAACTGCCCTGCATGGCACAGTTTCGCCACTGGTCAGGCGCACACCCTGTACCTGATCTGCCGAAACACGTATTTCTTCTACTCCGCAGCCTGTGTGAATCTCTACACCCAGTTCGCGCGCGAGCTTTTCCAGTGCGCGCGCAATCGCGTAAATACCACCCTGCGGGTACCACACGCCGCCGGTCAGCTCAACATGGGCAATGACATTCAGCGTAGCCGGGGCACGAAACGGACTGGCACCCACATAGGTCGCGAAGCGTCCCAGCAGTTGTCGCAGATGCGGCGAACGCACGAAACCGCGGATGGCCTGATCCATCGTCCGCAGCGGATCAACTTTGAGCATATCCGGCAGGGCAACCTTGGCAAAACTGCTCAGGCGTGGCGGCTGGTCGTAGATGAACACAGGTCCGGTGACGCGGTGCAGACTGGCGGCATAGGCCAGGTAGCGCAGGTAGCCCTCAACATCTCTGGCGTCCAAACGCTCAATCTGCGCAGCCATCTGCGGCCAACTGCGCGTTACATCAAGCTGCACCCCATCCGGGTAGAAATAGCGCGTCAACGGTTCAACTGGCACAAGCGTCAGATAATCTTCAAGTCGCCGACCCGCTGTGGCGAATAATTCCTCAAATACACGGCGCATGGTAATCACTGACGGCCCGGTATCCCAGCGGAAGCCGTCCCTCCGCACCTCGGCCATCTTGCCGCCGACCGCAGCGTTTTTCTCGTAGACAACTACACGCCGACCCGCAGATGCCAAATGAATCGCCGCGCTCAACCCGCCGATGCCAGCGCCAATGATGACGACAGGCTTATCCATGCGCCGCACTCCTGGGTTGGCCGATGCTGCGGTCTTTCCAGCGTGGCCCACCATGCCGCCAATGCCACCAAAGCGCGCGTGCTGCAATCACATTCATCAGCATCACCGAAACAGGCATCAGCAGCGCATCAAGGACGCGCTGGCGTGTCACCGCCGCCGTCAACCCCCGAACTGCGATCCCAGCCGCAATCAGCAGCAAAGGCCATCCAGGGTTAGCCCTATCCCAAAACAGCCACAACCAGGGAACTACAAATACAAGATTGTGAAAAGCAGCCGAGGCAATAAGAAAAGCGGGACTATCCCCATGCCCGGCGAGGATGTTCTTGGCAAAGCCGTCCCTCACGCTGCTCCAATCCTGATACATGCGGCAGGCAACGAATCCGTTGCCGTCGAACATGCGCAGCCGCAGCCCTGCGCGTTTGATCGCCCGTGCCAACTCGACATCCTCGACAATACGACCTCGCACGGCAGCGTGCCCCCCTACCCGCTCATACGCGCGCCGACGAAATGCCATACACTGCCCGTTGGCTGCGGCAAACACTGCCCAGGGCATATAGTGGACAGGCAGGATGGGCAGATATGCGATGATTGCGAGAGCCATCAGCGGCACCACCAGACGCTCCGGCCATGTTACGGTCTGCTGGGTCGGCCAAACGGTCAACAGGTCAGCCTGTGTATGTTCCGATGCCTCGACGAGAACGCCTAGTACCTTCGGTGACCAGATCACATCCGCATCCGTGAAAACCAACAGATCACCCCGTGCAGATTCAGCCAACTGCTGGCACGCCCAGTTCTTGCCTAACCAACCCGGTGGCAGCGGCTTTCCTTGAATGACCTGAAGCCGTGTATCGCCCTGCCCTGCCGCTAGAGCGAACTCAGCAGTTTTGTCTGTTGAGTTGTCATCCAGGACGATGACTTCAATGTTTGTGTAATCCTGTTGCAGCAACTGTCGCACCGTCATACCAATCACACGGGCTTCGTTGCGTGCCGGAATCAACACTGATACCTGCGCACCACCTTGACTACGCGAAACATCAACCCTGCGAAAAGTGCGCAGTCGCAGAAACATGACCGCGTTCAGCAGTGCCGTCAGTCCCATGATGACTAGCGCCGCGCCGATGAACAAACCGATTGCATTCATCATCCGCGCGCGCTCCTGAGTTGTGGCATCTGCACCAGATCACCGCGATACTTCCAGGCCAGCAGGACGAGTCCCAACACCGCAATCACGACAAACCACTCATTCCGCTGCATAACCAGCAGATATGTGATCAGGATCGCCTTGGCCCCAACCAGCGCCCAACCGCTGTTATCAGTCAATTTGAATGTAAACAGCAGGGCAAGCCCCAGAATGATCGGCGCTTCCCACAAGGTCAATCCCACCCATACACCGAAGGTCACAGCAACAGCCTTCCCGCCGCGAAACCCGAGCCAGGGCGAAAAGGCATGACCAAGTATGGGCGCAAGCGCAACAACGGCGAGTTGCCAGCTATTCAAACCGGCCACGAAATAGGCCAATCCAACAGGCACGACGCCCTTTAGTGCATCAAGCAGGCCAGCCAGAATGCCCCACTGTTTGCCCGCCGCGCGCATCACATTGGTCGCACCAGGGTTGCCATCACCGTAATCACGAATATCGAGCTTCAGCACATACTTGCCGAGCCAGTATGAATAAGGAATTGAGCCGGAGAGAAAGGCCACAGCACTCCACACCAGGATCATGAACGCGCCCGCCTGCTTAACTGACGGTAACACAGCAGCACGACCACACCCATTGCCCCGAAACCTACTATGCCCGGTCCCGGCAGCCCCCAGAAAACAAGCAAGCCGATGCTCTCCAGCAACCAGGTGATCACATAAACCGCCAGCAGCGGATAGACAGGCACTGCCATTGGCCGCACCACCGCCGTCATGACACTCGATGCCAATAACCAGCCCAGAAAATTGACCCAGGGGATACCAAAGTAACCGCTGGGCTGTTCCCAAACCCAGAAGCCCCATTTGACCATCTGGGGGTCGAGAAACAAATCCCAGGCGGTAAACGCCAGCGCGCTAAAGCCGACGAACAACCAGCGGTTCCGCAGTCCAACGACAACCTGAGCAGCGGCCCACGCAGGCGGCATCATCATCATCCAGGCCAGAGGGATGACGAGTGGAACGCCGCCGAGCTGCGGTTGCAGCAGGGCTGTGTAGTCATAACTGCCGAATGGAATCCCCGTCGTATGCCCGATGAACTCCACGAACCAGCCCAATGCAGCCACGATGACCACCGCGCGCAGCATGTTGAAAGCGCCCCAACTCGCCCAAAGCACGCTCAGTACAGCCGCAGACTGAATGACAACCGTGACAGCGACACCTATTGGCAGCACAGCATCGCCGAAAACCCAACGAAAAATCGGCAGGCTGATCATGGCCGCAACCCAAAGGAAGATCAGCGAAACGTACAAACGATTCGCCCGCAATCCTTCGAGCAGATCTTGGCGCGACACAGGACACAACACATCACGCAAAACTGCGGACGCATTCAGCGGTCTGCTTTCAGTCAGCCGCGTTGATTGTTCGTTCATCATTTCTCCCGCTAGTGAGCAGAAGTCGGGCAAAATCCAGCGATGCTCGCTCATAATGCAACCAACCGTCACGCCCCGGAACGATCAGGTCATGCTTGCCGGGCACTTCATGATAAGTAGGAAGTGATGCAAATTGCTGTCGCAACTGCCGTGTGAGATGCGGACGCACCAGATCGTCGGCATCGCCTTGCACGACTAACACACGCGTCGCCGGGGAAAAGTGTGGCGCAGCTTGAACGGCGCTCACTCCAGCACGGCGAATTTCATTGAACAGGTTAATCGGCAGACGAAAGTCTTGAATAGCCTGACGCACCTGTGGATCGTCGAGGTCAGCGTCGGGCATGAACTTCAGGATCCCCGCTCGCGTTTCCGGGTCATCAAAATTGAGCTTAAGGTAGCGGAAGATTGGCACTGCGGGAATGAAATGCCTCAGAACCGGCAGCATCTTCCAGAGCACATGCTCAACTTTGCAGAACGGGGCAGACAGAATTAAGCCATCCGGCGGCAGATCGGCAGCGGCTGCAATCGCCAACGCCCCGCCCATCGAATGACCGACCAGAAGCACAGTCTTGTGTTCACGCCGTAGTTCAGCCAGCGCTGAAGACACAGCGTCAAGCCAGTCTTCGCAGCGGCGAGACAAGAGCGTATCGATTTCACCGCCAAAACCAGGCAGCAGCAAGCCACGCACCGTCCATCCCTCGGCGTGCAGCACGCTGGCGATAGGGCGCATCTCAGCAGGGGTGCCAGGAAACCCATGCACCAGCAGCGCCGCGCCGCCATGCGTCCCTCTCCACAAAAAGGGTTCATGTTCTGGTGACTGAAAAGCGGTGATGGGAAACACCTGCGTCACCTACCGCTGGTTATGTCTGGGCACGCGCTGCGCGTGAATCACATCAAAGATAAACAGCATCGCGCCTTGCAGAACAATGCCCCAGCCTGTCCCACGCCGTCCAGCCTGTGCTTCAGCAGCATGACGGGCGAAACGCCAACCGCCGAACATATACAGTACATCAAGTCCGGCGTTCACCCACAACAAGCGCCGCAGATTACGGGACTCCTTCGTCAACACAGATGTGGACATTGCATCGTCCTGTGCGGCGCGCCTGCTGCCGAACCAACCGCCGATCACCGCAATGGCGATATTGACTACCCCCCACCCCACAGCCTGTCCGCCAACCGCCTTCCAGAATGCGCCTGAACGGGAACATAGTATGCCAATCAGCACATTGATCAGATTGATGACCAACAGTCGTCGAGAGACCAGTGCTTGAAACTGCCAGCTGTTCATAAGCTCACGCTTCATTCTCGCCCACGGCTAGCGGGGTTCGATTACCTTTGCCCGTCAACCACATCCGCACCGCTGTCAGGTAGCGTTCCGCACGGGCTTTGCTCTCCATCGACGAGACCAGGGTGATGCCAACAGCGATCAGGGTGTTGGTCATGAAAAAGAAGATGAATTCTTCCAGCGGCAGCCGTCCGAGCAGAAGAATATTGACGGACTGCTCCGGGTTAATCGTCCAGGTGCCGCTGGTTATGGCGAGCTTGTCGGCAGCAGCCAGATACAACGTCATCGGCACAATCGTCAGAATGACCATACGGCGATGCCGCCACAGGATATCCGCTCCGAAGGCGCTCTGTATCATGAGCGGCGGCAGTGCCCAGCCAAGCAGCAGGCCAAGATATGTACCCGGCCGCCAGCCAAAGACGAGAATAGCTACAGAGACCAGCCAGATAAAGAACAAAATCACGGTACCGATCACACGAACGCGAACCCGGTACAGTGGCGCTGGCGTGATAACCGGCATGTGACGGGCGATGAAGTACAACCACGCCCCGGTGAGCAGCGGTTGCAGAACGAAGAAGGTGTATTCTTCGATGGGCACGTAGCCAATCAGCAAGCCAGTGACAAGCTTGGGGTCATACCACCAGACCCGCGTAGCGACGAGATAGTTATCCCAGGGAGTCGTGTAGACGACCGCGATGACCACATGCGCCAGGACGATCACCCACGCAGGCCAACTCTGCATCAGAGGCGGTACATCCACGCCCCGCTTGCGATCATACGCGGCCAGCGCCCACAGGGCCAGGATCGGCAGCACGAGAAAAACAGCTAGAAACCCAAAATACGTCATACTTGTCTTGCCTTCCTCAGGCAATCGCCACGCGACGCGACTGCCACCAGATATTCGGCAAACGTCGCACTTTCCCCCACGAACTCACGCGGGCACGACGGCTAAACACGTCATAATCATTTTCTTCAATATCATCGAGAATGGCGCAGTAAAGGTCAGCAGCAGCAGCGATGGCAAAACGACCGTCAGCATTGAGCAGAGCAATACCCTCGCGCGACTCAGCATAGAGCTGACGGTTGCGTTCGATCTGGAAGCGCATGAAGTCGCGCCAGCGTTCCGTCACGACTCCGTTCTCAAATTCCGCATTGCTGATACCAAAAGCATCAAGTTCGTCTTGTGGCAGATACAACCGCCCTGCCCGCCAATCCTCAGCCACATCACGCAGAATATTAGTCAATTGCAGCGCGACGCCAAGCTTGACGGCATACGGCACGGCCTTGGCGCTGGTAAAGCCGACAATATGCATTGCCATCAGTCCAACTGTCGAAGCCACGCCATAGGAATACTCAGCCAGTTCAGCGAACGTCGCATAGCGACTCTGGCTGACATCGCGCCCTACCCCATCGATGAGCTGCGCGGCATAACCTGACGGGATCGCGTAACGTGCCTGCGTATCCGCCCAGGCCAGGGCAACCGGCCCATGCGTGGGCGGATGCGCCATCGTCACATGCTCGCGCCATTCAGCCAGTGCTCGCAGCGGGTCACTGCCAGGACGGCTCTCATCAACGAGGTTATCCGTCACCCGGCAGAACGCATACAAGGCACGAGCAGCCTGTCGTTTCCCCGCCGGGAGCAAGCCGGAAGCAACATAGAACGTACGGCTGTGAAAACGAGTGAGTTCCTCGCAATAACGATAAGCTGCTTGCAGAATACGGTCGTCCGTATCGACATGCTGGGTGAGCGCCAAGGCTTGCAAAGGCTCATGCGCCCAGGCCAGCAGCCGATACTCCCATCCCTGAATGGGCGCTTCTAGTCTCATGAGACCGTCCTCAATAATGTGGGCATTGCCTGCTCGGCGCGTGCCGGAACTGCGTTGCCAATCAGGTTTTCAACGATGATGGATGAGGAAAGAACGCCCGGTAAACCCGCGCCCGGATGCGTTCCAGCACCGACGAAGTAGAGGTTATCGAAGTCTTCCGAGCGATTATGCGGGCGGAACCAGGCAGATTGCGTCAGAATAGGCTGAACCGAGAATGCAGCGCCCAGGTAGCTGTTGAGCGTGCCTTGGAAGTGCAGCGGGTCAATACGATGCTCAGCGATGATATTGGCCTGCAAGTCCGGCAGATAGTTATCTTCCAGGAACTTCATGATCGCATCACGGTATGGTTGTGCGGCTTTCGTCCAATCCACGCCAGATCCAAGATGCGGCACAGGCGAGAGAACGTAGAACCCTTCACAGCCTTCCGGGGCAATCGAGGGGTCCGTGAGCGTCGGCATGTGCAGATAGAGCGAGAAATCTTCCGCAAGCTGCTGCTTGTTGAAAATGTCAGAGAGCAGATCTTTGTAACGCTCGCCCAGGATGATGTTGTGATGAGCCAGCCCGGTGTCGGTATAACGGCGTTTTGTACCGAAGTAGATGACGAACAGCGACATGCTGTACTTCATGTTCTCGATGCGCCGGTCTGTGTTCTTTCGGCGATACTGAGATGGAATGAGCGTGCGATAGGTGTATGCTACATCGGCATTGGAAACAATTTCGTCTGCCTGGATGATCGTTCCATCAACCAGGCGTACACCCGTCACTTTGCGTCCATTCACCAGGATTTCGCGCACATCCGTATTTAACCGAATGCGTCCACCCAGTTCTTCAAAGAGGCGACCCAGCGCTTTGACAATCGCGCCCGTCCCGCCCATGGCGTAGTGAATACCCCACTCACGTTCAAGATAGTGAATCATGGCATAGATCGAGGGCGCATCGAACGGGTTACCCCCGATCAACAGCGGGTGAAAAGAAAAGACGCGGCGCAGGAAATCATCTTTCACATACTGCGATACATAGCGATACACACTGAGGTACGACTGCATCCGGATCAGATCCGGCGCGACCTTGAGCATATCGGTAAACTTCAGGAACGGTTTATCGGCCAGTTCGAGAAAGCCCTTCTCAAAGATCGCCTTGGTCGTCCCCATGAAGCGCTGATAGCCTTCACGATCATCCGGATTCCATTTGCTGATTTGGTCGAGGATAAAAGATTCGTCACCGTTGTAGTCGAAGGCGCGCCCCTGGTGGTCGAATACACGGTAGTACGGGTCACATGGCACAAACTGCACATAATCCTCGCGGCGGCGGCCAGCGGCGGCAAAGAGGTCGTCAAACATGAACGGCGCAGTGATGACGGTCGGCCCGCCGTCAAATTTGAAACCGTTGACCTCATAGACGTAAGCCCGTCCCCCTAGCTGGTCGCGTTTTTCCAGAATTGTGACATCGTGCCCCTTCGCGGCGAGGCGCACTGCGGCGGCTAGACCGCCGAAACCGCTGCCAATAACGATGATCTTTGACATTGCGCGTCACCTCGATGTGGTGGAAATGAGACGGACATGCTCATTTATCGGAATGCGGTCATTATGCAGAGAGACAGATTAATCGTTACCGAATGTAATGTGAATAAAACGTAAGCTAGCCATGCAGATAGGCGAAACTCTAAGCGGGCGCTCATCAAATAAACGTATTGTTTTGTCTCATTACTCACCATAAACAACTCAACCACATGAACATACCAACTCCTAGTGGGCAAACCTCGCTCCGCGCCCTGCGCGCACTCGTTCGTGAACACTCTGTTCTGGCTGCGCTGGAAGTATTCGCGGATGAACTGGGCAGCATCTTCCGCTTCACAATGCCCGGCTTTAACCCGGTGATGTTGGTTGGCCCAGAAGCGGCACGGTTCGTGCTGGTGAGCGACAGGCAGAACCTGCGTTGGCGCAACGATAGCGACCCGGTGACGCTGCTGCTGCGGCATGGGGTGTTGGTCGAAGATGGCGAGCCGCATGACAGTCTACGCCGCGCCATGACGCCTGCCCTGCACAAACAGATGCTCACGCACTACGCTGCCGACATGCTGCGCTGTACGGATTCCGTGACGGCCAGATGGGTGCCTGGCAGCGCACCGGACATGTTGGTCGAAATGCGGCGGATCGCCCTCCTCATCCTGACAGACACGCTGTTCAAAGTCGATTTCAGCAGCGATATAGGGCGGATGTGGAACGCGGTACTAAAAACACTGGCCTATATTTCACCGGGGATGTGGATACTGTGGCGCAATGCCCCACGCCCAGGGTATTCCAAAGCGCTTCAGCAGATGGACGATTACCTGTATCAGATCATCCGCCACAGAAAACAGGTGTTAGGCTCAACGGATGATTTACTCGGTCATCTGATCGATATGGGAATGGACGACGACCTGATACGAGACCAACTGCTGACGATGCTGATCGCGGGGCATGATACCAGCACGGCGCTGCTAAGTTGGACGCTCTACCTGCTCGGCAAACACCCAGACAGCCTGCATCAGGTACAGGCAGAACTGGATGCCGTGCTAGGAAGCCAACCACCTACCGCGGAAACAGTGATTGAACTGCGCTATCTGGAACAGGTCATCGAAGAATCGCTGCGCTTATACCCGCCCATTCACCTGGGATCGCGTGTAGCTGCGGAAGATCTCGATTTTCAAGGACATACCATCCCCTCAGGCACACGGGTCATGTACTCGATCTACTTAACCCACCGCATGAAGCAGCATTGGGACGAACCAGCGCGATTCAACCCGGAACGCTTCTCAGCCGAAGGTAGCCGCCCGCGCCAGCCATACACATACCTGCCCTTCGGCGGTGGCCCGCGCAACTGCATTGGCGCAGCGTTCGGGCGAATTGAAGCCAAGTTGGTGCTGGCACGCATCCTTCAGCAGTTTGATCTAGCACTGCTGCCCAAACCCGTATATGCGCATATGGGTGCAACTTTAGAACCGCGTCCCGGCGTCTGGATGCAGGTTATGCCCCGCGCATCACAGCAGTCGCCATAGAAATCGGCCTGCCTGATTCGCTAAAAAGCAGCAATTCCAAAACGAGTTGCTATAATCATCGCGGCCTTCCTTTCAGGTGATACCAACGAGAGCATAGGCCGCATTATTCATTTGAAGAGGAGAATCCATTATGTCGAAGCGCACTTTGGGGGTGGGTTTATTTGTAGTGCTGCTGGCCCTGCTCGGCTTGCTCTCCGCAGTGGGCGCGCAGGACGAAGCGGTTGAAGTCGCCGTGCTGACCCCCTACCTGGCACAGCCAGGAACACAGTTCATGGTCGAAGCATTCCAGGCCGCCGCCGAAGCGAAGGGCTGGACGGTCAATGTCATCGACACTGCGGGCGATACGCAGGCGCTCAACAGCCGCGTACAGGACGTGGTTAACCTGGGCGTGGATGCCATCGTCATCAATGTTGACCCCAGCCTTGTTCCAGCGCTGGCAGAAGCGAACGCGGCGGGCATTCCCGTTTTTGGCATGGATGCGGGCAGCACGCCCGAAGTGCTCGTCAACGTCACCAGCAATGGTTACGGCATGGCTGCGGAAACTGCCACTTACATCGTTGACCGCCTGAATGGGGTTGGCAATGTCGTCATTTTCGAATTCCCGCCTTATCCACCCGTGCAGAAGCGCGGCGTAATTGCCGATGCCATCTTCGGCAACACTCCTGATATTCAAATCATTGATCGTGTCGTGCCAGATGTGACTGATGGCGGCATTGCCGACTCGCGCGCCAAGATGGAAGCGATTCTGGCGGCCAACCCCGAACCCGGCAGCATCAACGCGGTCTGGGCAGCCTGGGATCAACCCGCTCTGGGCGCGCTGCAAGCTATCGAAGCAGCAGGCCGCGAAGGCGAAGGGATTGTTATCGTTGGCATTGACGCCAATCCACAGGCTCTGGAAGCCATTGCGCGCGGCAGTAACTTCGAGGCGTCGGTTTCCCAGGATCTCAACGGCATTGGCAGCATGGTTGCCGATCTGATCGAGCGCCATCTGGCTGGCGAAACCCTGACACAGCGCACCGTCTACATTCCAACGAAGCTCGTCACACAGGCTAACGTTGCTGATATGATGCCCGCCAACTAATCGTCGATCTCCTGAGCGATGTGTGGGGCATAGGCCTAGGGTGCCCCACACCAGCACTTCACCATGAACGCTTCAACGCCAATGACCGAAACCAGCGCCATGCTCCACGTTCGCCACGCCAGGAAACACTACAGCGGCGCAGCAGTCTTGAGTGACGTATCGCTCGACTTGCAATCCGGCGAAGTTCATGCGCTCATGGGCGAAAATGGCGCGGGAAAATCAACCCTCATCAAGATTCTCGCGGGCGTAGTACAAGCCGACAGTATCGAGATCACGCTTCATGACAAACCGATCAGCATTCGTAACGCCCATGAGTCCTTCCTACATGGCCTGCGCTTCATTCACCAGGAACTGAATGTTGTCCCTAAACTTTCGGTTGCGGAAAATATCTTCATCGGGCAGAACTATCCCACACGGTTTGGTCTCATTAATTGGAAAGCGCTGAACCAGCGCACCGCAGCCGTGTTAACACAGCTCGGCGTCACACATATTCAGCCGCACCAGATCGTTTCGCGCCTGAGCACGGGCGACCGAATGCTAATCTGCATTGCGCGTGCCTTCGCCGACGAGGCGGAATCGACCTGTATCTATGTAATGGACGAGCCTACTGCGGCACTCAGCAGCCATGAAACCGAGCAGCTATTCCGTGTAATCGGACGACTGCGCGACCAAGGCAGCGCCGTGCTGTATGTCTCGCATCGACTGGATGAGATTTTTCGCATTGCT
>JAEUQX010000378.1 GCA_016788625.1 Anaerolineae bacterium
AAAAGCGAAAGAGACCATCGAGGCACACCGCGACAGCATCGCCCGCGCATACAAGGCAGGCGTCAAGATCGCGATGGGCACTGACGCCGGGGTGATGCCACACGGCACGAACCTGCGCGAACTCGGTCTGATGGCCGACGCAGGCATGTCACCGATGGACATCATCGTGGCGACTACGCGCAAGGCCGCCGAATGCCTGGGTTGGGATGACCGCCTGGGAACGATTGAGCCGGGCAAGCTGGCGGACATCGTCATCACGCGCGCCGACCCGCTGACCGATATTCGCGCGCTGGAGCAGCCGGAGAACATCCCCATCGTGATCAAGAACGGCACGGTGGTCAAGAACCTGTGGAAGCTGTGAGTTGTTCGTCATCAGTGCCGCATCCGGCAACCGAAAGTAATCACGATGCATCCTGTTGAACGTATCAGCGCGCAAACGGCGCTGGAGCTGGCGCGGCAGTTGGCGGCGGACTTCGCCACCCGCGCAGATGAAGCAGATAAGCAGGCCAAACTGCCGCCGGAAGATGTACGGGCACTGCGCGAGTCCGGCTATGCCTGCATCAGCGTGCCGCAAGAATTCGGTGGTTGGGGTCTCTCGCTGCGCGAATGCGTCGAGGCACAGCTAGAGTTAGCGCAAGGGTCAGCGTCATCCGCGATGGTCGCCGGGATGCAGATTCATCTCTTCGGCAACGTGCGCGAGATTCGCCGCTGGTCGGACGCGCACTTCGAGCGCTTCTGCCGCCAGGCCGCAGCAGGTGGTCTGTTCAACTCGGTCGCCAGCGAACCCGCGATGGGCAGCCCGTCGCGCGGCGCATTCTTCGCGACCAATGCTGTTCGCGAGGGCGATTACTGGCGCATCAACGGCCACAAAACCTGGACGACGGGCGGCAGGCATCTGACGCACATGCTTGTGCGGTTGGATGTCGAAGGTCAGCCCGGCGCGATCATCATCCCGGCGGAAACGCCCGGCATCACCTGGAAAGAAACCTGGGGCGAGGCGCTCAGCCTGCGCGCGACCGACAGCCACGATGTCTATTTCAACGACGTACTGGTTCCGCACGACAACCTGGTCGAACTCGGTCAGCGCGACGAGAAAGTACCCAATGCCTGGTTCCCAATGATCATGGCATCCGTGTATCTGGGCGCAGCGCTGGCCGCCCGCAGCGCAGTCATTCGCTTCGCGCTGGAGCGGGTTCCCACCGCGCTGGGCAAACCGATTGCCACGCTGCCCAAGATTCAGCGGCAGATCGGCGAGATCGACCTGATGCTGCAAGCGGCACGGGCGCTGCTTTTCGAAGTGGCAGGCGAGTGGACGGGTGACGAACGCAGCAAAGGCGCATTCCCGCGCATCGCGGCGGCTAAACATCTGGCCGTCGAAACTGCCAACGCTGTCACCGACAAGGTACTGCAAATCGCGGGCGGCAGCAGCCTGACGCGCGAGATGCCGCTTGAACGCCACTTCCGCGATACGCGCGCCGGGTTGATGCAGCCACCCTCCGGTGACACCGCGCTGGAGATCGTCGGGCGCGGCGCTATCGAAAGGCCGGACACATGAGCGATGCTGACCAGCATGATGCCCTGCGCGCCCTGCAATCCCGCTGGCAGACGCGCGCAACCGAGGCCGCACGCCAGGCCGAAAAACACGGCGTTGGTGGAACTCACCGCGCCAATTATTACAAAGGCATCGCAGACGGCCTGAAAGTCGCGCTGCAAGACCTGAGCGCACTGCTCGATACGCCTACAGCGGCAGCATCCCCGGCTGTTCCTGCCGAAACCTATCTGCCAGTCTCGCCGGAAACCGCGCAGGCAGCGCTGGAAAAGGTGGGCATCAGCGGCGCGGAACTGCACCCACACAAAGATCACACCTTCAGCGCGATTCTCTCCGCGTTCCAGTCCATCAAGCTGAGCGAACGAGCCGAACAGCTTGAACAGGTCGCCGGATTGGTCGTGCTGGAATATGGCCGCCTGCCGGATTCAAACAAGGCATTCATCGACTTCGCTTTTAAGGAGGCATGAGGCATGAACCGCACGACAGCGCTGCTCATCCGACTGCGAAATCCTGTCGTGCTGCTCGCGCTCGCCCTGGCGCTGCTCGCGGTCATCGCGCGGCTGCTGCCCGGCGCGCGCACGATTGACGACGCCTTCATCACCTTTCGTTACAGCCGCAATCTGGTCGAGGGGTTAGGTTTCGTCTACAACGCGAATCTCGCCACGCTGGGCACTACCACACCGCTCTTCACGCTGCTCATGGCGGCAATCAGCCTGCTCACAGGCGTGCAGGATTTCCCGCAGTACGCCATCGTCGTCAGCGCCCTGGCCGACGCCTGCACTACGATCCTGCTCTACCTGATCGCCCGCCGCGCCACCCAGCACGATCTGTACAGCGCGCTGCCCGCACTGCTCTGGGCACTTTCGCCACGCAGCGTCACCTTCGCGGTCGGCGGCATGGAAACCAGCGTGAACATCCTGTGGATGGCTGCTGCGGTCTGGTTCTACGTCAGTGCCGCCCCGGACGCGCTGCGCCCGCGCATCCTGATCGGCGTGTGCGTCGCGCTGGGTTTCCTCACGCGCATCGACTCACTGCTGTGGAGCGGCCCACTGCTGCTGGCGCAGGTAATCGACACCTGGCGCGCGCGCATGAATCACCCACCCCTGCGCCGCCTGCCCTGGGCGACATGGCTCAGCGCCGGGCTACTGCTCGCGCCCTGGCTGTTGTTCGCCTGGGGGTACTTCGGTTCGCCCGTGCCCAACTCGGTGAATGCCAAAACGCTGGCCTACCAGATGCCAGCGGGTTCAGCCTTGATCACGCTCATCCAGGCCTACGCCACGCCGTTCTTCGAATACGACACCTTTGGCACGCTTGTCATTGGCATCGGGGCGCTCGCCTATCTGCTGCTCGGCCTGCTGGCGATTGCCTATGTTGCCCGCCACCTGCCGCGCCTGCTGCCGTTCCTGATCTATCCCTGGCTGTATCTGATTGTCTTCGCCGTCGCCAACCCACTCATCTTCCGCTGGTACCTCGCGCCGCCGCTGCCTGCGCTGATGCTGGCAATCTTCCTCGGCGTGTGGTCGCTGCTCAGCCGCCGAGACGCGCCACCGCGCCGCGTCGCACCTGCCGTCATTGGATTATTGGCGCTGCTGTGGGTCTTCACCTCGCTCAATGCCTGGACGCTGCACCCCGATCACGGCCCGGACCGCCCCGCGCCAAAGATGGCCTGGCACCAGATCGAACTGTATTACCAGGACATCGCTACGCAGCTCGTCAACGAATATGGCGTCACCCCGCAGACGCGCGTCGCCTCCGGGGACATTGGCGCAGTCGGCTACTTCAGCCGCGCGACGATCATTGATACCGTCGGGCTGGTCACGCCGGCCATGCGCGCTTACTACCCGATCTCATCTGACCTGATACCCTCCGGCCAGAACTACGCCATCCCGCCGCAGCTCGTCCTCGACACGCAACCGGACTACCTCGTGACGATGGAGGCTTTTGTGCGGCTGGGGCTGGAGCAAACGCCGGCTTTTCAATCGGCTTATACACTTGTGCGCGAAATTCCGACAGACTTCTATGGCACCGGGATGCGTCTCTATCAGCGGAGGTAGCCAGTGACGATCACGCGCGGCGAATGGCAACGAGTCGCCCTCTTCGCGCTGCTGCTCATCCTGCTGACCAGCGCGCCGTACTGGCTGGCGTGGTCGCGAGCGGGGACAGAGTGGCAGTTCAGCGGGTTTTTGTTCGGCGCGGACGACGGCTACTCCTACCTGGGGAAGATGCGTCTGGGCGTGCGTGGGCTGTGGGAGTTCTACCTGTTTTATACGCCGGAACCACACGCTTCCGCCCCTTTGACCTTCCTGCCCTACATTTTGCCGGGACAGATCGTGCGGCTGTTCACGTCGCCTGCCGATCCAGGGGCGACGGCGCTGCTGGCGGGGATCTTCGGCCTGATGCGCGTGATCTTCGACGCGCTGTTGATCGTTGTACTGTACCGCTTCATCGCCGCGTTCATCGCGTCACCTGCCGGGCGTTTCCGCGCGCTGCTGCTGGCGACGTTGGGCGGCGGGTTGGGCTGGGTGATCGCGCTTGGGGGTGGGCTGCCGCCAGAATTCTACATTCCAGAGGGATTCAGCTTCCTGATTCTGTGGGGACTGCCACACCTGGCGCTCGCGCGGGCGGCACTGCTCGGCGCGCTGCTCCTCATCCTGCAAATGGCACAGAACGAGGATGAATGGCGTTCACGGGAATTAGGGAAAGATACTCACCACAGAGCCACAGAGAAGCACAGAGGATTTGTTCATGGCAATGCCTCAATCCTGAACGCAAGTTTCGAGTCAATTTCAAAAGCCCCCTCTCCATTGCAATGGGGAGGGGGTTTGG
>JAEUQX010000408.1 GCA_016788625.1 Anaerolineae bacterium
CAGCGCATTTATGTGCATCTAGGCCCGGAGCTGCTCGACAAACTGGAAGCGCGGGATCGGCAAATCTTCGAGAGCCTCACACTGCCGCTGGCAGAGGCTCGCCACAGGAGGCGGAGTATAGAGCAAAAGCCGCAGCAATAAACACAGTTTTCAAAGCGTTGTTCGATAGGCGAGGTGTATCGCACTTTTTGATAACAGCGCCGTTCATCCAACCCACCATCGCAATTCCTTCCGGTCACAATCCCACCCTATACCTCAGCCTGATTGCTGCGCTCGATCATACTTCCGCTTTCACTCGTTTGATGTGGTTAGTGAAAGCGAACCATGATGACCAATCAATCGCGCGGTCTACCCCGAAACCCCCGCCTGACCTATCGCTTCCAGAATCGCGGTTTTGAGTTTTTCTTTCAGTGGATTCTGGGAGCGCAAACACACGGCGGTGTAGAACTGGGTGAATGCTTCTATGCTGCCTCCGAAATTCAGGATGGCAGCCCGGAAAGCTGGTGTACAGCCTGGGCAAAGCTGGCGCAGCGAGTCGAAAAACGCGCCCAGACCTCGTTCAACAATGGGCATCGCATCAGCGCTCGCGAGGCCTACCAACGCGCTTATGCCTACTATCGCGCTGCACCGGCCTTCCTGAGTCCTCTAAAGGACAGTCGTTACAAAGAGCTGTGGCACAAAGCACAGACCTGCTTCCGCAAAGCCGCCGCCCTGTTTGATCCCCCGATTCAAGCAGTGCTGATACCGTTCGAAAATGGGCACTTGCCGGGCTATTGTTTGCGGCCTGAAGTGGGTGCCGCTGCTCGGCCAACCCTGATTATGGTGGGCGGAGCCGATACATTTGCCGAAGACCTGTATTTCTACATCGGCCCGGCAGCCCTCAAGCGCGGCTACAACCTGCTGTTGGTGGATTTGCCCGGTCAGGGAGGCCTGCCGTTCGAGGGTCTGGTGATGCGCGCAGACAGTGAGATACCGATGAAGGCTGTGGTGGATTACGTCCTTGCGCAGCCAGCAGTAGACCCTGAGCGTCTGGCGGTTTATGGTATCAGCGCGGGCGGCTATCTCGTTCCCCGCGCCCTCACCCGCGAAAAGCGCATCAAAGCCTGTGTAGCGTGCAGCATCATCCTTGACTTCTCCCAGATCATGCCTTCAAACATCGCGACGCTGGAAGATTCCTTGCGCTTCCGCCTGATCAAAGCGCTGCTGCCCCACAAGCTGCAAGCCGCGCTGAATCTCTTCGAAACCTACATGTGGCGCTGGGGTGCCGAGTCTCTCGCTGAGCTTTACACCATTATGCAGCGCTTCACGCTTGATCCCAACCTCATCACCTGCCCGATCCTCAACCTGGTTGCTGAGCAGGAATATACATACTTTGACTCCGGGCGTCTGTGGGCGCATCAATGTCTGGAACAGATCGCGAATCCGCATAACCAACTCATCATCACCCCGCAGAACGAAGGCGCGGACAGCCATGCCGTCGGCACGAATCTCAGCCTGATGAGCCAATTGGTCTTCGACTGGTTGGATGAAGTCCTGCAGCCGCAGGCACAAACGGAACTGACAGTTTCTCCGGCGCAGGTGTAGGGATGCACAGAAAATCAGAATCAGGGGATGAACATGATGAACTCCCTATTGAAAACGGCCAGCACGCCACCCATCAGAAGTGACAAACCCTGGGTGCGGCATTGGGCCAAAGTGGCGGCGCACTACGACGAGAAGGTGCGTTTTGTCGTCGGCACGGCCACCTATGATACGCTGCGACAAAAACTCCTGGCCGAAGGGCCGTTGGGTGATGTGCTGGAACTGGGCTGTGGCACAGGCCAGTACACCCGCATTCTGGCACAGACGGCGGCGCAGGTGACAGCCACCGATCTGGGTGAGGAAATGTTGGCCGCTGCGCGCGCCAAACTGGCCGGACAGCCCAACGTCAGCTTCGAACGAGCGGACGCCGAAGCCCCGCCTTACGCCGACGAAAGCTTCGACACCGTGTTCATGGCGAACGTGATCGCAGCGCTGGATGCGCCGAAAACACTGCGGGCATGTTTCCGCCTGCTCAAACCGGGTGGATGTCTTCTGATCGTCAATCTGACCTTCAAAATGCCCCTGCTGGCTTATCTGGTTTTTGGCCTTCGCTCTCTGCTGGCATTTGGCGTCCCCCCACGAGGGCGACGCGATCCGCTGCCGCACGAGCTGGCACAGTGGGCCACCGACGCAGGTTTCCGCGTTGAGACTGCCGAGCTGGTAGGCAGCGGCGTGAAAGCGGTCTATGTGCGCGCCCGGAAAGCAGGCGGCTAACGATGATCGACAATTCGAGACTTTACCGCTCCGCTGAAGGTTACACCGCGATGATGGCGGCTTATGATGCCACGCTCGCACGCTGGCCCGTACCTTATGAATGTCTCACGGTCCCCACGCGGCACGGAGCGACGCATATCATCACCAGCGGCGACCCCGCAGCGCCACCCTTGATTCTCCTGGGCGGCGCGGGTGCGAATGCTACGCGCTGGCTGCCGAACATTGGCGAGCTGAGCAAGGATTTTCGTACATATTGCCTCGATGGACTTGGCGAAACCGGCAGGAGTGCGCCCAACCGCCCGTCTTATCGCGGTGACGCTTACGGCGAGTGGCTGGTGGACGTGTTTGACGCGCTGCACCTTGAACGGGCGAATGTCGCAGGCATTTCGCGCGGGGGCTGGCTGACGCTGAAGATCGCCATCTATGCGCCGGATCGCGTGAACCGGATTGTGCCGATGAGCGCGCAGGGACTCGCTCCGCTCAGTTTGAGCTTCCTGGTGCACATGCTGCCGGTCATCGTGTTTCCGACCGAAGGCAGTATCAAGCGCCTGACCCGCTTCAGCAGCGCGCCCAACTTGCCACCTGATGAACGGCTGGGGCAGCGCATCTACCTGATTTTCAAGCACTACCGTTCCAACCGCAGCCGCGTACCCAATTTCACGGATGACGAGCTGCGGCGGATTAGCGCGCCGACTCTGCTGCTGTGGGGCGCATACGAAGGCGCGTACAACGTAACCAGAGCTAACGAACGCGCCGTGCGACTGATTCGCGATCTCTGTATCGAGGTCATCCCGAACGCTGGACACACCGTCAGCGATGATCAGCCTGCGCTGGTGAACGCGCGTATCACGGCATTTCTCAAACAGACCTGACGCAGTTTACCGCGTCACCGCATGTACGGAGGTCAACGATGTTCACGATACAGTCCAAAGTCCATGTTGAAGGGATTGGTGGACTCCCCCTCTTCAATTTCCTCATCAACCCCAGCGACAGGGCCTATCAAAGCTGGTGGCCGGGCACCCATCTGAAGTTCCACACCCGGTATGGTACACCTGGCAGCATCGGCAGCCTGGTTTACATGGACGAGTATGTGGGCAAACGGCGTGTGCGGATGACAGGCGTCGTCGCTGAAGCGCAACCTGGCAAGAAAATCACCTGGCAGTTCAAGGCCTTGATTCGGCTGCCCATCTGGCTGCATCTGGAACTGGAGGACGATAGTCGTGGTGTAACCGTCACCCATACGATCCGGGCAGGTATTGGCGGCATCGGCAGAGTCCTGGATGGCCTCTTCCGTCTCTATTTGTCGGACGACTTCGCCAAAGCGATGGATGAGCACGCCAAAATCGAGTTTCCCCGGTTGGGGGCGCTGCTTCAGTCGAGTGTGTCCGAATCGGTCAGCTAGGGATTTGCACCTGGCAGCACGGTAAACGCCGGGTTCTGTTACCTACGTAGGAGGCGGGCGACCGTCTGATCTGAAAAGCGGACGACGAACTTGCCGCTTCGCTCAGATTTGGGAAGAGACACACTGAGGAGATCAAGATGTTAACCGATAATGCGCGCATCCTCATCATTGGCGCTGGTGTGAATGGCTCGATCTGTGCCGCAGGTCTGCACAACGCTGGATTCAACCTGACCTTGCTCGCGCGGGGGCAGCGCTATGCAGACTTACAGGCCAATGGAATCATCATTGAGGATCAGTTCAAGCACACGCGGACGGTCACACATGTGCCA
>JAEUQX010000410.1 GCA_016788625.1 Anaerolineae bacterium
CGGCAGTGAGGCGGGTATCATCCCCGCCAGGATGCGCTCCATCGCCATCGTGTGGCAGCACACGTTGCGGCTGTGGAAGAAGTCGCAGTCACAGTTCCAGTGATTGTCCTTGAAGCTGAAGTGATGTACGCTGTTCGTGCCCTGGAAACTGGCATCCAGCGCCACGAAAGCGATGCGGTCAGTCTCGTCGGCGTAGCGTTTGGCCTTCTCAACATCGCTGACAACATTCTGGCCGGGGGTATACGGCAAGCGCGGGCGCTTCAACATCGCCGGGAAGAGCTTCTCAAGAGCCATGATATGCGGGCAGATGTGATGGCTGTGAAAGCCGGGGCAAGTGCAGTGCCATTTGTCGCCGTCCAGCGTGATGGTGTAGGTATTGTTGTCACCCCGGAATTCGACTGTCAGGCTGTTCAGGGTGATGCGTTCCGGCTCCTGCGCGTAGCGTTTGGCTTTCTCGATCTTGCCGATCATCCCGTAGTCCATGTCTGCGTACTCCTTATACCTTTTACCAACTAAAAAGCGCGCGCGGCTTGGTTAACAACTCAAGCCGCGCGTTGAGGATCGATAGGATGTTTGATTGTTGGCTTAGACGTGTCCATACGCACCTTCTTTACGGCCAACTATATTGCAGAGTTTAAGTCGATTTTAAATTCCTGTCAAACGATTTTCACAGATTTCCGGAAAGCAAGGATGGATGTCATGGGTGCAGAAGAACATCGTCAGAAAGCCGGGCGCGGCCCCGTCACCGTCGCCATCGTCACGGTCAGCGACACGCGCACGCCGGACACCGACCAGAACCGCCAGTACATCGAAAAGCGCCTGGCGGAACTCGGTCATCAGGTGGCGGCCTATCGCTTAATCAAGGATGAACCGCAGCAGGTGGCGAACGTGGTCGAGGAACTGACGGCCATGCCCGGCGTGCAGATCATCCTGTTCAACGGCGGCACAGGCATCAGCCCGCGCGACACGACCTACGATATTGTCAGCCGCTACCTGGAGAAGACGCTGAGCGGCTTTGGCGAGCTGTTCCGCATGTTGAGCTACCAGGAAGTCGGCGCAGCGGCCATGTTCAGCCGGGCGACGGCGGGAGTCTGCCGGGGCACGCTGATCTTCTCGATGCCCGGCAGCCCGAATGCGGTGCAGGTGGCGCTGGAAAAGCTGATCCTCCCGGAGATCAACCACCTGGCCTGGGAGATCGCACGTAAGGGGTGAAAAGACCAGGTGTACAATGAAGCGGTGGACAGGAGGTGGTTATGAGCGCACTTGAGCAGGAAATCATCGAGAAGTTCCGGCAGTTAGCACCAGAAAACCGCGCGCGCATTCTTTCACTCTTGCAGGACGAGGTAACAGCACCACAGATCAGCCTTGCGGAGTGGCTAGCGAAGGCCGAAGCGGTGCGCTTCACCCTGTCGCCTGATACCAGCGGGCATATCCCTACTGCGAGCGAACTGGTGAACGAAGCCAGAGAGGAACGCGACACCCTTACCACGCCCCGCGCCTGACCGCTGGTTGTGTCTCGCGCCGCCGCGAGAAGTACGTCACCAGCGCGATCACCGCCGTAATCGGCCCGACGATCACCTGGAGCAGCAGCACGATGCGCGCGATGTCGTCCGTCACCCACGCCAGGATGAAGCGCAGCCCGGCAGGCAGCACGTCCGGCAGGTGCGTGTAATCGAACGGGAAGCGCGTCAGCAGCCACAGCGACCCCAACGCGAGGAGCAGGCTGGTAGCCGCCTCGTAAGGCCGCGCCACGTTGCGGCTGCCCGTCAGCGCGCGCACCGCCGGGGCAGCGAAGCCCAGCATGAGCGGCGCGTACAGGGCGAACATCTCGATGGCGCGGAATTTCTCGGTGAAGTAGCCGGTGTTCTGCGACTGATGCGCCAGGAAGAAGCCGAGCAGCAGGAACAGGGCGACGACGGCGAACGCC
>JAEUQX010000463.1 GCA_016788625.1 Anaerolineae bacterium
GAGGTGGTCAGGATGCCCACGATGTCCGCCTCGCGCCCGGCCAGCGTTAACATGCGTTTTTGCCCCGCGCCGATCAGGATGGGCAAATGCTGTTCGGGCTTGGGAAAGCCGTCAATATTGTCGATGCGATAGTGTTGGCCGCTGAATGTGACTGGTTCACTGTTCCACAGCCCCTTGATGATGTGCAGGCTTTCTTCCAGGCGGCTGATGCGCACCCCGGCAGGGTCGTAAGGCATCCCGGCCTGCTCATATTCCGAGCGTAGCCAGCCCGCGCCGATGCCCAGTTCAAAGCGCCCGCCAGAGAGCAGGTGTAGCGTGGCGGCTTCTTTGGCGAGGATTACGGGGTGGCGGTAGTCGTTGTCGATGACCAGCGTGCCCACGCGCAGCGTCTGGGTGACGGCAGCAGCAGCCATCAGTGCGGCGATGGGCGCATACTGGTCTCCGAAGAAGTCCGGCACGAAATGATCGCGCAGCAGGAAGGTTGCATACCCCAGCGTTTCAGCCCGGCGGACGTGTGCCAGCCAGTCCTCACGCGGTTTCATCTGCTCGTTGATCACGCCGAATCGGAATGGATGTGTCATGTGAATAGCCCCTCTGTACTGGAATTGCAGTGTAGCAGCCTTGCCACGTGTGCAGCTATCCAATTCATGTGGAGCAATTCGGGCGGACAGGTACAGTTACCTGCGATCCCTGTCCGCCGCATTTGGGCTTTAATCTGCCGATGCCTGCGCGCTCGTCAGGATGGGTTGTGGCGGGTTTTCTTCTTCGGCGTCGAAATCCGGCAAGTCGAGTTCGACGCGGCGCACATCGCGCCAAAGATAACCGAGCAGGCAGACCGTGCAGCCGCCCACCGCTGTAAAAAGGAAGATGCTGGCCATACCAGCCCCCGCGCCTGTGCCGACCAGCCATCCGAACAGGGGAACGAGCGTGCCGCCCGGCTGCATGGCTGGCTCCAGCAATCGATCCGCGAGCGGCCCGGCCACCAGGTAACCAACCGGTACTGTTGCGGTCTGCAGCATCCCTTGTACGGCGAAGACACGTCCTTGCAAGTGAGGTGGCGTCTTCACCTGCCAGATCGTGCGATTGCAGCCGATGATGAACGGGATGAACACCGCCGTAGCCAGGCTGGCAAGTATCCATACGGGCAGTCCCTGGCCGACGGCGAAGAGAAAATCACCGAAGAGGAACGAGACGGCACAATAGCCCAGAACCCCGTGTATCTTGCGCCGAGGGCCGCCAGTGATGCTGAGCAGCACCCCGCCGATCAGACCTCCGATGCCGAGTGTGCCCTGTACCAGCGCCAAGGCAGTTTCGTCGCCGCCCGTCCGCGCCAGGATCATGGTGGGCAAGACTCCGAAGTAGGCCAGCCCGGCGAAAAGGTTGATCATGACGTAGATTGCCAGCAGTCCGAGCAGGCCACGCCGTGCTGTGATGAAAGCGAATCCGGTGCGAATTTCATCCCACATTGACCCGCGCGCAGCCATTTTTTCCTGCGCGCCCTGCATGTTGACGACACGCACCAGCGCCAGCGTGACGACAGCGAAGAGAAAGGTCGCCACGTCGATCAACATAACGCCGTGAATGTCGATCAATGGCAGCAGCGCGCCCGCGAAGACCGGCGCAGCGATGCGTGCGGCATCCCCGGCCAGCGTTCGCAGCCCGTTGGCGCGGGCGAAATGCTGTTTGGGGATCAGGGTGGTACTCAAGGCGGAATAGGCGGGTACCTGGAACGCTTCCAGCGCACTGCTGATTCCCTCGAAGAGGTACAGATGCCAGATTTGCAGGCTGCCTGTCGCATACAGTGCCAGTGTGAGCAGTGTCGCGAGGCCAGAGCCAACATCGCTGAGCAGCATGATGGTGCGGCGGTCGATGCGGTCTACCCACACGCCCGCGATGGGGCTGACCAGCACATACGGCATGAAGGCGAAGAAGCCGAGCAGTGCCAGCGTGGTGGCTTCGCCAGTTTGCTGGTACGCCCAGATCAGCAGGGCGAAGCGCGTCATGGCCGAGCCGGTCAGCGAAAGAAGCTGCCCCAGCCAGATGACCAGAAAGGTACGGAGCGAACGGTTGTCGTTGTTCATGCTGTCCTCCTGTCGCGCCGCGCACGCCAGCAGGACGAACAAAAACAGCCGCGTGCAGCGCCGCGACTGTTATCATAATTCAGTGATGTGAATGCTAACAAGCTACGGGCGCGGTGGTATGGCGATCTTGCTCTCCGACATATCCGCAGTCCAGGCTGGACTGCCGCTAGTTAGCCCGTAAACCATGATGCATTCCTAACGAAACGACCTGATCCTGATTGATCATGTCTAACTATACAGAGTGTAGCAGTCGTTGGTCAAGGTTTGAGCGGTTCGCCCAGTTCGAGGTGATAGACATCCTGCGGCACATCAATACCGCGCAACTGCACGCCAGGCAGCAGACTGACATGAATATCTGGCAGCTCGCGAATATTGGCGTACACATCGGATGAGATGACGACCTGCCCATCTTGAGCCATGCCGAGCAGGCGACTGGCGATATTGACCGGGCCGCCGATCAGTGTGTAGCGCTTCAGGCTGTCACCGCCGACATTGCCCAGGATGACTTCGCCCTGATGAATGCCGATGCCCAGGCCAACGTCGATGCCTGACTGTGCCCAGATCGCCTTGAGTTCGCGGAACAGCCGCTGCATCTCCAGCGCGCTCTTCACGGCCAGATAAGCAGGCACTGGCACTGGGTTAGGGACGTTGAAGGCGCACATGAGCTGGTCGCCCACCACATCGAAGACCGCGCCGCCGTGATGCTCGACGACGCGCATCATGCTCTGGAAGAATTCGTCCAACATATACAGGACTTTTTCGGCCTGCGTCGTGGCAGAGAGTTTCGTGAAGCCGCGCAGATCAGCGAACAGAATGACGGCCTCTGCTTTGCGGCGGCGCTCCAGACTGGTTGGGTCGGATGCGGCCTGTTCACGCAGGGACGGTGTCGTGTAGCGCTGTGCAAGCGCTTCGGCACGTTCACTTTCTTGCTTCATCGCCAGCAGCAGGCGAATGCGGGCGTAGAGTTCTTCGCTGTGATAGGGTTTTGCCATGAAGTCATTCGCGCCTGCGTGGAGACCTTTCACGCGGTCTTCGGCCTCGTTGCCCAGCGCGCTCAGCATCAGGATGGGCAGTCTGGTTGGCGGGAAGCGTTTGCGGATTGCATGGCAAATCTGAATGCCGTCCATATCCGGCAGCATCCAGTCGAGGATGATCAGGTCAACTGGATTCGAGCGTGCCCACTCCAGGCCAGCCTGCCCGTTGCCGTGGCAAACAACATCGTAACCCTGGTGGCGCATCTGCTTAGCGAGCATCCGCTGGGTATCCGGGTTGTCTTCGATGACCAGAATCAGCGGCATTGGTGATGTATTCAGGCTGCTGTCCATGCCAAACGCTGTGCGTTACCCCTGTTCCACGATCTTGACGAGTTCCTGGACAAAACGGATGGGATGCAGCGGTTTTGGAAAGTAGCCGTCAAAACCTGCCAGTTGTGCATCTGCCGCTACGTTGGGCGAACTATAGGCGGTGATCGCCACAACTGGGATATGTGCAGTATTGGGATTGGCGCGAATCTCGGAAAGGGTGCGCCATCCATCCATCACGGGCATCGCCAGATCCATCACAATGAGTGTGGGTATGAAGCGCTCAAGCGCTTGAATGCACTCTGCTCCATTTCCAACAGTATCGTAGCGGATCTGGTGGTGCTCCAGCACTTTTGCAACCATCTTTGTGCTGTCGTAGTCATCCTCAACTACCAACACCAGCCAGTCTTGAAAGGTCATCGTGAACGTCACCTTCATACGTTTGCTGTTCGCCACCATGTCCGGACAAAAGGCAAAACAGCATCAGATCGACATGATCTCATGCTGCTAGTATATCCCTTATTCAGGATTATTCTGGATTAAGGAATACTGCGCCCTGCAGCGGTTGGCTTCAGGGCACGGCGTGCAAACTGGCTGCGCGAATGGCATCGGCTAACTCGTCAATGAGCGCATTTTTGAGAATATAGTCTACTGCACCTGCCTGGAGCATCTTTTCGGCCAGGGCATCATCTTTGAGGCTGGTGAGGGCTAGAATATTGATGTGCGGGAAACGCTGGCGGATGATCTGGGTGGCTTCAATGCCATCCATACCCGGCATGATAATGTCCATCAGAATGACATCGGGTTGCATTCGCTCGCAAATGGAGACCGCATCTTCGCCATTGGCAGCTTCCCCAATCAGCTGCAAATCCTCAAATGCCAGCAAGAATACCTGCAGTCCCCGCCGGACTACGTCGTGATCATCAACAACCATCACACGAATGGGAGAACCTTCGGTCATGTGTAGAGTGCCTATTGTCATAATCCTTCAATGGCGATGATAGCACCATGACGATATTCAATGCACCTAACAAGTGGGGAGTTTTACACTGGTCATGTGGCTAGTCTTGCCAGCAGACAGCGCTAATGTTGGGGCGCTGGCGGGCGTGTGGGAGTTCGGCACAGTGGACAGCAGCAGCGGAAGCAGCGACGCCCCAGCACACAGCCGGGGCGTAAGATCAGGGTGAACATCGCGACTATCTAGCGGGGGTTCGCCAGCGCTTTTGGCGTTGGCATGGGCGCGTGTGCCGGTTGTTCAGCGGCAGGTTCGCGGCGCATTCTGTCGATGATCTGCTGCACCCAACTGCGCCGGGTTTCCACCGGAGTTTCCGCGTAGCTCAGTTGATCTTCGGCCAACTGCTGCAGGGCAGCGCGGGCGGTGGTGCTGGTCATCAGGTCGTACATTCTGTCGGTCTCCTCAATTTCAACTCTGTCTCCAGGGTACGACCCAACCCGGAGGCTGATCACCTATCCAAAGATAGGAACAGCGGTTGGTTTTAAAGGAGGTGTAGTTCGCGTGCGCGGACGAGCGCCTGCGTGCGACTGCCGACGGACAGCTTGCTGTAGATCTGGTTGATGTACCACTTAACCGTGCCGACCGAAAACACCAGTTTCTCCGCAATGTCACGGTTAGAGAGGCCGTCAGCGATCAATCGGAGGATTTCGTGTTCGCGCTCGGTCAGCGCCTCTGGCCGGGCGGCTGCGCTGGTCAAAGGCAGCGGTGCGTCGGCCTCCTGAACGAAGGCGGCGGCGACGGTCTGCGTGTCGAGAGCTTGCGCGGCCTGCTCAGCGCGGGCGGCAGCATCCGGCGTCATTCGTGATTTCAGTTCAGCGGCCAGTTCATCCGTCCATTCGTGAGCGATCTCGCCGCTCTCTTTGCTGTCTCGAATTGCCAGCACCAGCGCCAAAGCACGTTCAAGCTGCCCCTGTGCCGCCCACAGCTTCGCTACATTGACCAGGCTCTGGTTGATCTGCCCGGTACGGTAGGGGTGATCATGAACATTCAGGTAGACCTTGAGCGCTTCGCGGTAGTCGCGTTCTGCTTCGGCATAGTCGTGTTCCAGGAATGCGATGTAACCCATGCCCTGGTAGTTCCAACCGACCTGCAGCCAGTAACCATGTTCCTGTAAAGCGCGGTTGCTTAACTGGCGGAAACGTTTGGATTCAGCATAGTCGCCATTGAGTTCGGCCACCCGTCCCAGAAATGGCCCGGCGATCACGCCTGCCAGCGCCGGGTCGCCAGCCGCTTGCGCCAGTTGCAGCGCTTCATCGCCCAAACGCTGCGCGGTGTCAAAGTCATCAACGACCATGGCCACCAACCCGGAGACGTAGTTCATCTGCGCCATGCCCCAGGTATAATTGGCCTGACGTGCTATCTGTAAACCCTCTTGTGCCAGACGGGTAATATTCACCCATTCCTGGCGATCAAGGGTGGCGTTGGCATTCCAACCCAGCAGCATGACTGAGGCATAACACAGAGAGCACAATGCCAGGACCAGATCTTCTGGCGTGGAAGCGTGCGCACGGAGTAGTTCCAGACCTTCGTACAGCCAAGCGCGCCCTTCTCCCATTACGGAACCTTGCTGAATGTTTCCACCCTTTTCTGCGAGGATGCTCCCCTGCGTGGTCAACAGGAGGCCCAGCGCGCGCTGCGAGGCGGGCGTGATGGGCGCGGCACGCAGCGCGGAAATCGCCTTGGAGAAGATTTCGTGGACATCCTTCGAACGATAAGTCAGCACATGTACATACCAGAGCGCCATCACCATCCGACTGACAGCGGCATAATCGTGCTGCTCGATGGCGTATGACCACGCGGCGCGGACATTTTCGATTTCACCTTCGATCTCCGCGATGGCGGTACGCTGCTGGCTGCCGCGCAGGTCAATCCAGCGCTGCGCCATGAAATCAGCATAGAAGGCGGTGTGGCGGGCTATCGTTTCCGCCTGTGTACCCGGCACAGACTCTAACTGCTCACGCGCGTATTGGCGCACGAGTTCGTGCAGATCATAGCGGCCTATCGCGTTGTGGCGCAGCAGCGACTTGTTCACCAACGCCGAGAGGATGCGTAGCGATGCGCCCGCGACTGCTTGTGCCGCCGCGCGGGTGAAGCCGCCGTGAAAGACGGAAAGTCGCTGGAATGCCGCGCGTTCTGTATCTGGCAGGCATGTCCAGGAATAATCGAGCACCGCGCGCATACTGCGGTGACGCTGGGGCATGTTGCGGGTGCTGGTTTCAAGGATGTCCAGCCCGCGCGCGATTTCGTCAGCGATTTCGGTACAGGAGAGCGTCCGCACCCAACTGGCAGCCAGTTCCAGCGCCAACGGCATCCCTTCGACCAATTCGCAGATGCGGCGCACGCCACCGCGTTCGGCTTCGAGCGTGAAATCCGGGCGGAGGCGGCGCGCAGCCTGGGCAAAGAGTCGCACCGCGCTGAAGTCCTCGAGCGGTTGATCATCGTCTGATCTGGGAAAACGCATTCCTTCGACCGTGTACAGCCATTCTTCCTGAAGGTTGAGCCGCTCGCGCGATGTGGCCAGCACCTTGAGTCCCGGCGCACCTGTCAGCAGGGTTTCGACCAGTCCGGCGCCATCCAATACATGCTCGAAATTGTCCAACACCAGCAGCAGTGCTTTTTCGCGCAGGAAGCACAGCAGTTGTTCGAGCGGCTCGTCGCCCTCGTAGAACTGGTAATGCACTGCGTCGGCGATGGCGGTGGCGATAAATTCCGGCGCGGCGATAGGTTGCAGCGCAACGACAAACGCGCCGTCAGGGAATTCGGTGGGGCGGTTGGCGGCTTCGGCCTGCTGATCACTGTCGAGCATCTGACGGGCGGCCTCCAGCGCGAGACGTGTTTTGCCCATTCCGCCGGGGCCGACCAAGGTGAGCAGGCGACAGGCGGGGTCAGCCAGCAGACGTAAAACATCGGCGAGTTCACGGGTTCTGCCGACAAACGGACTGGCATTCATAGGGATGTTGTGCGCGACCATGTTTCATCGCCTCGATGCAAATGGCTCATCTTATTGGCTGATTGTAACAGGAATCGCAACGGGGATGGTTGGATAGAATAGGTGAGGTGTTTCAGTAGGGGCATGACGCCATGCCCCCACGAAATGGTAGATGCTGATCAGGTCTAACGGTTAGTCTTCTTCGACTTCCGTCTTCTTGTGCGCGGCGATGATCACTTGCGCCAGATGCGCTGGCACAGTGTCGTAGTGGCTGAACGTCATCGTATAGATGCCGCGTGCCCCGGTCATCGAGCGCAGATCATTGCCGTAACGCATCATCTCGGAGTAGGGCACCTGTGCGCTGACGATGCTGCGCAGACCTTGTGTGTCCATGCCCTGCACACGCCCACGCCTGGTGTTGAGATCGCTCACGATGTCGCCCATCATGCTTTCCGGCACGGTGATTTTCACATCCATCACAGGTTCCATCAGCATGGGGCCGGCTTCAGCAAAGACTTTCTTGAAGGCCTCGCGTCCAGCGATCTGGAAGGCAATGTCTTTCGAGTCAACAGGGTGCATCTTACCATCGAAGACGACTGCTTTTACATCGACCACTGGATAGCCGGCGACTACGCCTTCACTCAGCACCGAGTTGATACCTTTTTCAATAGACGGGAAGAAGTTGGACGAAATCGAGCCGCCGACGATCTTGGTCTCGAAGACGAAACCGCCGCCGGGGTTTGGCTCCAGACGCAGATGCACCTCGCCGAACTGTCCTGCGCCGCCGCTTTGCTTCTTGTGGCGGTGGAAATCCGAGTGCTGGCGGGTGATGGTTTCCTTGTATGGCACACGGGGCATCTCGATGTCCATGCCGACGCCCAGGTGATGCGCGCGGCTGATCGCCAGATTGACGTGCGCCTCGCCCATACCTTCGACGATGGTCTGCTTGACATCCGGGTCCTGCCGCCAGCGCAGCGTTGGGTCAGCTTGTGCCAGATTGGTCAGCACCGTACCCATTTTTGTGCTGTCAGCCTGCGTGCGCGGCAGCACGGCGACGGCATAAAGCGGGTCGGGGAAATCTGGTTTGGTGACTTGCAGCGGATTGGACTTGGTGGCAAAACTGTCACCTGTTTTGGTGTTATTGAGCTTGGCAACCACGCCGATATCGCCCGCGTGCAGGACGGTGACAGGCATTTGTTCCTTACCGCGCAGTACCAACAGCGAGTTCAGTTTCTCCTCAACGCCGCGCACAGAGTTGTAGTAGGTCTGTCCGCTGTGGACGTTGCCGGAGAAGATGCGGAAGTAATTCAGCGTGCCGACAAAGCGGTCGTTCGTGGTTTTGAAGACATAAGTTGCCAGCGGCCCATCATCGCTCTGTGGAGCAGTGAGGAACTCTCGCTCGCCTGACGGGGTGATGACGGTTACACGGCGCTGCGATGGTGGCCCGACATAGACGATCAGCGCTTCCATCAGCGGGATTGTGCCGACATTCTTTGCGCCAGAGGTGACGAAGACGGGCACGGTCTTCAGATATGCATCGCGGGCTGCCTTGCGCATCCCGTCGCGAATTTCCTCGTTGGTCAGCGTTCCCTCGGAGAAGTATTTTTCGATGAACGCATCATCGGCTTCGGCGGCGGCTTCTACCAGAACGGTGCGCGCGGCTTCGGCCTCATCCTTCATATCGGCCGGCATTTCGGAACGGTCTTTGCCGGCGTCGTAGTACGCTTTCATGGTCAGCAGATTGATCACGCCCTTGAAATTGGATTCTGCGCCAATCGGGAGCATGACCGGGATGAACTTGTAGTCCGGGAAGCTCTGCTTCAGGCTGTCGAGCGTGCGGTTGAAATCGGCGTTTTCACGATCCATCTTGTTGATCGTGACGATGATCGGCTGCTGGTAGACCTGGGCATACTCCCACGCCAGTTCAGTGCCGACCTCGACGCCGGATACAGCATCCACGACCACGATGACGGAATCAGCGACGCGGATAGCATTCTTGATTTCGCCCTGGAAGTCGGTCATTCCGGGGGCGTCCAGGATATTGATCTTGTGATCTTCAAATTCGAGCGGGATCAATGATGTGGAGAGGGAGAGTCCGCGTTCTTTTTCGTCTTCGTCCCAGTCCGAGACGGTGTTCTTCTCTTCAACCCTGCCGATACGATTGATGGCGCCGGTATTGTAGAGCAGGGCTTCTACGAGGGTGGTCTTACCGGCGCCCTGGTGCCCCACCAGGGCAACATTCCTCAGCTTATCGGTGACGTACTCTTTCATAAAAAGCTCCTAGTTTGTACGCAGCCTCGATACAAGGCCTCAGTACCAATCGATTTTAAGGTGCGGTTAAAGGCTTGTCAAAAATGCTCGATACAGCCATGACTGTTGTCGCCAAACACCATGCACAATGTCATTCGCAGACTGATTGCCGATGCTTGTGATGTGCTGTTGAGAGGAGATGTCCGAGCTGTAATAGGCCAATTTACCTATTGAATTGAGAAAGAATTAAGAAAATAGACCTTAATGGTTGGTGAGTAATTCGAGGTTTATTATCTGAATCAATGTAGACGAGCACAATCAAGTGCAACACAGAAATCAACAGCAGGAGATTATCAATGTTTAACTTCAATCACCTGAACAAGGACGAGAGTGGTCAGACCGCGCTGGAAACCGCCATCATCCTGATTGCCTTCATTGTTGTCGCTTCGGTCTTCGCGTTCGCCATCCTCTCGGCCGGCTCGGCCTCGACGGAAAAAGGCGAGCAGGCGATCTACTCCGGCCTGGAAGGTGTACAGTCGTCAATGGCGATCAAGGGTGCGGTCGTGGCTGAAGGCGCTGCGGGCGCGCTGACGAACGTGATCTACACTGTCTCGCTGGTCTCTGGTGGCGACCCGGTTGATCTGACTTCGCTTGCGGCAGATCGCAAGGTGATCGTTGGCTACCGCGATGCCACGCAGTTCCTCAATGACGTGGATTGGACAGTGGCGTGGATTGGCGCGAATGACGGTGATGATCTGCTCGAGGAAGGCGAACTGGCTGAAATGACGGTTGACGTGAGCAGCGCTGCCATCGGCCCGAACACCCCCTTCACGCTGGAAGTCAAGCCGCCGACCGGTGCCGTCCTGGGCGTCAACCGCACCACCCCGGCCTCGATTGAAGCAGTTATGGAACTTCGCTAACCAGTGTTACACAGTCTGCCCGGCGTTCACACCTACGAGACGCCGGGCACCCCCTGATTTTGAAGAACTCGCAGACATGGATTGGCAGTTACAACATTCATCCAGATTGAACGGCCACAGTCTGGATGTCCATAACGGTCTTATGGCTCACCAACGAGCAAAGACAGTAGCCCTACACACCTGGCCGTGGCTGTAGGGCAATTTATTAGAAAGGGATGTTGACATGGAATTGGAACAGCGCGTTCAGGCGCTAGAGCAGGAACTCCAAATCCTCAAGAATCAGATCCAGGCGATTCTACTCGACATCCAGGAACAGGTCCTTTCTAACACTTACCCTGACCTGCGCGCGAATGATGCGCCCAGCCGCTCTGAGCCTGAACCCGTGCCGTCGCCGGAAATGCCGATCCGTAAGGTGAGCTTCAACCCGGTGGATGAGCAGCCGGATGCCGCATCAGCCCCGGCAGCGCGACCTGTCAAAAAGGACAAGCCTCATCTGGATAAGGCGAAGCTGGAAGCCTGGGCTTTGCAAAAGCTCGATGAGGTGGGCGAACAGGAAACCTATACGCTGATCCGGGCGCAGGCGAATAAGGGACGTATTACCCAGGAAGTGTGTGACGCACTGCTCAATCTGGTTGAATCCCAGGCTAACATGTATTACGACGCGCCCACGCAGCCGAGTAACCCACGGTCTTTTGAAGTGCCGGCGCGCATGATGCAGGACACGCGCGCCCTGCAAACCTTTCCTGCCGATATCGCGCACACCGCGCGCCGCCAGACAGCATCTCAACCGCAGCTCGAAAAACCACACTCTCGCAACCCCAAGATCACTCGCACTATTCAAGCAGAGGACGGCAAACGCAATTCGCAGAGCATGGTGCTGCGCCTGATTGCGGGCATCCAGAATGCGGGTGCCGGTGTGCGCTGGAGTAAAAAGTAATGGACAAAGCTATCACGACCGCCCTGCTCATTGTTATCAGCATGATTATGGTCGTTATGCTTTTTAACGCTGCCTTCCCAGCCATTATTCAGGGAAGCGATGCCATCACCAATATGACCGACCGCGCTGGAGACAGCATGAAGAGCCAGATCAAGATTATCCACGCGGCGGGAGAGTTGGA
>JAEUQX010000478.1 GCA_016788625.1 Anaerolineae bacterium
GAGATCGTGCGCGAGGTGTGGACGACCGAGCATCCCGGCGACCTGGACCTGGAGGGCTGGACGGTGCGCCACCACTACTACATCTGCCGATTGCTGGGCTATGATCTGACGCAGCGCAATGGGCCAGAGTTCAGCGACCCGACGCGCGGCCAGTACATCCCGGAAGAATTCGCGCTGGATGGCGCTCTGCTCAGCCAGGTGGTATCGCGCCCGCCGGAACTCGCCGTATTCCTGGCGGCCAATACCGCGCTGTTGGCGGCGCACCTTGACCACTAGATTCGCAGCGGCATTGCAACCGACCCATCATACAGGTTCACGCCATCAAGGTTTGCTCTGCAATAGCGGTTGATGGCTTCGTTAGCCGCATATTACCTTAACCCCCTCATTTCTGGGGAGCAGAATATTTCAGGAATAATGATATTCTGCCTCCATGTGTGTTAGACACTGCCAACAAAGCCAATCACAATTGAGGGAGTGTAAAGTCATGAGGGGTCGGTATCGTTCTCATATTGCGGCGTATCTTCTCTTTACTGTTGTGCTGCTGGTGCCTCTCATACCAGTAAGCGCGCAAAGCGCAGTCGCATGTCAACTTGCGCATGGGGATGCGGTTGATTTATCGGTCTTTGGTCAGGGTTGGTTATCCTGTGAGTTTTCGGGCAATGCTGGCGACGCTGTTTATCTGTGGTGCGGCGGCTGCCAGCGAATTACGGTGCTGGATCCCGCTGGCAACGAAGTATTCAGCAATGACGACTTTGATCCAACATCAGGCGAATACATCCTGCCAGAATCCGGTACCTATGCGGTGGGCTTCTATCACGCTTTCACCGAAAGTGTCGCTACGGGCAGTGAGTGTGGTGCTTTCGAAGACCGCTATGATAGTAATGGGCTTTACATGGGAACGGATTGTGTGCTATATGACATAATCTATTCCGAACGGGATACATATGGCACCGTATCTATTAACTTCGAATTCCTCGATCCGAATGCGGTCAGCAACACGACCGATCAGGATGCTGACTCCACTGTTGAAAGTGACCAGGACGAGCGGAGTGCAGTGAATCTCAATCCGGTGATTGTTGATCTGAGTGATCTGTGTTCAACCCGCGACGCTTCAGTGAGGATTACGCTGAAAATCGATGAACTCCAGATTGTCGACGCTGAAGAAGCTGATACCAACTCGATTATTGGGGGTGACGAGGCATTCCTGATTTACGGGATTGGTATTCTGGTGGACGACCAATGGGAGATTGGACAGAACAGCGAGTACCTTGTTCAGTGGGACGCCAATGCCGTTGAAGGTGATGTTTTTGACAGCTTTCAAAGCATTACCCGTGAAGTTGAGTGCAGTGAAACCGCTGGCCTGCTGATCGCGGCCGTCGAAGATGATGGTTGGCTGGGCAGTACCACGCTGGGTATGGAACAAGTGGAAATTACCCTGGACAGCGGGGAAACCCTTGAGTTGGTTCCTGAGACGGAAGTCATTTTCTCTGGCGTCGCAAACGACGGCCCTTATGACTACAGGGTCAAATATACCACCGCCATCGACGCTTCGTAGTCTTCGCCAATCGCGCATTTGTACAGCGAGGATCATCGTGAGGTGATCCTCGTTTTGTATTAATTCTGGTCATAGTCAACTGGCAAGTGATGACGCCGTCCCAGCGCGCACTTCACCGATTTGAGATTTCTTGGGCCAGCCCGATGAGAAGGCCTTCAGGGCCGCGGATATAGCAGAGTCGATATGAGTCCTCGTACTGAACCACTTCACCGACGAGCTGCGCGCCGTGTTTCCTGAGTCTGGCGAGTGTCTCGTCGATGTCGTCCACAGTGAACATGACGCGCAGGTATCCGAGAGCGTTCACTGGAGCGTTGCGATGATCGGCGACTACAGGCGGGGTGAGAAATCGCGAAAGCTCGAGACGGCTATGACCGTCGGGGGTGACCATCATGGCGATCTCGACGCGCTGTGTACCCAGCCCGGTGACACGCCCGGCCCATTCTCTCCTTCGACCATGGCTCGTCCTTCGAGCTTCAGGCCAAGCTCGGCGAAAAAAGCGATGGTCTCTTCGAGCGATTCCACCACGATGCCGACGTTATCCATCCTCTTAAGATTGGATTTTTCTGATTGCATCTGGTTACTCCTATCTAAACAAAGCTTGTGCTGTCAAGTTGTCTGTCTGCAAAGCGTACAGGATTCTGTTTTCAACTGCCTCTTATACCGTTTCAGGGACTCACTTTCAACCTAAATCGGTGTAGTGAGATGGTATTGAACGATAAATCAACGGGTAACAAGCTCATGATATGGCTCATCTCTTACCTTGAGCCACCATTTTGTTTCACTGCTGCGTCCAGCACATCCAATCCAGTGTGAGAGGTTGCTATGCGTTCCAACATTCATTTGTGCGGGACAAACGGGTACACTGGGCTGTGAAGTAGACCAGGGCATAAACCATGTTTTCCCATGATCTTTCGTTCCGCGATACGCTGCAAGATTTGCGCGTGGAGATGCTGCGCCACCTGACGACGGTGGCGTTCGTTTTCGTGGCGTTGGCCGCGTATTCGCTGTTCTTCGCGGATGACTTCCCCGCCCCACTCTTCGCGGTCACAGCGCTGACGGCGGCGGGCATCCTGGCGCTGCGCCAACAGATTCCGCTGCGGCTGAACGCGGCGCGCTACGGCCTGCTGCTGCTCGCGCACCTGTGCCTGTTCGCGGCCATGCGGCTGACAGGCGCGGCGTGGCTGCCCTTCCTGGGTGTGGTGCTGGTGCTGATCAGCGGCATGACAACGACGTATATCCATTGGCTGTCGGCGCTGGCGATCTTCGGCGTGACAGCGCTGCTCAACAACGAGACGCCCTACCCGCTGGCCGAGTTGGGAGCGACGCTGACCGTGACGGTAGCCGTGATGCAGACCTCGGTCGCCTCGCTGTATACGGCGCTGCGCTGGTACAGCGTGATGCAGCATCGCGCCGATGTGCTGCTGGAAGAAACCCGCCAGCGCCAGGCAGAACTGGCCCAAACCGTCAAGTCGCTGGAAATTGCCTATCAGAATTTGCGGCGCACGCAGCAGCAGTTGGTCTATGCACAGCGCCAGGCCGACGAAGCGCGCCGCATGAAAGAACGCTTCGCCGCCAACATCAGCCACGAACTGCGCACGCCGCTCAACCTGATCCTGGGCTTCAGCGAGATCATGGTGCTGACGCCGGAGGTCTACAGCGAGACGCGCTTCCCGCCCAAGCTGGCGCGCGACCTG
>JAEUQX010000479.1 GCA_016788625.1 Anaerolineae bacterium
CGCTATTGCAGAGCAAACCTTGATGGCGTGAACCTGTATGATGGGTCGGTTGCAATGCCGCTGCGAATCTAGTGGTCAAGGTGCGCCGCCAACAGCGCGGTATTGGCCGCCAGGAATACGGCGAGTTCCGGCGGGCGCGACACTACCTGGCTGAGCAGAGCGCCATCCAGCGCGAATTCTTCCGGGATGTACTGGCCGCGCGTTGGGTCGCTGAACTCTGGCCCGCTGCGCTGCGTCAGGTCGTAACGCAGCAGGCGGCAGATGTAGTAGTGGTGGCGCACCGTCCAGCCCTCCAGGTCCAGGTCGCCGGGATGCTCGGTCGTCCACACCTCGCGCACGATCTCAACCTGGCCGCCCAATTCCTCGGCCATCTCGCGGTGCAGCGCCGCCTCCCAACTGGCGTCACTCGGGTCGACTCCGCCGCCGGGCGCGACGTAGTACGGCGGAATCTCGGCGCGCACCCGCTTGATCAGCAGCAGGGTGCGGCGCGGGGTGAGCAGCAGGGCACGGACGCGGTGGTTGATCAACACGGCATTACCCCGGTTCGGTGCTGAGCAGCGTCAGGCTTCGGCTGAAGATTTCGTTGATGAAGATGCTGAACACCTGCCCCGACGCAATAAAGGGCAGTCTACCGCCCTGTTCCTGCGGCGTATTGGGTGGCAGCGGATTGCGCACCGTCAGCAGCACGATGGAGTAATCCCCTGCTTTCACGACGTAGGCGGCATCCGGCTGCCCACCGCGTTCCATGACGATATCCAGCAAAGTCTGATTTCTCGCCAGCGAAACGACCAGCGGCAGGCGCATGTCCAGCACAGCAGCGGCGCTCTTGGCCGTTTCAGCGTCATCATAGACCAGCGCCAGCGAGGTGATCTCCTGACCGTCCGCGACCGAATCAGCCAATACGAACAGCTTGTAGTCGGGCAGATCACCAAAAGCGGCGGCATCGGGGTGGCCCTGTGTGCGGCCATAGGTATTGACCGACTCCGGCGCGAAGAACTGCGCTTGCCGCAGCGTGCCCAGCCGTTCGACCGCACCCACCGCCGCGATGTAATGCGGGTCATCGGCCAGCGACGCCAGATCGCCGGACTGCGCGGCCAGGATTTCGACCAGCATCTCGTCGTAATTCGGGCTGTTGGCGATGACACCGCCCGGCAGCAGGGCGACGGGTTCAGAACGCCCCAGATGGCCGCCGAAGGGATTGGCCGGGTCGCGATTAGCCAGGTTCAGCATCTGGCCGGTGTCGCAGCCATCGGGCGGGCACAGAATCGAGGCATCGCCCTCCGTGAAGCTGTTGTAGCCGCGCGCTGTGAACGCTGCCGTGATCGCGTCCGGTTCAAAATCACCTTCGAGCAGCGTGCCCATTGACGGCGGAGTGCCAAAGACCATCGCCCGCTGCACATCCAGCCAGGAGAAGCCGACCAGCGCATCCATCGCGCCGATCTGGACAACCCAGTAGCTGAGGTCTGGCCCCGACGCCACACCCATCAACGCCGCCATCCACAGGCCAACTGCATCCGTGCGTTCAGCGATGGCGGTTTCGGTGATCAATCCCACCTCGCGCGTGGAACTGACCGCACTGTAATCGACATAGCTGACGACCGGAACAGTGCCCCGCACCAGTTCCGTGTCCGGCACGCGCGCCAGCATGTCCAGCAGCGGACTCTCGGCTGCATCCTGCGCCGCGCTCAGGCTGGTGATCAGCAGCAGGATGCAAAGGACGATGATTGCACGTCTGTTCATGGATACCTTCCTCACGATCTTCTCAATGCAGGCAATACGTCGTTGATTAGCAGTTCCAG
>JAEUQX010000480.1 GCA_016788625.1 Anaerolineae bacterium
TGGGATGGGGTTTTAGGGAGCGCCGAAGGTGACGAGGGTGGTGACGCTGGAGGCGAAGATCACGAAGAGCAGCCCCACGACCACCTGGTTGGCGGCTTTGGGGTTGTCCTTCTTCCAGTCGGAGATCAGCGGCCAGCTCGACCCCATGTACATGATGCCCAAGCCTAAGAACCCGATGACGGCTGCGATGGGCGCGATGATCTGCGCCGCATCCCGGATGTCGTTGAACAACTGCTGGATGAACTCGGAAAGGTTCACGCGCGAAACTCCTCACACAACTCGGCAAAGACAGAACGGGTCAGCCGGGAGGTGGCAGGCGTGTGCGCCATGACACATCTACATCTGTGGGTGGGGTCATCTGGCACGATGGCTGCTCCCGCACCGGCTGATTTCAGGGTAGCAAAGCGAGTGGATGCGACCTGACGAGGATTACAGTTTGGGGTTGGCAGTTCGGACAAAGGGCAGCGCAGGATTTCAGGTGGTGTGCAGCAGCGGGGACTGTGGCTTGCGCCGCAGCCCCCTCGGATGAGCCGTTCACCGCACGGTCAGGGTGACGGTCGCGGTGGCGCTGCCGCCGCGGCCATCATGGATGGTGTAGCTGATGCTGTCGCTGCCCACAAAACCTGCGCGCGGGGTGTATAGTCCGCCGCCGCCATCCGCGTCAGGCGTGACCGTCCCGAAGCGCGGCAGCGTGCCACCGACCACGCTCAGGCGATCGCCATCCGGGTCACTGTCATTCGCCAGCAGCTGGGTGAAGCGGATGCGCAGCGTCGTGCCACGCGGCAGGCTAAAGGCATCTGCCTGCGCCACGGGCGGGCGGTTGGCCGGAGCTGTTGGCGGGGTACTGGGCAGCAGGCCGGCGTGCTGCAGGATCTCCGCGTCGCTGAGGGTGGCCAGCCGTGTTCGCCCGGTGCTGTTGAGCGCCTCGATGTAGCGGTTTGCCAGCAGCCCCTCGACGACTGTCCCCGCGTGGATGCGGTCTCCCAGCAGCCCGTTGTGCGGTTCGTCGCCGCTGCTCAGCAGTTGGATCGCCACACCGCCGACCAGGAGCTGCCCGTTGACAATGCGGCTGAGCAGCTGGGTGTACAGCGCGCTGCTGTCGATGACGACCAGACCGCGCGTCTGCGCCATGCCCAGCAGTCCGGCGTTGGCAGCGGCGGTCGCGGCGCTCACGCGCTGGCGTTTGAGCGGGTCGCTGAAACGCGGATCGCCCGTGACCAGTGGGCTGGTGTTCCAGTCCGGGATGGTCGTCAGCAGGATGGGCACACGCCCGGCGCGCTGGATCGTGTCCACTGCCGTCGTCACGTTGGCGACCAGGTTGTTGAGCTTGTTCGTCAGGGCTGCGCCGCTCAGGCTGCCGCTGTAGATCGGCTCATACCCGTCGGCGCGGTACGGCGCGAAGTCGTTGCTGCCGATGGTGATGACCACCACATCAATCTGGCCGCTGGCGACCTGAGCGGCCAGTCCACTGTGCTGCCCCTGCGCGAGCAGGCTGGCACTGGTGGCACCGCTGCGCGACCAGTTGTAGGCAAAGCCAGTGCGGCGCGGCTCCGCGTAGCTGCCCCAGGCACCGACCTGGACGCCGCGACTGCGCACCAGCTGCTCGACCCAGTTGAACGTCACGGCGCGATATGCCCCGCCGCGCAGATCGCTGCCCTGGTATTCATCCTGGCCGCTGTCGCCGAGCAGTCCCAGGCGCAGCGGTGTTTGCGCCAGCAGCGTGAAGGGCGAGAGGACGAACAGCAGCAGCGCCAGCGTGAGCCAGAACAGCGGCAGACGTGTGCGGACGGACGGATGGGGTTGTGAAGGATACGAAAGCGGTTTCAAGGGA
>JAEUQX010000535.1 GCA_016788625.1 Anaerolineae bacterium
CAGACGATCACGCGGCTGACGAAGATCGCGCCGAAGTAGAACAGGCTGGACGCCCCCACCCACGCGCCGAGCAGTGTCCCGCTGAACAGCGCTACCGCCAGCCCGTCGATTTGCAGCAGCAGCAGCACGAAGACCAGCGCGACGCCGAAGAACAGCGCGATGATGGCGATGGGGAACGAGATGATGAAGGTCAGCAGGCCGATGCTGACGATGGGCAGCGGGCGCGACTGAATGCTGCGGATTGGCGCTTGGAGTTGACGCGGCAGGAACAGCAGTCCCAACACGCCGATCAGCGCCAGGATGATGAACTCGCGCAGCACCTGCGAGAGGAACACGGCCAGGCCGCCGCGCCCTTCCTCCTCGCTGATAATCTGTGTCAGGTCGGGCTGCGTTGTCACCTGCGTGAAGACCGTCTCTCCGCCCACGCTGCCGTTCAATACACCTTCCGCCGGACCGCTGTAGCGCAGGTCGCCCGCCACCGCGCCGCGTTCGGTGAGCAGCAAGCCGGGATTAATCAGCTTGACTTCCCAGGCGAACAGGTCGAGCAGCGTCTGCAACTGCGAGACGCCCGTCGCTTCCGGCGCGCCGACGGTCGCATCCACCGCGCCGCCCACGCGCCCGTTGATCGTCAGCGCCGACCCCCAAAAGCTGACCTCCGACCCCGTCTCGCCGTCCAGCACCAGTTGATAACCGAGCGCCGTGATGCTGCCCGGCACGCGCGCACCCGCGTTGACCGTTGTGCTCAGGCTCAGGCTGATCAGGTCGGCATCCTCGCCGCTGAACGTGCTGCCCGACAGGATATGCAGCGCGGGGCCAGCGAAGTGCAGATCGTCGCCGATGCTGCCGCTGATGTCCAACTGCCCGGCGGCCAGATACACGTCGCCCGTCACCGTGCCGCTGATCGTGGCATCCAGCGCCGCGCCGACCACGTCACCCTGCACCGTGCCTTCAATCGCCACTATCCGGCACAGCACGAACAGATTGCCCACCACAGTTTCGGTCGCGGCCACCACACACTGGTCACCCTGGCGAATTTCGCGCGCCTGTGCCGGACTGCGCGTCGCCAACAACAGCGCCACCGTCAGCAGCAGCGCGATCAATAGTCGTTGCATTCCATACTCCTGAACGTCCATGATTGTACGGTACGCCGTCGCTATTGCCAATTTCCGGCAGTTTTGTAAGAATCAACCTGCAAGTAATGAGGAATTCCATGTCAGCCAACAGTCAGGGAAAAACGCCGGGATTCGTGCCGCCGTTCAAGGTACAGCTTCACGTCGAAGGTGAGCGCGGCGTGCTGATGACTCTGCCGCCTGCCCCGCGCGTGCTGGTCGGGCGCACGGATGATGACAGCCAGACCGACCTGGGCATCGACCTGGCTCCGCTGGGCGGCGCAAGCAAGGGTGTTTCGCGCATTCACGCGGCCTTCTTCTATCAGGATAACCTGCTGCACGTCGAAGACCTGGAAAGCACCAACGGCACGCGCATCAACGGCATGACGCTGCTGCCCAACAAACCCTACCGCCTGCGCGACGGCGACGAACTGGAGTTCGGCAGCGCCCGCCTGATCGTGCGCCTGCGCTGAGGGCGCGCCACTTGCACGCCCCGCATAGTGCGGCTATAGTGAACCGCAGATGTTAACCTCACCCCTGTGTCCCTTCTCCAAGGGGCGAGGGGAAATCCAGACGGAACAATAAGGCGATGGTTCGCAGTTTTACAGATCGCGTATTCGGCGGCGTGTGCGGCGGCCTGGGGGCTATCCTCCCGGTGAACGCCTGGGTATTCCGCTTCGCCTTCATCATACTGGCACTGCTCACGGGTGGCGCGTTTGCCGCGCTCTACCTGCTGCTGTGGTGGATCATCCCACAGCAGTCGCTCAGCGCCCGGCAGCGCGGCGGCGCGGGCTTGCTGCTGCTGACGATCCTGCTGGCGGCGGCGACGCTGGGCGGCTGGTGGCTCTCGGTCAACGGGGGGCTGCGCGGCCCGACCGGGCAGGAACTTTACGCCCCGCTGCTGCTGGTGGTGCTGTGCGCCGTCTTCTTCCTGCGACAGGTGCGCGCATGAAAATCAAACGCCGCACGAATTTCGTCTGGGGACTAGCGGCGCTGGCCGTCGGCATCATTGTGCTGCTGCGCGCGCTCGATGTACTGCCCGCTGGCCTGTACGACATCGCCGCCCGTGCGTGGCCGGCGCTGCTCGTGCTGGTCGGGCTGAGCATCCTGCTGCGCGAACGAGTGCGCTTTGGCAGCTTCATCGCGCTGGCGATCAGCCTGGTGCTGGTCGGCGGCGTGGCGGTGACGGCCTTCTCGTCGCGCATCACCCAACAGCGCGAGGAATACCGTCAAGCAATCAATCAGCCTATCGCGGCGGGCGTCAACCTGCTGCGTGTGCGCGTCATCACGCTGGCGACCAGCGTCGAAGTCGTGCGTTCGCTCGACGCGGGCGTGGTCTCTGGCGAGTTCCTCGGCAGCACCGAGAGTGAGGTGCGCGCGGAGTTCGTCGATAACGGCGACGGCACAGCCAACCTGACGGTCAGCGAAGCACAGCCCAACCCCTTCCCGCTGCTGGAAGCGGTCGGACGCGGGCGGCTGGTCTTGCAGCTCCCCGCCGATCTGCCGCTCGATGTCGATCTCTCCGTGCGCGAGGGCACCGTTACTTTAGATATGGGCGGGCTGGCGCTGGAACGCCTGAACCTCGATCTGGACAGCGGCAATGCGGTTGTGACGCTGCCGGAATATCAACCGCTGGGGGCACAGGGCAACGACTCGCTTGGCGCGTTCGTGGCGCAGAATGGCGACATCACCGTGCGCGTGCCCACGGCGGTGGCGGCGCGGTTGAGCATCAACCAGGGCGTGAGCGGGCTGGAGCCGGCCTATGACCGCAACATCTACATCCTCTCGGTCGAGGGGGTGCTGGAACCGCGTGGGTTCGATACGGCGACCATTCGCGTGAACTACGCGGTGATCGCGCCGCGCGGGCAGATTCTGATTGAGGCGGTCGAGTAGGGAAATAAAAAGGGCGACCTACAGGCCGCCCAGAAGTTTTGTTTTCGGTTTAGTAGCGGCGCGGACCGCGATCATCACGCCGAGGCGGACGATCTTCACGCGGACGCGCTTCATTCACGGTCAGCGGACGACCATCCAGGCGATGACCGTTGAAGCGGCGGATCGCTTCCTGGGCATCGTCATCCGTCACCATTTCCACGAAGCCAAACCCCTTCGAACGTCCCGTTTCACGATCCATGATGATCGTTACCTGGGACGTAGCGCCGACCTGCTCGAACAGGATACGAATTTGATCTTCCGTCGCAGAGTACGGAAGATTACCCACATACAACTTCTTCGTCACAAAATGCTCCTCGAACTTGAAACACACAGACGGGTGAGATAGGTAAGGGGAATGCGGCAAAGGTGCAGGCAGCAGACCGATTGAGCAGGCGCGCGGTGCAATCTCAGGCCAAACTATCGCCATACGCTATCACGGGTAATCATGGCACATTTTCCCCGGTTTGTAAAGATGTCCGTTGCGGCGAATCCGGGCTGTTGCAAAGGCCACCGCAGCGCTGCATCCCACCCCATTTCACTACGCGCGTGGAGAGCGGAATCCGTGAGTAACATGAATGCTATGCTATGACGACTTTGCAAAAGCCCTGCGCGGCGAACGCAGCCGGAATGCGGGCACAGCCATTAGCCGGACTCAGGACAGCTTTTCGGCGCGCGCTGATACCTTTACACCCTTTCTAAGCTGTGTTAAACTGTATTTAACCGGGGGGTGAATTAGTTTCGACGGGGGAGGCTGGGTTCGTACGGCACGTCGCGGAGTCTGACCGCGTCATCAACAGGCAAGGCAATAACTGCCAACAACAACACTTACGCTCTGCCCGCGGCCGCCTAAGGCCTAAAGCAAGCGTGCTGACCTTGCGAGGTCAGCCGTCCGTCCCAACCGCCGCTATCCGGGTGGATTGACGGGCGTCACCAAAGGTAGCGTTTGGCACTCTGACGCCGATACTGAGCGCCTAAGAAACATCGGCTGGTTGGCGGCATATCCTGTCTGGTGGAGCTACCGCCAACGAGATCAAAGATCAGACTAAACGTGTAGATGTGCGTGCGCGAATCCTTCGGACCCGGCTGGCAGTGGCCGGCACCTCCATACACCAACGACAGTCCCGCTCATTTCGAGTCGGGACTGTTGCATTATCTGGCAAGGTAGGCGTGAAAATGCCACAGATGCGATAGAATCGGGGGATGTGGGGAAAGGAGGGTGTGGCTGCATGGACGGAAAACCCGATTACAGCGAAACCGCGCTGCTGGCCGAGCTGCGCGCCCTGATCCACTTCATCTACCCCAAAGGCACGGCAGGCAAGATCATCGCTGCGTTCGACGAGGCGCTGGCTGCCAAGCAGGACAGCAGCGAACGACTGGCGATCATCGCGCACTGGCTGGATTTCTACCAGGCGCATAAGTATCGTAAGCTGATGCGCCGCCGCCGCGCCACCGACCGCGAACGCATGACGCCCTGCTCGGCCTGCGGTTACCCGATCTCACAGCGCCATCACCTGTGGGACATTGCTACGCACGGCGAAAACGCGGTAACGGTGCAGTTGTGCCCCAACTGCCACGAACTGCATCACCTGATGTACAACGCCATCGCGCGGGACTCGGCCTACAGCCGCAAGCTGGTGCAGCACACGCTCTTTTCCGGGCATGTCGCGCCGGGCGTCGCCCAAAAGATTTACGGCTGGCTGCGCGCAATACTGGCCTACGAAGTCGAAAACGGCTGGCTGGAGGGCTACAAGCTCTCCGACCTGTGGATTGAAGAACGGCTGCGCTGGACGGAATTCCTGAACGCGCAGGCCGGGCAACCGTTGAACAGCAATCATCATTTGTGAGGAGAACCTGTCCATGTTGAATATACCGAGCCGCACCGAACAACTGATTGACGACGATGCCGCCTACATTGTCCAGACGTACAAACGCGCGCCGTTCGTGCTGGTGCATGGGCAGGGCGCGACGGTGTTCGACAGCGAAGGCCGTCATTATGACGACTGGGTGGCGGGCATCGCCGTGAACGCGCTGGGCTACGGCGACGCCGGGCTGGAGGACGCCATCCACAAGGG
>JAEUQX010000565.1 GCA_016788625.1 Anaerolineae bacterium
GACGACGGCGCGATGCAGGGGGTAGACGCCGTGATCGCGCTGCATGTCGCCAGCGGCATCCCCGCGGGGCAGATTCGCATCACGACGGGTTTCAACTGTGCAGCGGTTGATTCGTTCACGGCGACCATCATTGGTGAGGGCTGTCACGGCGCGTATCCTCATACAGGAATTGACCCGTTCTTCATCCTGGCACAGGTCATCAATGCCATTCACGGCATCCGGGCGCGGCGTATCAACCCGGTTCGCCCTGCCGTAATCTCGATTGGCGCCGTTCACGCGGGTACGGCCAACAATGTCATCCCCAACGAAATACAGATGAATGGCACCATCCGCAGCTACGACGACGAAACCCGGCATCAGCTCTGGGATGAGCTGGAGAAGGCTTTCGGCGTGGCGCGCGCGCTGGGCGGCGACTACACGCTGAACATCAAGAAAAGTTACCCGGCGCAGTATAACGACCCGGAAGTATCCAGCCTGATTCGTGAGATTGGGCGCGATATGCTCGGCGAGGGCGGCTTGTATCCCGAAGAACCGGGGATGGGCGCGGAAGACTTCAGCTATATGACCCGAATGGCACCTGGTGCGATGTTCAGCCTGGGCGCACAGTACGACGAAACGAATCGCCCGCACCACAGCCCGATATTCGATCTGGATGAATCGTCCTTCCCGATTGGGGCGGCCATGCTGGCAGAAACCGCGTGCCGCCTGTTGAAGGCGAAAGCTTAAGGCTATCGGCAGATCATCTGCTTGATTCCAATACGTCCCAATCGGTAGTTGCTGTTCTGCACCTCAGCGGTTATCATTCGCCACCCTGGTCAACCCGGTGAGGTAAAAACCATGCACGTACCGATTGGGCGTTACTGGACTCTGCTGGTTACCTATTTGCGCCCGCAATGGGGCACTTTCGCGTTGCTAGTGGTGCTGCTCCTGTCTGGCATTGGACTGCAACTGCTCATCCCACAGATCACCCGCCAATTCCTCGACGCCGCCACCGGCAGCAATGACCCCCTGTTGGGCCTCGCGGCGGGGTTCATCGGGCTGGCGTTCATCCAACAGGTAACGACACTGGCGACCACGTACTATGGCGAACAGGTCGCCTGGCGTGCGACCAATGCACTGCGTTCCGACCTGACACAACATATCCTCCGGCTTGATCTGCACTTCCACAATAACCGTTCCGTCGGTGAACTGATCGAGCGCGCTGACACCGATGTGACCCAACTGGCCGAGTTCTTCTCACGCCTGGTAGTGTTGGTCGTGGGCAACCTGCTGCTCATCGGCGGCATCCTCCTGCTGTTGACGGCGGAGGACTGGCGCATGGGGATCGGCTTTCTGGCCTTTTCGGTGGCAGCGCTGGGCACTCTGGCGCTGGTACGGAACATCGCCATCCCCTACGAAAGGGCGCGCAAGCAAGCGCAAGCCGAGATGGTCGGATACCTCGAAGAACGGCTCGTCGCGATCGAAGACATCCGCTCCAATGGCGCCGAAGCGGTGATGATCGATGGGCTGACAGGCAAGCATCATGTGCTGTATGAATCGTGGCGGGCGCTGGCAGGGCGCAGCGCTGTCCTCTCTGGGGTGAACGGTTCGGTGATGACAGCAGCCTACATCGTCACCTTCCTGTCGGCTTCCGCCCTGTTTGAGGCGCAGGCCATCACCCTGGGCACAGCCTATCTGATCTTCAACTATGCGGTGCTGCTCACCCGCCCTTTCAACGAGATCAGCAGCCAGATTGACCGCTTCCAGAGTATAGGCGCAAGTGTTGAACGGGTGGAGGAAATCCTGCATATCCAGCCGCGCATCCAAGACGGTGGCGGTGCGAATGTGCCTGCTGGCGCGCTGAGCATCACTGCTGAGGGTGTCAGCTTTAGTTATGACAGCACGACCGTACTGCACAGCATCAACTTTCATCTGGAAAAGGGACAGGTGTTGGGCGTACTGGGACGCACGGGCAGCGGCAAGACCACGCTGGCGCGGCTGCTGGCGCGCTTGTACGACGTGAACAGCGGCAGCATCCGGCTGAACGATGTTGATGTACGCCAGTTCACCCAGGCTGACCTGCGTCAGCGTGTGACCATGGTCACGCAGGATGTGCAGTTGTTCGACGCCAACCTGCGCGATAACCTGACCTTCTTCAACCGCGAGATTTCCGATGACCGCATTCTACATGTGATGGAAATTCTGGGTCTGCATGACTGGCTGGCAGCGCGCCCGGCCGGCCTTGACAGCCTCATCGAGAGCGGCGGACGAAACCTGTCGGCAGGTGAGGCGCAGTTATTGGCTTTCGCTCGCGTTTTCCTTGCAGACCCCGGACTTGTGATTCTGGATGAAGCGTCTGCTCGGCTTGACCCGGCCACTGAAGCACGACTGGAACGGGCAGTAGATCGCCTGTTGGATCAGCGCACCGCCATCATCATCGCGCACCGCTTGCGAACGGTACAGCGGGCAGACGTGATCATGATCCTGGATGAAGGGCGCGTCGTCGAATGGGGGCAGCGCGAACAGTTGGCGGCTGATCCTCACAGTCACTTTTACCACCTGCTGCAAACCGGGTTAGAGGAGGCGCTGGCATGATTACCTCTGCGAAGATCCCATCGTGGCGCGTGATCGGGCGCATCGTGCGCCACTGCCCCGGCCTATTTGGCTGGATGACGCTGATGATGCTGGTCTGGATGCTGCTGGTACAGGTGCAGGCAGTCGCGGTGCAGCAGTTCTTTGACCACCTGAATGGTGAGGTGATCGGGTTAGGAGTGCTCGGCTTGATCGGCGTGCTGCTGTTGGTGCGGCTCGCCCGTATCATCGCCAACTGGGTCAATCTGCGGCTGCGCGCGCTGTTCTGGGTTCAAACAATGGGACTGATGCGCCATAACCTGCTCGGCCACATTCTGCGTCAACCAGGCGCGCGGGCACTGCCAGGTTCACCCTCAGAGGCATTGAGCCGATTCACGGGTGATGTTGAAGAAATCCCGCTGTTCGCTACCTTTTCCACGGAGCTGATCGGGCAAATGGCCTATGGCACACTTGCCATCATCATGATGGCGAGCATCCATCTGCCCCTTACTTTGATATCGCTGCTGCCAATTGTATTCACGGCCTGGATCGCCAATGCCTCCGGCAACCGCATCCAGCAGTATCGCGCCGCCAATCGTCAGTCCAGCGGGCAGGTCGTCGGCTACCTGGGCGAGCTGTTTGGCGCGGTGCAGGCGATCAAACTGGCAGGTGCGGAAACGCCGATGATAGGCCACCTCGACGAACTGAACCAGCAACGGCAGCGTATGGTGCTGCGCGACCGGCTATTCGGGCAGCTGCTGATCTCCAGCACAGCCAACGCGGTGACGCTCTCAACCGGGCTGATTTTCCTGTTTGGCGCTGAAGCTATTCGCAGCGGGCAGTTCAGCCTCGGCGACTTTGCCCTCTACGTCTACTCGCTTGAAAACTTCGGCTACTTTCTGTCGATCTTTGGTCAGATGATTTCACGCTATAAGCAAGTAGGCGTCAGCGTTGACCGATTGATAACATTGACCCCAGCAGAACCACAGGCATTCATGCGTCCCGGCGTGATTCGCGTCGAACACGCTCATCCGGCGCTGCAAACCGATCTCGCGCTGGCTGATACACCCTTCTCAGGACTGCGTGTGCAAGCCCTGACGGCGACTCACCCCAACACATCCTTCGGCATAAGCGGTGTGAGTTTCACGGTGCGCCCCGGCAGTCTGACGGTCATCACCGGGCGGGTCGGTTCCGGCAAAACCACTCTCCTGCGCGCTGTTTTGGGGCTGCTGCCGAGCAGCGCGGGAGCAGTCCTCTGGAATGACACGCCAATAACCCAATTGGATACATTCATGACACCGCCACGCGTCGCTTATGTGCCTCAGATTCCGCACCTGTTCAGCGACACGCTGCGCTATAATATTCTGCTTGGCTTGAGGCGCTCCGATAGTGATCTGCTGCAGGCGGCAGTGATGGGAGCAGATGTTAAGCTCCTCGACGACGGTCTGGACACGATCATTGGTCGCAAGGGCGTCAAGCTCTCCGGAGGACAGGCGCAGCGGACAGCAGCAGCCCGCATGTTCATCCGTCAGCCACAGCTTCTCGTAGTTGATGATCTGTCAAGCGCCCTGGACGTGGAGACAGAACAGACGCTGTGGGAGACAATAGCCGTGATGCAGGAGCGCACCTGCCTGGCGGTAGCCCATCGCCGCGCCGCCCTTCAACGCGCCGATCACATCATCGTGCTGAAGGACGGGCGCGTAGAGGCACAAGGTCGACTGGCGGATTTGCTGGCTAACTGTGACGAGATACAGCGCATCTGGGCGGGCAGCGCCGAGAATGTCTCGGATTAAGGGCGCATCACTCGGTCTGGACGAAATGGAAATGCGGCGTCTCGCTAACACACGTCCACCCCCCGTCGACTACCAGGCTTTGCCCGGTAATATGCGCGGCGGCGGGTGAAAGCAGGAACAGAGCTGCCGCCGCGATGTCCATCGTGGAAGCTGGACGACCGCGCGGCGTGACCTTGCTCCATACAGCTTCGTATTCGGGGTCGTCCGCCAGATTGCGCGGCGTAACGGTCGCGCCGGGGGCGACGCAGTTGATGGTGATGCCATAGGGCGAGAGTTCCAGGACGAGGTTGCGCGCCAGCATTTCCAGCGCTGCTTTGGTCATCGCGTAACCCGAAAGGAAACGGATGGCCTGATGCGCCGTGACCGAGGACATCAGCAGGATGCGACCACCATGCCCCTGCTGGCGCATCTGGCGGGCAGCAGCCTGCGTCAGAAAGTACGAGCCGCGCAGGTTAACAGCGACAAGCTGCTCGAACATCTGCGGTGTATAGTCAAAGATGCTGCCCCAAACCGTCAGTCCAGCATTGGCGACGGCTACGTCAAGGCGGCCAAAATGGTCGACGGCATTGGTGACCATCTGCTGAACAGTGGCAACATCGCCCGCGTCGCCGGGGAAACTCTCGACTGTACCACCCTGCGCGCGTATCTCATCGGCGGTCGCTTGAAGCAGTGCCGGGTCAATATCATTGATCAGGACCGCGCAGCCCTGGAGCGCAAGCTGCTGTGCGATCTCCTTGCCAATGCCGACCCCTGCGCCAGTGATGACAGCAACCTGCCCCGCGAATGTGTTATGCTCTGCCATGATGCCTCCCGTGTCGTCGTGGCGGCCATTATATCGAGATGATCATGCAGACGAAAGAAGACCTTATGCCAGATCAACACCCCATCCCCGATCTCAACGCCATTCTCGGTTCTGCAGAAGGGATTGAACAGACACGCACAAAGGGCGAGCTGCGCGAGGGCAAACTGCCCCTGACCCCGGACATGCTGCTCAACCAACCGAGCGGCAACCTGTTCGGCATGACACAGAATGTGGCGATGGGCTGGAATCCGGAAGAAGTTGGACGCGAGCAGTACCTGATCGTCAGCACGCACGGCGGGATGCGCGGCGAAGATGGCGATCCTATCGCGCTCGGCTTTCACACCGGGCACTGGGAGGTTAACCTGCTCGTCCGTGAAGCGGCGCAGACGCTGCGCGCGCAGAATGCGATCCCCTTCGCGGCCTACTGCACCGATCCCTGTGACGGGCGCACACAGGGCACGGACGGCATGATGGACAGCCTGCCCTACCGCAATGACGCTGCGATCGTCATCCGCAGGCAAATCCGCTCGCTGCCTACGCGCGACGGCGTGATGGGCATTGGAACCTGCGACAAGGGACTGCCCGCGATGATGATCGGGCTGGCGGGGTGCAGCGACCAACCAGGAATCATCGTGCCAGGTGGCGTCACGCTGCCCGCCCCGGATGCGGAAGATGCTGGTACAGTACAGACGATTGGCGCACGCTTCGCACACGACATGATCACGCTGGATTACGCCGCGACGATGGGCTGTCGCGCCTGCGGGTCGAGCGGCGGTGGCTGCCAGTTCCTGGGCACGGCGGCGACGGCGCAGGTGGTGGCCGAGGCATTCGGCATGACGCTGCCTCACAGCGCGCTCAGCCCATCCGGCGAACCGATCTGGCTGGACATGGCACGGCGTTCAGCGCTGGCGCTGCTGCGCTTGAAAGCACTCGGAATCCCCCTCAGCGCGGTTCTCACGCAG
>JAEUQX010000572.1 GCA_016788625.1 Anaerolineae bacterium
TTCGTGAGTTGTGTTGATTCACATTCGCTTGAGTCAGAACAGGTGTCAAGATCAACAACGTAGATTTGGATTAGTCCTGTTTCATCACTTGCACCGAAAGCGATCTGCTTACCGTCGGGACTCCAGGCCGGGTGTACTGGATTCCAAAGACCGATGTTGAGCTTAGTGCGTTCCCGACTGAAAATATCGAGAATGTATAGTCCTCGTTCTCCACTCATTTGCATGTAAACGAGTCTTCGTCCGTCAGGACTCCAGGAGGGATCCCATAACGTGTCTGGGCTGTTCGTTAGCGTCAGTATTTCACCGCTTCGTGAGTCCAGAATGTGGATCTCGCCACGCCCCAACGCAAGAAGTCGTCCGTAAGGGTACCAGTCCGGTGCAACCATGGCTCGCACGCCTGTGAAGGTCTGCACTTCACGGGTTTCCAGATTCAGGATGTGCAAGTGCCCGTCATAACTGTAGGCGATAGAACCTTGATAGCCCGTTGCCTCGCTGCTGCCATTCGCGGGGACCAGGCAAACATCATGCTGCGCGAGTGGCGTGCTGGTGCTGTCGGGTGTCCGCTGCCCTCTTGAGGCATCCAGACTGTATAACACGTTAACCGCAATCACCATGACCGCGCCGAGGATGACCAAACCAAAACGAAGGAGGCTTTTGAAGTCAGTTGTGAGGCGCATAGAATGCTCTCGCTTTAGGCGCTTACCCCTCGCGCTCGTCCTTGTGCTGCTCATAGAACTTCTGCCACTGCTCGCGGAATTCGCGCTCCTGCGTGATCACATCCGGGCCGCCGGGGGCCAGCGCGCCCACCGCAGCTTTCGGCGTCCAGTCCTCCAACGCGCTCGATGAAGTCTACGAATGGCTTGCAGCTACACCACCCGCACGTCGTAGTGTTCGCCATCCAGCCACGACCACACCTCATCAGGGGCAGCGGCGGCGATCAGCGCGGCGGCACAGAGGGACGGCTCATCGTGCTTGCGGTGCGCGCTGGCCTGGGCGCTCTCGGCATCCAGTGAGGCGTTGACGACAACCACATTGCCCTGGTTGAGCAGCGGCAGCAGGCGGCTTTGCACCCGTTCGCGCGTGGCGTTCGCGTCGGGCGTGGGCAGCCCATTCAGCCGTACCAGCAGTTCACTGGCATTCAGCGCGACGGTTTGCACGCCCCGGTTTTGCAGGCTGGCGGCCAGCAGGCGGGCGCTCAACCGCTCGCCCATCAGCAGGATGTTGTCCTGTTCGCTGGGGGTCGGCCCACGATTCGCCAGCGATTTGCCCAACCAGGTGTACGAGTCGAGCATGTCGGTCACGTCCTGGATCAGCACCTGGCGGGCGGTTTCATCCTTGCCCTGCCGCCGCGCCGCGTTCTTGTGACTGGTCAGCAGCTTGGTGTAGACATTGCTATAATTGCCCAGTCGGATGCTGTCGAGCAGCAAATCGGTGACGCCGCTCATGGCTGGGACTACGGCCACCAACTGCGTGCCTGTTACGGACTGCGCCGCCAACACCCCGGCGATCTGGTAGAGGCTGTCGCCGCTGTCCAGCGCAGCGGGGCCAATGTTCATCAGACGAAAGACCATCATTCGTGACCCTGTTAGCCTACCTCGTCACAACCTTATCACGCTCGCAAAAAGCGGGCAAGCGCTAAAGGAGTTCGCCCTGTGAAGATCATCATCGCCCCCGGCGCGTTCAAAGGCAGCCTGAGCGCGGGCGCTGCCGCTGCGGCCATCGCGCGTGGTTTGGAGCGGTCGGGGATGGGCGCGCAACTGACACTTCTGCCGCTGGCCGACGGCGGGGACGGCACGCTCGATGCTTTCCTGGCGAACGGTGGGCGGCGCGTCACGGTTCGCACGGTTGACCCGCTCGGTCGCCCGACGCTGGCGGATTACGGCCTGCTGCCCGATGGCGAAACTGCCGTGATCGAAATGGCATTAGCCTCCGGGCTGGTACGGCTGCGTCCCGGCGAACTCAACCCGCTCGTGACCAGTACGGTCGGCACGGGGCTGCTGCTGGCGGCGGCTTTGGAAGCGGGCGTGCGGCGCATCATCATCGGCGTGGGCGGCAGCGCGACCGTGGACGGCGGCGCGGGCTGTGTACAGGCGCTGGGCGTGCGGCTGCTGGATGCCTACGGCGTCGATGTGCCGCCGGGGGGCAACAGCCTTGCGGCGATTTACAGCATCGACACTTCTGGTCTCAGCCCGCGCTGGCGCGAGGTCGAGGTGATCATCGCCTCCGACGTGACCAATCCGGCGGTCGGTGAGCAGGGCGCGGCGGTCGTGTATGGGCCGCAGAAAGGCGCGGGGCCGCATGAGGTGCGCGTGCTGGAAGGCGGGCTGCGGCACTTCTTCGGCAAGGTGCGCGACCAACTCGGCATCGATGTGCTGAGCACGCCGGGCGGCGGGGCGGCGGGCGCGCTGGCGGCAGGGCTGATGGCCTTCCTGGGAGGGCGCATCGAGTCTGGTGTTGATCTGGCGCTGGATTTCAACGGCTTCGACGCCCATCTGGCCGATGCTGATCTGGTCATCACGGGCGAGGGGCAGATCGACGCGCAGACGATCTATGGCAAAGGGCCAATGGGCGCGGCGCGGCGGGCGGCGGCGCGCGGCATCCCAACGGTGGCGATTGTCGGCGGCCTGAACGCGGATGAGGCAACCCTGCACGCGGCAGGCATCCATGCTGTCCTGCCGATCACCCCGCGGGCGATGGGACTGGATGCAGCGATGCGCAACGCGGCGGCGCTGGTCGAACAGGCAGCGCTGCGCCTGGGCTATCTGCTGCGCCTGTAGTCTTATAGATCTGATGTACACATTGGTACTCTGCTGTGGTTGATTGCCATGCTGTGACATTCGTCACTGTATCCATCGTGATATTCATCACCCCCTCACTTCCATTCCTAAGCTAACTTTATTGGGCTGAAGTACGGTCGCCCTGCGCGTGCAGATGTCAATGAACTCTGTTCACGGACACGATAGCCCGGCAGTGCATAAAGGAAGGTAGCTTTACCCACCATGAGCAACATCCCCTATTTGATAATCAATGATCTGGCCGGAATGCTGGATGCTGCCCCGCAGGACAGCATCACAAGTCGCACAGTCTATAAGGATGACCATCTCAAGGTTATTCTGTTCGTCTTCGCCGAAGGGCAGTCGCTCTCCGAGCATACGGCGGCAGTGCCTGCGATCATCCACATCCTGGCAGGTGAAGCAACAATTGAGCTGGGTGGGACATCGCATCCGGCTCAGGCCGGCACCTGGATACATATGCAGGCACAGGTGCCTCATGGCATCACGGCGCGCACGCCGCTGACGATGCTGCTGACCATGTTGCAACAGCGCGTTGAAGCGCCAGGAACAAGCGAAGCATGACCCCGTCTACGCTGCGTTTCCCGCTCTTTGGACTGGTCATTCTGATGCTGTTCGCGGGCGGTTGGGCTGCCCTGCAACGAGCCGGGTGGCTGCTGCCAGCGCCAACACCGACTCTCATCGGCTTGCACGGCCCGCTGATGATGGGCGGGTTGTTCGGTACACTGATCGCCCTGGAGCGGGCGGTTGCGGTGGCAGCGCTGAGCCGCAAAAACTGGCACTGGGCTTACATCGCCCCCGCTTTAAGCGCCTGCGGCGGCCTCATCCTGCTCGTCTTTGGCGCACATCCGGCAGCGCGGCTGTGTTTGCTGGCGGGCAGCGGCGGACTTGTGCTGGTCTATGCTTATACCGCCAGCACACGACATTACTGGTCATTGCCCACGCTGATCTTGTGCGCGGGCGCGGTTTTCTGGGCGCTGGGCAACCTACTGTGGGTCGCGGGCCAACCACTGTATGGGGTCGTTCATGGCTGGATTGCCTTCCTGATCCTGACCATCGTTGGTGAACGGCTGGAACTGTCGCGCGTCAGGCGGCATTCAACTCGCGTCGAACGGCTGCTTATGGCGACTGCCCTGGTCTATGCAGTCGGCGTCGTGGTCACGGTCGCCTCATTGGAAGTGGGCGTGCGACTGGCAGGCGCAGGACAGGTTCTGGTCGCGCTCTGGCTGCTGCGCTTTGATGTCGCCGGGCGCAGCGTGCGTCAGACCGGACTCACGCGCTATATCGCCGTCTGTCTGCTCACAGGTTATATATGGCTGATGCTCGGTGGGCTGCTGGGAATAATGCTGGGCGCAGTTTACGCTGGCTTTCAGTACGATGCGATCATTCACGCGGTCGCGGTGGGCTTCGTCCTGTCGATGGTGTTCGGACACGCGCCGCTGATCATCCCTGCCTTAACTGGTCATCAGGTCGCGTTTCGCCCGGCCTTCTATGCCCCGCTCGTTTTACTGCATCTCTCGGTTCTGCTGCGGGAGTACAGCAGTCTGGCGCTGAACTTCGATGGTCGAAAATGGGCTGGCGCGCTCAATGCAAGCGCTGTACTGTTGTTCATGGCGCTGGTCATTTATGCCATTGTCACACAGCGCTCACCTGCGGACAGGCCAGCAGCCTGATCGCAAGGCTGTTGAACGGCACTTACGCAGACATATAGCGGCAATCTTTGACAGGCAGCAATCACCATGCCAACCCTGACTCGTTATCACATCAAGACTGCTCTGGTGTACTTTGTGCTGGCGCTGCTGCTGGGCGTACTGCTCGCGGCACAGCCTGTTTTCAACCTGCCGCCGCTGATTGGCACGCTGCGGCCTGTCTTCCTGCACCTGCTGATCGTCGGCTGGATTACCCAACTGATCATCGGTGTGGCCTATTGGATGTTCCCGAAGAAGAGCAAGGAAAACCCGCGTGGCAGCACAAAGGTTGGTTGGGCGGTGTATGTGCTGCTGAACCTGGGGCTGGTGCTGCGGGCGGTGAGCGAGCCGCTGTCGGTCATCTACCCACAGACGATCGCGGGGGTGGCGCTGGCTGCCGCTGCTGTCTTGCAGGTCGGTGCGGGCTGGCTGTTCATCGTCAACACCTGGCCGCGCGTTAAGGAGCGCTGACCATGCCGCGCATCAGTGTATGGATGGTTCGTGCCGCGCTGCTGCACCTGGGTGTTGGGTTTCTCTTTGGTGGGCTGCTGCTGTTCAACAAGGGTGTTCCCTTTGAGGGGACGGTGTGGCGGCTGTTGTTCATCCATGTCGATATGCTGATCTTCGGCTGGATGATGCAATTGGCGATGGGCGTGGCCGCGTGGATTGTGCCGCGCTTCTCGGTTGAGCCGCGTTATGGGCGCGTTCGGCTGGCGTGGCTGGCGTTCGGGCTGCTCAACAC
>JAEUQX010000624.1 GCA_016788625.1 Anaerolineae bacterium
GTCGAAATAGCTGTGGTGCGTCGGGTTGCCGTAGAAGTTGGGCAGCACGAACTGCACCACATCGCGCGGCGGGTGTGCCCAACCCCGAATCTGCTCCAGCGACGAGCGCCCGTCGCGGTAGTTGATGCTCGCCACCTCGAACAACGGGATGAACTGCACCGCGCCCAACGCCAGCCCCAGCGCGACCAGTGTCACCAGCCACGCCCCGCGTCCCACCATGTAGCCGACGCGCTCACGAAGCGGCTGCGCCCCTGTGGTGACCAGCCTGCCAATCAGCCGCCACGCACTGTAAAAGGCGGTGATGATCAGTGCGTAGTAGGTAATCTCGACGTGCCCGGCCAGGATGTTGCAGCCCAGCGCCAGCGCCCCGCCGATCACCCAGGGTGCGCTGGCAGGCCGCCCGCGCAGGAACGGCTGCTGGCGAATAGTGAACTCGGCCATCAGCAGCACAAGCGGTATCCAGGCCGCCGCGCCGATGATCATCGGGAACACCGCGCTGATCACGAATGTGCCGCTCAGTTGATAGACCACGCCGCCCAGTGCCGCACCGAAGCGCCCGCCACCCAGCCCGCGCAGCAGCGCGTACATACACGCGCCCGCCAGCCAGAGCTGCGTCACCGTGAACCAGCCGTAAGCGGCGGGCAGCGGCAGGATGTAGTAGAGCAGGCTGAAGGGATAGAGCGTGGACTGCTGCCCGGCGGCCAGGAAGGGTATCCCGGCGAACTGGTGCGGATTCCACAGCGGAATCTCGCCCTGTGCCAGGCTTTCGCGGATGAACGCTTTCCAGTGATAATTTTGCAGCACCAGATCGGAGACCAGCGGATTGTGCGGCAGCGCGGGTGCGCCAACCTCGTCGCGACTGCTGGCATAGGGTTCGAACTGGTACAGGTTTTCCGTGGGGATCAGCGTGCGCCCGCCCACTGTTTGCGGCCAGAACAGCAGCAGCGGCAGGGCGAACAACAGCGCGAGTATGAACAAATCGGGAATGCGGCGTCGCATAGGCGTCCTCTCATTTCGCCGCTACTATAACCGCCGCACGCACATTTTTCGAGGTTGGGCGGGCGTGGGTTGATCGGCGTGTGCCAGCGCCCATAAAACTGTTACAATGTGCCTTGTGTTGTCCTGCGAATCGAGGGGATAGGGCAATGGCCGTACACAACCGTCAGGTCATTCGATGGCTCGCCGCGCTGCTGCTCACAGCGTTCGCCTGGGCAGCGCTCTTGCCCACCATGGCGCAGGAGGCGACCGAGGACGCGGCCACCGCATCCCCGACGCACACACCGACTGCCACAGCGACGCCAGATTGTTCCGCCCGGCCAACACGGCTGGAATTCGTCGAGTTCCGCGAGGGCGGCCTGGCGGTTTTTGAACTGCGCCACAACCGCACCATCGAGTCGGTCATTACGGGATTCAATCACCAGCTTCCGCCTATCCCCGGCCTGACGCTGGTCGAGGTCGCGATCATTGCCCCGCCCGGAGACGACGACAGCGTAACACTGTGGCTCTCGAACGGCGAACGCGGAAACGATGGGCGTGTCAACAGCCGCCGCGTGGGCGAGTGGTTGAGCAACTATCGCGTCGCGCCGCGCAGCAGCATCCTGATTTTCTTCCGCTTCGAAGGGGCGAGTGACCTGCTCGGCGCGGGCGTGCGTCCGCGTGACTTCGCCAACACCGGGTTATACGTACCCTGCGCGCTCGGCGGCAGCGGCGGCGGTGGCGGATCGGAGGGCTTCACAGTCGTGATGAATGTGATCACCCCGACGCCAACTGCGA
>JAEUQX010000668.1 GCA_016788625.1 Anaerolineae bacterium
ATGTTCCGACGGAACTGAGGCTGATGTTGCAGCAGGTCGGCTTCGAGGTCGAGCGCATCAGCGGCGGCACGGCGGGCGACTGGCGGCTGACCCCGCCCGATATGGACGAAATGGAACTTCTCGCGCTGCTGCGGCGGCCAGAGGCAGAGAAACCGTAAATATGCACAAAGCAGTCGAGCAAATGGCTGTCCAACCCTTTTCAGAGTAGCGAAATGTTCGCTATGCGGCGGCTCAGCGTGAACATGGCTGCGAAATCTTTGCCATCCTCATCTGCGTCGCCCAGGTGATCATCCTGGTCGCACCTGTCCGGGGCTGCGTCCGACGGGGCAGTACAGATGCCTGCAAGACGGGACGCGCTTTGGGGATGGTGAACCTCGTTTGCCTGGTCGTGCAGAGGCTCGGTTATCATCTTCTACAACAGGTGTTGGATTGTCCTCATCCAAAAGTCCTAGATAGAAATCTGACTTTAGACAGATGACATTCTGGCCGGTTGAGAACTACTTTAGAACTAGATCAGGTAGTTCCTGAAAGGCCAGATGTCGTGTTTAATAATTCTCCCCTGCCCTTCGCCAACCCGAATGCCTCCGCCTCTGGCATCACACGTTTTCACCCGGATGCGCTGCGCCTGTTTGAGCGGATGCTCTGGGTCGGCCAGGTACACCGCTTGATCAGCCGCCTGACGGGGCGAACGACCCGACTATCCCGGCTGGATGACGCTGTCCGCACTACGACGCGCCATGCAGGGGACGATGATGTCATTCCGGTCAACATTGATCAGATCATCGGCACGGTCAGCCGCAGCAGCGACTTTGACCGCCGCTTCTACCCGATGCGCAGCGTTGTATCGCTGCGCTGGGTGCGGGTGGCGTCGGGCGTTCTGCACGGCACCTACCTGCCGCCGATTGAACTGATCCGCGTCGGTCAGCACTACTTTGTCCAGGACGGCCATCACCGCATCTCGGTTGCGCGCGCACTCGGTCATGAAACGCTCGATGCAGTCGTGCTCGCGGTGTATCCGTGATGGCGGAAAGGAGCGTGCAGGATGTTGGACACACTGCGCGCGCGGGTTGCAGCGGCGCTGGAGAAAATCGACTCTGTGATGCTGGCGACCGATGGGCCAGCCGGGCTGCAGGTCAGCCAATGCCCGTGCCACTCGCGGGAAGTCAGCCTGTTTCTGCTGCTCCCGCAAACATCCGAACATCTGGTCAACCTCGAATGGCGCGGCCAGGCCATCGCCAGCACACCTGCCTGGCAGATGCGCGGCTTGGCCTGTCGCAGCGAGGAAAGTGTCGTCCGCCTGTTCCCGCGCGCCGAAACGCAGTGGTACGTGGTGGTCGAAATGCAGCCGCTGCGTTTCGACTTCGTGCGTCCGAACGGGGCAGGGGCTTCCGAAACGATTGATTTTGAGCCGCCCACGAACCGGGCTGGCAAGGAGGAGTAAAGCTATGTTCCGCTTGATGCGTCTTGCATTGGTCGTCATCCTGCTGTTTCACGGGGTCGGGCATGTCATCGGCCTGGCTGCTGCCTGGACGAGTGTGCCGGTCGGCATCACCGATGCGCCCTGGATTTTCTCGGCAGACTACACCATCCAGAGCAACGTGGGCCGTCTGTTCGGCCTGGGCTGGCTGCTGAGCCTGCTGCTGTTCCTGGCCGCGCTGTACCGCCTGGTCATCCGCGAACCGGATTGGCGCGGCTTCGCGCTGCTGGCGGCAGGGCTGTCGCTGATTGTGATCGTGCCCTGGTGGAACGCGATGCCGGTTGTCTCGCTGGTGGGGGCCATCGTCGTTGACCTGGTGCTGTTCGTCGTGCTGCTGCCGCCCTGGGGAAGGCAGTTGGCCGAAGACCTGGCCGACGAAGGCGCTGACTACACCTTTTCGAGGAGTTCACGCTAATGACCACGCGGCCACTGACACGCAACCGTCTGTTTGAGTTCGCCCTGATCGCGGTGGCAGCGCTGCTGCTGCTGGCTTCGCTGGCGCGCCTGCCGCTGCCCATCATCGACACGGAACGCGCGGCGTTCTTCGCCCTGTTCATCATCGGCTTCGTGCTGTGCAGCGGATACGGGATGCAGTTCAACACACACCCGATCAATCTCATCGGCATGGCGCTGGGCGTGTTCATCGTCCTGCTGGGCATCGCGCTGCTGTTCAACATCACGCTGCCCTTCCTGCCAGACGGACGCGCTGCGCTGTTGGCTTTGGCCGCGCTCATGGCCGTCAAGATTGGTCTTGCCGCGCTGCGGGCGCGCCTGACCTGATATCGGTCAATCGCAGGGGCACGTCGTGGAATGTGCCCCTCATAGGCGAAGTCAATAGTCGTTAGTCGATAGTCATTAGTCGTTAGCGACAAAGACCATCATGCGGATAGGTTGGCAATGCAGCCAGCAGCGAAAGCTTTCCATCATCTGACTAACGACTAAAAGCTATCGACTGACAGCTTAGAGATCATACGGAATGCGACTATGTTCACTGATCAGGATTATGTAGAAGCGACTCTGCAAGGCGACACCTCCGCGTTCAACGAGTTGGTGCTGCGCTACCAGCATCAGGTCTTTAACTTTGCCTATCACATGCTGGGCAACCACCAGGACGGCGAGGAGGCCGCGCAGGAGAGCTTCTGCCGCGCCTATTGCAAGCTGCGCAGCTACGACCCGGCACAGCCCTTCAAGCGCTGGCTGCTGGCGATCACCGCGCACTACTGCATCGACATCCTGCGGCAGCGGCGCGGGCTGTGGTACTCGATTGACGAGCTGCTGGACGGCGAAGGCAGCAGCCCGGAACCGCACGGCTATGAACTGACGCCGGAGGAAGCCTGCCTGAACCGCGAGATGCAGGTGGAGTTCACCTCGCTGCTGCATATCCTGCCGGTCGAACAGCGCGCCATCGTGCTGATGCATTACTGGGATGATCTCTCGTACACCGAAATCGCCGACGCGCTGGGCATCACGATCAGCTCGGTCAAGTCGCGCCTGTTCCGCGCCCGCCAGACGCTCGCCCACCACCTGCGCTTCCAGCATGGAGACGCGCTGCCCAGCTACCAACATGCGCGCGCAGGTTTCGCCCTGGCACTGTGAAGCCTCCAAGTCCCCTCTCCCCCCGGAGAGGAGATTTAGGGGTGAGGCGCTTTATCCGCCTGATTAGCAGCGTGTCAGAAGGCGCGACTCGGCCTGGTCGCGGCAGGGAACCTCACCCCCTAGCCCCCTCTCCGGGCGCGACGCCCGTACACGGCAGTTGGGCGGCTTGTCCGCCTCGCGTCGCTAGAGAGGGGGAATCTGCTCCCCTCTCCAGGGGATGCGACCACCAACGACGTGTCAAACGGACAGTTCGTCAGCATCCCCGCCGGAGAGGGGCGGGGGGTGAGGCGCTTTACCCCCCGCGCTTCGCCTTTGCATTGGCAATATTGCGCTCCGTCAGTTCCACCAGATGCAGCGCGCCAATCGCCTGATAGATCGCCCTGGTCTGCTCGTAATGCGCGATGGCCTCGTCGTAGCGTTCGAGGCCAGCATAAGCAGCGCCCAGATTACCGAGTGAGATGGCCTCGTTCTCGCGGTCGCCGATTTCATGGGCGATTTCGAGTGCCTTCTGGTGGTGTTCGATAGCCTCCTTGTAGCGCCCCAGGCTATAGTAGTCGATCCCCAGTCCCCCATGCGCATTGGCCTCGTTCTTGCGGTCGCCGATTTCATGGGCGATTTCGAGTGCCTTCTGGTGGTGTTCGATAGCCTCCTTGTAGCGCCCCAGGCTATAGTAGTCGATCCCCAGTCCCCCCAGGGCGGTGGCCTCGCCCTCGCGATAACCAATTTCATGGGCAATTTCCAAGGCCTTCTGATGGTGTTCAATGGCCTCGTCGTAGCGGCCCAGACTGTGATAGGCCAGTCCCAGGTTGCCCAGCGTCATAGCCTCGTTCCGGCGTTTGCCCATCTTGCGCATACTTGCCAGAACTTGCGAGAGGTTGTCAATGGCCTCGTCGTAGCGGCCCAGACTGCGGTAGGCCATCCCCAGGTTGCCCTGTGAAACGGCCTCCGCCCACTGATCCCCGCGCGCTCGCGCCGCCGCTGCCCCGCGTTCTATCAGCGTCAGCGCCAGGGTCGGGTAGCCGCCCAAAGAGAGAATTCGACTGCCACGCCCGTACATCTGGTCGGCCATCCATTGCGCGTCCTGCCACTTTCCCACGCTGAACGCCCAGGTCGCCGCCGCCAGCAGGCCGTCCAGTTCCGGGCGCAGTGCGGCGTGCCCCGCCGGGGAGGGTTGGTCGTAGCGCGTCAGGTAGCGCAGGCAGGTGCCCAGCGCGCGTTCGCGGTCGTCGGCGACGTTCTGCGCGGCGGCGTAGCTGTAGGTCAGGTCGTGCAGGGCGTAGTGCGCGATAGTGCGCTCCTCGGCGGGGATGCGGTCGATCAAGCCCTGTTCGGTCAAGGTGGCGAGGGCAGCGGATACGGACGGGATCGATTCCGTCCCTACGGCGTCAGCGTTGAAATACAGCGCCAGCATCTCCGCTGTGATGCGCGGGGCGAAGAACGCGCCGCAGGCCAGGAACACGGCGCGGGCGTCGGCGTCCAGGGCGTTGACGCTGGCATCCAGCAGCAGCTTGACGCTGGCGCGCTCCTTGTCGCTGAAGTCGCCGGGTATGGTCAGGTCGTGCGGCGCGTCCTTGATCTGCGCCAGCAGTTCGGCGGGCGTGAGTTTATCGGCCTTCAGGCGTTTGCCCGCGATCTCGACGGCGTAGGCGTGGTCGCCGAGCAGGTCGCAGAGGGCCTCAGCCCCGGCGGGCAGAACCTCACCCCCGGCGGAAGCCACCCCCCCCCCGGCCCCTCCCCACTGCGCTGTGCTTGTGGAGAGGGGGGATACGAAATCCTGTCCGGCGTGGTGGGAGAGCAGGGCGAGCGAGTCGGCGCGGGCGAGTTCGGCCACGTCGCGGGTTGTGCCTTCGACCGGGTGGCGCTGGCGGGCGCTGATCAGCGTGGGCAGGTCGCGCGGGACGGCCTTGAGCAGCGTGAAGAGCGCCGCGCCGCTCCAGCAGTCGTCCAGCAGCAGCAGCGTCACGCCGCTCTCGCGCAGGATGCGGCGTACCAGGGCGCTGCGCTCGTCGCCCGTCGTCTGCGCCACGGCCTGCGCCAGCCCGAACGGACGCGCCAGCGCCTCGAACAGCGCATCAGCGGACTGCGTGCCCGCCTTCAGCCAGAGCACTTTACGGTTATTCTGATCTCCCCTCTCCACGAGCGCAGTGACGTGGGGAGGGGCCGGGGGTGGGGTCACCCAGCGCGCGGCAATCGTCGCGGCCAGCGCCGTTTTGCCCATGCCGCCCATGCCGGTCAGCAGCACGCTTTCGCCCGCTTCCAGCAGCGCCAGCACTTCGGTGAGCAACGCATCGCGCCCGATCAGCTTGCGCGGCGCTTCGGTCGCGTCGTCGGGGTCTTTAATCAGCACCGCGCTCTGCCCGCCCGCGCGCCCGATGAGCAGCGCCTGCGTGCCCGCCGCCTTGAGCAGCGCGTCCAATCGCTCATTAACGCCCTGAAAACCCTCGGCGATCTGACCGCGCAGACCGTTGAGCGCGAACAGCATCATCTGCATATCGCGCGCCAGCAGCAGCGGGCCGTAGGTGGGGTCTGTCGCGAAAGTCTCGCGCATCTGCCGCATGTAGCCGCGTAGTTGCTTCTGTACATCCGGCGCGTCAGCGGGTTTCAGAAAGCGTTTGGCGTACAGTTCAGCGAGCCGCTCCAGGTCGGCGTCCGCGCCATCCACGACGACCGCGCTGAGTGTCTCCTGCACGGCAGGCATGGTGATGAAACCCGCGTCAAAGAACTTTGGCAGCGTTTCGGCGCTGCGCTCGGCAAACGCTGAAAACGCGCGAGTCGTGAGGTCTTTAAACGCCCCGCTGCTCAGCGCTGCCTCAATCGGTTCGCGCAGGGTAGTCAGTTCAGGCCGCTTCCAGACGGCCGCCGATAGCCCTTGAATGACTTGTTCGAGGATTGCTTCTGCGATCATGCACACCGCCCCTGTGCAAAGACGACACATCTATATTATGCCGCTTTGGCACAAGGCGGCAAGCAGGCTCGATTCTTCTGGGTGCATTTCAGCTAGATGCTGTTGGTGAATTCGGACAACGCGGGCGTTGTCCCTACAAACACGCGATTTGGGTAGGGGCAAGGCCTGCCTTGTCCGCCTCGTATGAAATCGCTCAGCAAATTCGCCAACAGGGTCCAAATAGGCGGCGCAATAATTTGGGCGTGAGCAGATATACGGCGCAAGTGCCTAGTCCGCCCTACACGCGACAAATTCTCGTAGGGGAGGATGAGCCTCGGTCAGGGCGAATATCCTCCCGACGCCCCAAAATGACATGCATCCCTATCTTCTCCTACCCATAACCTGTGCTACCATCAAGACGGTTACATTCTCGTGTAGCCGTCTTGTTTTACGTAAGGATGTCTCATGCGTTTTGCCGCTTTGATCGTCGTGCTCGCGCTGTTAGCCGCCTGCCAGCCCGCCGCGCCGCCGCAGGACGAACTGCCGACGCTGCTCGTGCTGCCCAGCCTCACGCCCACGAATACGCCGCTGCCCCCCTCTCCACAAGCGCAGCAAAGTGGGGAGGGGCCGGGGGTGGGATCCTCCGCGACGCCGGAACCCAGCGCCACGCCGACGCTGACGGCCACGCCGCAGCCGACGCAGACGCCGCGCCCCAGCCGCACGCCCACGCCGACCATCGAGCCGACCTTCGCCGCCGTCGCCAGCGCCACATCCGCGCTGGTGGAAGCGCCGCGCTTCGCCACCTTCACGCCCGCGCCGCCCGGCTCGACGCCCATCCCCGGCGGGCCGCAGCAGATGGCCGCCGTGACGATCACCGAGGCGCAGTTCCAGGAAGAAGTCTCGCGGCTGA